>NZ_JAHKQZ010000001.1:0-447058 GCF_019345585.1 Shewanella sp. NKUCC05_KAH
AAGCTGGATGGTAAACGGGAAAGGGCATATCCACGAGTTCTTAAAATGAGCAAAAACAAGTTCCCGGTTAGACCAAGAAAAATGCCGTTCACTCTTAAGTGAACGGCATTAACCGTAAGGTGGTTTTTTGTCTTTTATCTTTCGCATTTTGATAAAGAACGGCTGTGATCGCTGACTCTGTAGAAAGTCTAGCTTTTATAGAAACTCGTACATTTACAAACGGTCTGGCTTTATAGCAAGTCGGGCCGCGCAATGTCTGCTTACCTACATTTCCTTGCTCAGTTCCACATTTGAGCCCGCTTTGGGGCTAAATAGCTGTTGATACAGTCGCCCCGCAAACTCATCTGTCATCCCTGAAATATAGTCCGCCAACACTCTGTGACTGTTTAAGCCTTGTTGCTCACTTTCGCGCCAGCGCTCTTGGGTGTTCAGTGGCAGTAAACGCTCGGGATCGGAAGCGAAGGCTTCGAATAATCCCATCACAATCTGCTGGCCCTTATATTCGAGCATTTGGATCTCAGGTTTACGGATCACGTATTTATAAACCAGTTGCTTGAGCACATTGAGCGCAATGGCAAATTCTGGCTCTAACGTCGCATTAAAGCGTAATAATGGCTCTTCGAACACGTCATCTTCTGAGATAACAATAGCGGTGACAAAGCCATTAACGAGTGTGCCTATGGCATCTTTACGTAGGTGATGCTCATGGGAAAACAGCTTGTTGCCAATATCTGCCAGCTCTTGTTTTATCCACGCATCGCTGCTGTTGGTCAGTGTCGGCGCCACATCTTGATGCCACTGGGACGCTGTGACTATGCCCATCACAATCGCATCTTCGAGATCGTGCACCGCATAGGCGATGTCATCTGCCAGTTCCATAATCGAGCAATCGAAGGATTTAAACTGGGTTCGCAGATGTGGATAGTGGTGCAGGGCGGGGTGTGAACCTTGCTGAGTTGATGTAAAACGACGGCTATCCGCCTCAGACAAAGGCTCAAGCACCCAAGCGAAGATGTCGTTATCATCGTCGAAAATGCCCTTAACCGGCGGCCATTGTGACGGTTTTAACTGTCTGTGGTTGGTGATTTCATTATGTTCACCCGCGACAAATAGCTTCGAGTGCGGCGCAGGGTATTTCAAAATCCCGAGCATGGTACGCCGACATAAGTTCATCCCGAAATCTAATGTGTAAGGCTCAAGTTTCGATAAAATACGAAAGGTTTGGCCATTGCCTTCAAAACCGCCGTGGTCGCGCATCATGTAATTTAATGCGACTTCGCCACCGTGGCCGAAGGGAGGATGACCAATATCGTGGGCCAAGCACAGGGACTCTAATAAGCTCATAGAGCAAAGCAGCTGTTTATGTTGTGGATATTTACGTCTGAGCTGCGCGGCTATGCCGGTGCCAATTTGCGAGACTTCGAGTGAGTGGGTTAATCGGGTGCGATAGAAGTCATTCATGCCAACGCCGAGCACTTGGGTCTTGGCCTGAAGGCGGCGAAAGGCGGCCGAGTGGAGAATACGCGCCCTGTCTCTTTGGTAGGGGCTGCGGTGATCAAAGCGCCGTTGTTTATCTTCACCATGACGGCGTTCTTGCCAAACACTTGAAGTCATATGCATTCCTAGCGAGAGTGGAAAATCAAAGCATCTTGTTAATTTCGTCTAAATTCAAGGTGAAACTGGGCACAAAGCAGTTCATAAAATACTGTACTGCGGGATCGGGATTCGTCGCCAGCATGTCTTCAAGTCGCTTGCGGGCGGTATTAAATTCACTGTTGCCAGCGCGATTTTCCTCAAGGCATTTAAGATAGGCACACAGAGTATCAGCCGATTTCACTATGGTCTTGTAAACAGGATCGGCGTAATCGCTGATGAACAGACTGCGATAATCTTCTTTAAATTCCTCTGGTACCATATCTAACATGCGCTGCTCGGCAATCGCCTCAATCTTTTTATACTCGGCTTCAATTTCTTTATTGAAGTATTTTACCGGCGTCGGTAAGTCACCCGTGAGAATTTCACTGGCATCGTGAAAAATCGCCAGACTCGTGGCTTGATGGGGATCGAGCGTCGTGCCGAATTTCTTATTACTGATGATCACCAGTGCATGGGCCACCATGGCAACTTGCAGCGAGTGTTCTTGAACATTTTCAGTGCGAACGTTGTACATCAAAGGCCAGCGTTGGATAAGTTTCATGCGAGCTAAATGCGCAAATAAGTGACTCATAGTTTTCCTGCTAAAGAGTGAAATCGGTAGGCGACAAGCTGCAATGGAAGACATGATACGAGTGAATAGGCAGTATTGACGCTAGTGAAGTCTTAGATTATCACAGCCTTGGATGACACGTGAGCATGAGCGTGGAGGATTTAAAGAAATAGCTAAAAATAAAGCGACCACTAGGATCGCTTTATGACTCAAACTGTTAACTGAGGATAAACTTACTGCCGATAGTTTTCGAGGAAGGCGCCAAACTCGGTAAATGCTTTCTTCAGATCTTCTTTATAGGGCAAGAAAACCACTCGTAAATGGTCAGGCTCAGGCCAGTTAAAGGCCGTGCCGTGCACTAACAGGATTTTCTTTTCTCTGAGTAAATCCAGCACTAAACGCTCATCATCCCTTAGGTTGAATTTCTTCATATCCAGTTTAGGGAAGGCATAGAGTGCGCCCTTTGGTTTTTTAACGCTCACACCTGGAATTTGGTTAAGCAATTCGTAACAGGCATCCCTTTGGACTGTGAGGCGGCCATTAGGCAAAATAAGCTCGTTAATACTCTGATAACCGCCGAGCGCGGTTTGAATTGCATGTTGATTGGGCACGTTTGCACAGAGGCGCATCGAGGACAGCATTTCTAAGCCTTCGATGTAACTTTTAGCAGCCTTAAGATTGCCAGATAACATCATCCAACCAACACGAAATCCTGCTGCACGATAAGCCTTTGATAAGCCGTTAAAAGTAACAGTTAAAATATCGTCTGATAGACCCGCAGCAGGAATATGCTTGGCTTCGTCGTATAAAATTTTATCGTAAATTTCATCGGCAAAAAGGATCAGATCATGTTGACGACACAGTTCAACCACTTGCAGCAGTAATTCTCTGCTGTATACCGCTCCGGTTGGGTTGTTCGGGTTAATCAGCACTATGCCGCGAGTACGTGATGAAATTTTACTTTTAATGTCGTTGAGATCGGGGAACCAGTCCGCTTCTTCATCGCAGCGATAATGCACAGCCTTGCCGCCCGCGAGATTCGCCGCTGCTGTCCACAGGGGATAGTCTGGTGAGGGGATTAAGATCTCATCATCGGTATTCAGCAGGCCTTGCATTGCCATCATAATGAGTTCTGAAACGCCGTTACCTATATAGATATCTTCGATATCGACACCAAAAATCCCTTGGGCTTGATAATGCTGCACTATGGCCTTACGGGCAGAGAATAATCCTTTTGACTCACAGTAGCCTTGGGCACTGGGTAAATTGAGGATCACATCGCGCACAATTTCTTCAGGCGCTTCGAAACCGAAGGGGGCCGGATTACCAATGTTGAGTTTGAGGATTCGATGCCCCTCGTCTTCTAAACGTCTGGCTTCCTTGTGCACTGGGCCGCGGATGTCATAGCAAACGGTATCCAGCTTGTTGGATTTGATGATAGGGCGCATTTACACCTCGGAACATGCATAAAGTTTTGGCTTAAGTTAGCGCACCATAACGAAATTTCATTGCAGATGAAAGGGGGGGTAAGCACAGAATTGCGCTTTTTTTATAAATATCCCTCAGTTAAATATGCTTTAACAGTCGATTAAAGAAATCTGCACAAGTTTTATGTTCTGATATTGGCATGATTTTAAGATTGTTTATCTATTGGGTTGGTAGGGGAATCTTGTTTATGTTTTTTCATTTCGAAAGATGAAAATGCGTTTTCATTAGCTGACCCATATTTAATTTCTCTATATTAGCCATATCAATCGTGACAGAAGAAAATGTATTTTAGCTGATACTTAATGGTTGATTTTTAATCACAGATTTTTGATAAGGTAAACTTATGCAAGCGGCATTTTATTTTGTGATAATTAGGCATATTTATTGAATGCTTATTAAGCTAAGAAGATCATAAATGTTTAAGTTACAATGGCGTTAAAAGTCTTCTAGATTATATGGTTATGTAAAATTGTCTCGCGGGAATTAAATTTATTTTCTATCAAGTTAAATTTATAGTTGACTCAATATTCGATGCGCTTTATTTTCTGCGCGATGTTTTTGGCAAGGCACCTTAGATAGCAAGCAATTCGCGGGTTTTATCTCCAGGGTTAGTCATCATGAAGCAGCTGTGTTGACGTTCTGAATCGTGTTGATTTCAGGCGTTATTCTAAAACCATTTGCCTTTTAGGCGATTTATTTAGAGGACCTAAGTGCATGTCTGAACCGACAGCGTTAAGTCTCATTCCACCTTTGGTGGTATTGGTGTTAGCTATTTGGTTACGCCGTCCTATTTTATCTTTGATCATAGGTGCGGTAACCGGTTTCCTGTTACTCGAACCCAGTCAAGTCTTAAACAATTTTGCTAGTGTGTCATTGAAGGTTATGGCCGATGAAACCATAGGTTGGTTGATTCTGGTGTGTGGTGGTTTTGGCGCGCTCATCGCACTTTTAGTACGAACTGGCGGCGCATTAGCGTTTGGGCGCAATGCACTTAAATTGGCGAAAGGACCTAAATCTTCCCTATTAATGACTTTTATCCTTGGGATCGTGATTTTTATCGATGACTATCTCAATGCGTTGACCGTGGGTGAAACCATGAAGCGTGTAACGGATAAATTTAAAGTGTCCCGTGAAATGCTCGCCTATGTCGTGGACTCCACCGCCGCGCCCGTGTGTGTGTTAGTGCCATTATCGACTTGGGCGGTATTTTTTGGTGGATTACTGGTGGATAACGGTGTGGCAGCCGAAGGTCAAGGCATTGCAGTTTATATGCAAGCTATTCCTTACATGCTTTATGCTTGGTTAGCTGTGGCTATGGTGCTACTTGTCGCATTAGGTATTGTGCCCGCCATTGGTCCAATGAAGACTGCGCAGCTGCGCGCTGCCCAAGGTGAACCCGCTGAAGCGCAAGTGGATTTCGACCAAGTTCAAACTTCGGATGAATATGCGGTTAAAGCCATAGAAGAGGAATTTAAGCACGCCGATAATCAGGGCAAACTGCATAACTTTTTAGTGCCCATTGGTTTATTAGTTGCCTTTACCGTGTACTTTGATATCGACGTGTGGAAAGGCTTGCTGGCGACCTTAGTTATCACGATTCCTTATTATGCAGTGCAGCGCTTGATGCCATTTTCAGAGATGATGGACCAAATGATCGATGGCTTTAAAAGCATGCTACCGGCCATTAGCACTGTGATTGCGGCGTTTGTATTTAAGGATGTGTGCGATCAGTTGTTACTGCCGCAGTACGTCATTGAATCATTAAGCCCATTTATGACACCTAAATTGCTGCCTGCGGTAGTGTTCTTATCTATGGCTATACTCGCATTTGCCACAGGTTCGAGCTGGGGTATATTTGCCGTGACGATTCCTATCGTGATGCCATTAGCGCAAGCGGTTGGGGCGGACATCCCATTAGTCATTGGGGCCTTATTGTCTGCATCATCATTTGGTAGCCAAGCGTGCTTCTACTCAGATTCAACCGTATTGGCCGCCCAAGGCTCAGGTTGTAACTTAGTGAGCCATGCTGTGACTCAGTTACCTTATGCACTTATCGCAGCAGTAATAGCATTTATCGGCTTTATTGTGATTGCATAACTTCTGTCACGATTAATATAAGAAACCAGCTACGGCTGGTTTTTTTATGTCTGCCGTAATGGGGTTAGGCGGCTAGAATGAGTAAAAGGTGAGTAAAGAGTGAGGAGGCTTGAACTAGGATAAACACGATTACACTGTTAAATGAATATTTTCAACTGATGTCAAATTATATTTTACGGAATTGTCATTTATATTTTACATATTTCATCGTCGCCATGTAGCTTTTCAAATCAAAGCCTGATTATACTTTGCATCCTTCAGGGCATTATTTTCAACATTAGTGGCAAACGAATCAAATGGACTCAACTCTTCTTACTGCGTTTTTCGAGCACGGCACAATACGTGATGTCGAGTGTTTATTCCCTGATATTTCAGGCTATCCAAGGGGAAAGCTTATGCCAGCCCGAAGTTTTGCTCAGGGTGCTGAATTACGTATTGCCCAAGCGATTTCGATGCAAGCGATTACCGGTGAGTATTCCTACGATCCAGTTTTCCCTGATGCTGATCCTGATCTTTTACTCGTCCCCGATTACAGCACCCTCAAGATGATCCCATGGAGCACAGTGCCGCGCGCATTTGCCATCCATGACTGCGTATTACTGGATGGCAATTTATGTCCATTTGCGCCGCGCTCTATGTTAAAAAATGTGTTGGCCCGTTACCAAGCCCTTGGGTTAACGCCCGTGGTGGCCCCTGAGATTGAGTTTTATCTGACTGAAGCCAATACCGATCCGAGTGTGCCGTATCAGGCACCCATTTCAAAAAGTGGCCGAGCTGAAAATGGTCAATCTGCGTTTAGCATGAATATGCTCAATGAACTCGCGCCATTTTGGGATGAGTTTAATGCCGCCATCGATGCGATTGGGATTAAAGGTGATACTTGGATCCATGAAATGGGACTATCGCAATATGAAATTAACTTAGTGCATGGCGATCCGCTGGCCTTAGCGGATCAAGCCTTTATGTTTAAATACGCGGCGAAAGAAATCGCCATTAAACATGGCTTGAATGCAATTTTTATGGCGAAACCCATAGCGGGTCAACCCGGCAGTTCTATGCATTTACATCAAAGTGTCGTCGATGATAAAGGTAATAATATTTTCAGCCATGCTGATGGTAGCGACACTGACCGTTTTCACCACTATATCGGCGGATTACAAAAGTATCTACCTGATTTAATGTTGTTATTCGCACCCAATATCAATTCATTTAGACGTTACATTTCCGGCAGTCAAGCACCGATTAATTTAAGTTGGGGCGTTGATAATCGCACCACTGGCTTACGTGTGCCATTAAGTGCTCCAGTAGCGAGACGGGTAGAGAATCGCATTGCGGGCGCCGATGCTAATCCGTACCTGATGATTGCCGCATCTTTGGCAGCGGGCCTTGCCGGAATGGAAGAAAAATTATCGCCAAGTGCACCAGAAACTGGGAGCGCTTATGAGAGCAGCCATGACCTCGCGCAGACATTTTTAGCTGCGTTAACGCAAATGCGCCAAAGTGATTCGGCACGACGCTTACTCGGGGACGATTTTGTCACTGGCTTTGTATCGGTGAAGGAAATTGAATTCCAAAGTTATTTGAGTGAGATAGGGGCTTGGGAGCGACGTTTCTTAGGGCCGCAATGCTAACGCTTTTATGAATAAGGGAATTATTACTTATAAAAGTTTTAACCCCTTCAATGACTCAAGAGTCTTAAAAATGAGTGACTAAAAAATAGCGACAAAAAAGCCAGTGCAAGCACTGGCTTTTCTTCGTCTGGAAACGAGAAGGGCGATTAAACGCGCTTCTTGAATTCACCAGTACGAGTGTCGATTTCAATTTTGTCGCCTACTTTCACGAAGTCAGCAACACTTACTGTGCCACCGCCAGTGATAGTCGCTGGCTTCATCACTTTACCTGAAGTGTCGCCACGAGCTGAAGGCTCAGTGTAGATCACTTCACGTACGATAGTGGTTGGCATTTCAACAGAGATAGCTTTGCCATCATAGAAAGTCACTTGGCAAGTTTCTTCCATACCGTCAACGATATAAGCCGCTGCATCACCTAGGTTTTCAGCTTCTACGTCGTATTGGTTGTATTCTGCATCCATGAATACAAACATAGGATCTGCAAAGTAAGAATATGTGCAGTCAAGACGATCTAAGATGATGTCTTCTAACTTATCTTCACCTTTGAAAGTCGTTTCAGTTCCAGAGTTAAGCAGTAAGTTTTTCAACTTTAACTTAACGATAGCAGCGTTACGGCCAGAACGAGTTGTTTCAGTTTTCTGCACAACCCATGGGCTGCCATCTAACATGATCACGTTACCAGGACGGATTTCATGAGCAGTTTTCATTACACTATTTCCTATATTTAGATTTTTCTGTTTTCGCGCAGTATCTTAGCTGTTTTTAACGAACTGAACTAGTCGAGTAGCGAGATCTGCAGCATTTAATGCATTAATTGGCCATTGTTTAGCATGGTGATGCAACAAGGGCAAATTAACAGGATTAAGGTTTTGCCAGTGAAGGCTCACGGCTGATTGCTGTGCTTGGTTGAACGCGAGATTCAATTCAGACCAATAACAAGCAATTTTAGGTGGCAGATTATCGCAGTAAAGTTTGAGAAAAGCTTCTAATTTTACGAGGTGATAATCATCTTCTTGGGGATAAATGTGCCAAATGAAGGGTTTTGCGGCCCATTGGGCACGTAAAAAGGAATCTTCACCGCGCACGATATTAAAATCACTGCTCCAGAGCAGGCGATCAAACCCCTGTTGGTCTGTCATAGGTAAAATGTGCAGGGTTAAATTGCCATGATTTATCTGTTGACCCGGCACTAGAGCGGCAATTTCACAGGGCAGTAAATGTGTCAGACTGTTTAAGCTACGCCCCTTGGGGATCAGCGCATGGATTTTTTCTACCGATTGCTGCCATAACTCACATAATGCGGGTAGCGCCTCGGTCTCATAGCTAAAAACGCTAATAACAGTGTCTTGTGCCTGAATGTCCTTAAGACCTAGATCAGTAAAAAGCTGCAATTTATTGGCAGTATCAGCTTGCCAAGCATCACGCTCTGCAAACAAATTTTGCTCGCAAATGAGTCCACCCGTTTTGGCGCTAAAACCGGGAAAGTAGAAATACTTTTTCAAACCATTGGCTTGTAACGATGGCAAACCATGGCAGCCTTCAACCCAATTCTCTGCGCTTAAATACTCTAAATTCAGCCAAACAGGTACAGATTTTGGGGCGTTCTGATGTAAATAAGCCAGCTGCGCTTTTACCTGTTCAGGGAGTTCACAGGCAAAGGCTTCGATGAGCACAGCTCCTGCGACAAACGCTACAGGCAAAGGCTCTTTCCAATGAATAATATTCACACCATTGAAGGTTTGAGTGGCTTTTAGTGGTTCGAGTGTCGGTAAAATATGGGAGAAGCTTGCGAGGTCGTCGACCCACAGATTAACAGGGATCTGATACTCATTGGCTATTTGTTTTGCTAAACGCCAAGTGACGCCAATATCGCCGTAGTTATCAACGACGGTGCAAAAAATATCCCAGTGATTAGAGCGGGCTGTGTTGGTCATGAGTGTGGTATGTCGTTATTCTTAGTTACAAAAAGTAGATAGTTGCAACAAGTCAGAAATATATGCATAAAAAAAGCGGCGTTAAGCCGCTTTAATCAAATGGTTAACAGAATTAATCTTCTAATTCAGCTAAACACATTTCTTCGTAAATTTGCTTAACCCAAGCATCAACACGTTCTTCAGTCAGCTCTGGCTGGCGATCTTCATCGATACCTAAACCAATAAAGTGGTCGTCATCGACTTGACCCTTAGAGGCTTCAAAATTGTAGCTTGCAGTTGGCCAATGGCCAATGATGATACCACCACGGGCCTGAACAATATCGCCAACCATGCCCATGGCATCAAGGAAATACTCAGCGTAGTCTTCTTGATCACCACAACCAAAAATAGCGACAAGTTTGTCAGTAAAATCAATTTGCTCTAGTTCAGGGAAGAAATCATCCCAGTCACATTGAGCTTCGCCGTAATACCAGGTCGGGATGCCGAACAGCAGCAAGTCATACTCTGCAATCTGTTCTTTGGTACTTTTGGCGATATCTTTCACCTCAACCATTTTTTTACCCAGTTTTTTCTGGATCATCTTGGCTACGGCTTCGGTGTTACCTGTGTCGCTACCGAAAAAAAGACCTACAGTTGCCATTGTCTATCCTTTAATGTCTAGTTCACTTATTACGTTAATCTTGCTGGTACTCGTTCAGCACTCAACTTGTTGCTGAAGAATTAATTCGATTAACTGGCTACGGCTGATGTTACTGGCCAATGCCTGCTCATTCAAGGCGTCATACAAATCTTGTGACACCTTTAACTCTATTCGCTTTAATCCGTTGGCTTTATCGCGCTGGATTTGATTGCGTTTGTTGACCTTAAGCTGCTGGCTACGGGACAAAGGATTACTTCGTGGGCGGCCCCGGCGCTTTTCATTGGCAAAAAGGTCAATGGTGGTTCTGTCTGTCGCTTCTTTTGCCATGTTCTTATTGTTAACCGATCCCTGAGCCTTCCCAAGTGATCTGGATAATACCTTTTACAATAAACCCGGCGCAGCCGAGAAATAACACTAACCAAACAATAAATCGACCAAATTTCGGCACGTTACCTTGTTTAAGCACATCGTGGATGGCCATGCCGATAAAGAAAAATATCGAGGCAAAAAACAGGTTCAGGCCGATGGCTTCAATTTGTTCCATGTACTGAGATAACATACTTTCTTAGTCCTCGAGAGTGTTCTAAGGCCAAAAGAGGCGCGAATATATCACATCAAGATGGCGGCTGCCATATGCTTTAGGTCGAGTTTGCTGCTGATTTACATTGCTTGTTTGTCAATAAATTCAGACACAATCCGGTTAAAGATGGCGGGTTTCTGTGCATGTAACCAATGACCACAGCCTTCGAGGGTTTTCGCCTGCGCCGCAGGGAATTGCGCCATGATAGCGCTTCTGTGCTCACCAGTGACATAATTTGAGTCACCACCACGAATAAATAGACTCGGGCCGCTATAGCTTTGTACTGGATTTGGCGCCTGATTGTGCCAACCAATAATATTGGGATAACAAGCCTTTAGCCCAATTAAGTTCAGCTTCCAACGAAAGCCAGTATCAGTGCGTTGTAGATTTTTGAGTAAAAATTGTGCGGTTGCTTCGTCAATACCATTGTCAATCAAGTGGTTTAGGGCAAACCGTCTGTCGGTATGACCTTCTAAGGGCAGACTTGCTAATGCGGCAAACACTGTATCGTGTCTTGGCTCATAGGCGACGGGGGCAATATCTGCTGCCACCATGCTGATAATGCGCTCTGGATGAGCTAACGCTGTCGCCATGGCGATTTTACCGCCCATGGAGTGACCCACAATATGGGCGCGTTCAATAGCCAGTTCGTCGAGTAATGCAACCATGGCCGTGGCGAGGCGAGGGTAATCCATCTCATCCCAATGCTCACTTAAACCATGATTGGGCACATCGACACGAATAACCTGATACTGGCTTTCTAATACTTGTCCTAGGCCTTTGAGGTTATCTAGGTTGCCGAACAAGCCGTGGATCAAGAGTACAGCGGGTCCTTGGCCTGTAGAAACAAAGTTCATGGTGATTCCTGTTGGATATGTTTAGCTTAACGTGGCGCGAATTGTGCCCTTAATGCCGTTGGCTTGACAAGTCAGTTGCCATTTCTATAGTGGGGGCGGCCAGTAACTTGTGTGCTTTTTCGGCAATTGTCGATTAACTGCTAGTTTGCTGTGCTATTTCCCGCACTTTTAGAATAATGGCGCTTTATCAGATTGATAGAGATAGATACACTGGTAACAGATCGCAATGATCTGCCCCGATCGCTGTGGTACACTTTTTTCGGTTAAGCCTGTCGAATAACAAAGGATAATTAAGGTTATGAAATATATCGAAGTAGATGAAGAGCTCTATCGTCATATTGCCAGCAAAACAGAACGAATTGGTGAGAGCGCCTCTGACATTCTTCGTCGATTACTCGGCCTGTCCGTCGATGCGGTCGAACAACCCCAGCCTTTGGCGATTAGCCAACCGAGCCTTGAAGCTGAACCTATTCAGCCCATCGCGGCGCAAACAGTGCCAGCAGTGAATGATTTTAGTCGCTTAGTCGATGAACATCAGTTATCGCAGCAAAAAGGCGCAGTAGGTCGTTTTCTGTTTTTGCTCGAAAGTTTGTATCAATTAGCCCCAGAGCAATTCTCACAAATTTTGCAGATCCAAGGGCGCGATCGTTTGTATTTTGCTCGCTCTAAGGAGCAACTGCTCGAAGCGAGTGCTTCGGCTAACCCAAAAGAAATTGGTGCAAGTGGTTTCTGGGTAACGAGTAACAACAATACCGCCAAGAAACGCACTATTTTATCGGAAGTTTTAGTGCAATTTGGTTGTGATGCGACAGTAGCAGCGGGCATCGCCGAGCGCGTTTAATCCGCGGATGAGCCAAGTTAGTACGACATTTTTCTACTTTTTCTAATTGTAATTGAGTGCAGGAGAGCCATAGGTGGCAATACATCAAAGGGCAGGACAAATCGCTAATCAGACGGATCTGGTCAATATTCCAAAACTGATGAGCCATTATTACAGCATCACGCCAAATATGGATGACGTACAACAACGCGTCACCTTTGGCACTTCTGGGCACAGAGGCTGCGCCTTCAATGGCAGTTTTAACCAACAACACATTTGGGCGATTACCCAAGCTGTGGTGGACTACCGTCAATCGGCAAATATCGATGGGCCGCTGATCCTTGGGATTGATACCCATGCGTTATCCTATGCGGCCTATTTGTCGGCAATTGAAGTGCTGGCGGCAAATAAAGTCACAGTGCACATCCAGCAGAACGACGGATTTACGCCAACGCCAGTGGTGTCCCATGGGGTGATTTGCGCCAATCGCGAAGCCAATATTACGGGTGCGGCATTGTCCGATGGTTTGATCATTACGCCTTCCCATAATCCTCCTCAGGATGGTGGCATCAAGTACAATCCACCCCATGGCGGACCAGCTGAAGGTAATATCACGGCTTGGATTGAATCGCGGGCCAATGATTACCTGCGCCAAGCATTAGTTAGCGTGCAAAAATCAGCCTATGCCGATGCGCTGACTTCGGGTTATGTGCAAGCCATTGACTTGATTACACCCTATGTGGCTGATTTAGATAATGTTATCGACATGCAGGCGATTGCCAACGCTAAGCTGCGTATCGGCGTTGACCCGCTCGGTGGTTCAGGGATTTTCTATTGGGCACCGATTGCCGCGCGTTATGGGCTCGATATCACGTTAGTTAATGATAAGGTTGATCCAAGCTTTAGCTTTATGCCGCTGGATAAAGACGGCAAAATCCGCATGGATTGCTCATCTCCCTACGCGATGGCCGGGTTACTCGCCCATAAAGAATCCTTTGATTTATGCCTTGGTAATGATCCCGATTATGACCGTCACGGCATCGTTTGCCCTGGTACGGGTTTGATGGATCCGAATCATTATCTTGCAGTCGCTATCGATTATTTACTGACACACAGACCAGATTGGAGCGATACCTTAGCCATAGGTAAAACCTTAGTATCGAGTGCGCTTATCGATAAAATCTGTGCTTTCCACGGCAAAACGTTACTCGAAGTGCCAGTGGGCTTTAAGTGGTTTGTCGACGGTTTAGCCGAAGCCACAATCGCCTTTGGCGGTGAAGAGAGTGCTGGCGCGGCATTTTTACGCCGTGATGGCAGTACATGGTGCACAGATAAAGACGGCTTCATTTTAGGGTTACTTGCCGCAGAAATTCTTGCGGTGACAGGTAAAACCCCAGGTCAGCGTCACCAAGAGTTAGTAAAACAATTTGGCCAAAGTTTCTATAAGCGTATCGATAGCCCAATCAGTCTTGAAAACAAAGCCAAGTTTGCTTTGCTCAATGCCGATACCTTAAATGCCACTGTGCTTGCAGGTGAGACAATCGAAAACGTGTTAACCCATGCGCCAGGCAATAATGCGGCGATTGGCGGCATCAAAGTTACCACAGCTAATGGGTGGTTTGCGGCGCGTCCATCGGGCACTGAAGCGTTATTTAAAATCTACGGCGAAAGTTTTATCAGTGAGCAGCATTTGGCTGAGATCATCAAAGATGCGCAGGCATTAATTGATAAGGCGCTAAACGCTTAATGCAGCAGTAGGTTTAGCTAACGTCTCAAAATAAAAAACGCACTCAGATTTGAGTGCGTTTTTGTTTGTGTCTAATTCAGCTGTGAGTAGTTGATCTAATACTGATTTGACCGTATTTAGTACTCGATATGACAACTCGGTAAGTTATTCTTATCGATGTAATTTTGGTGATATTCCTCAGCCACATGGAACTGTTGCAGTGGCACTATTTCTGTGACGATATGGCGTAATCCCCAACGCCCCGAGCGGGCAAAAGCTAACTTTGAGGCTTCTGCGGCCGCTTTTTGCTCACGGTCGTGGAAGAAAATGGTACTGCGATATTGAGTGCCAATATCTCCGCCTTGCATGTTCAGACTCGTTGGATTGTGGTTTTTCCAAAATACATCGAGCAAGTCTTCATAACTGACAAGGGCGGGATCGAATTCCACTTGCACCACTTCGGCATGGCCCGTTTTGCCTTTTTTGACTTCTTCATAGGTTGTCGCCGCATTATTGCCGCCCATATAGCCGCAGGTGGCATTCGATACGCCGTTCACTTGTCTAAAAAAATACTCTACGCCCCAGAAACAGCCGGCACCAAAGGTTGCTAACGCCATAATTAAATCCAATAGAAGTCTAGATGGCTAAGGATTGTGATAAAACTTGAGTGCAAAAGCAAGCCTCAAGTTGGAATATTTATCATGGGAAATTCTTAGGGAATGTCCTGAGAATTTAACAATCAGCTTAGTTGAATGTCATTCCGCTTAAAACTGGGTCCTACGGCAATAAATGTCTGAGAACAGCACTAAAAACATGTGTTAGTATTGAAGCCGTTTTTTAGGTGCGAGTGAGATTAACCGCGGTGAGATAAATGCTTAAGTGGTTATTACTGCCTGTACTTATGCTATTGCGCCAATACTGTTACACATCATTATAAGGAGAATTCTGTGTTACAAGCTCTGTTAGATTCAAAGGATTTTTTAGCGCTCACCTTAGCCCATCCTGAACAGTTCGATGGCGAATTTTCATTTAACTTAGGCGATCATACTCAAGTGGAAGTGTGGGATACCGGTGTTATTGTTTTCGAACCAATACAGAATGAAGGAAAAGATATTGTGCTTTCCTGCGGTGTTCACGGTAACGAGACCGCGCCCATTGAACTCTGCAATAGCTTAATTAAACAACTTCTACAGCAAAAGATCATCGCAAAGCAGCGCACTTTATTTCTCATTGGTAACCCATTAGCGATTAATAACGGCACGCGGATTATTGACGAAAACATGAATCGTCTATTTAGTGGTGAGCATTCCAATCCACCAGGGTTAGTGAACCCTGAGCGAGTACGCGCAAAAAAACTCGAAGCCTATGTCGACCGTTTTTATACTACGGTTGCCGATGGACGTCAGCGCATCCATTATGATCTGCACACGGCGATGCGCGCCTCGAAGCATGAAAAGTTCGCTATCTATCCCTATCGTCCAGGGCGCGCCTTTAGCGGCGAGCAAATTATGTTTTTAGCCGCAAGCGGCGTCGATACAGTACTTTTCCACCATGAACCGACCACAACCTTCAGCTATTTTTCCTCTGAACGCTACGACGCCGATGCCTTTACCATTGAACTTGGCAAAGTGTATCCCATGGGGCAGAACGACATGACGCGTTTTATCGCCACCCATGAAATGTTCATGCGCTTGATCACCGCTAAGCCGTTGGAGCTGGATGCATTTGATGCCGATAAGGTTAACTTGTACCAAGTGTGCCGCGTCATCAATAAACATTTCGATGATTTTGAATTTACCTTCGCAACTGATGTCGAAAACTTCAGATCTTTCCCGAAGGGCTTTGTTTTAGCGCGGGAAGGTGGGCAAGAAATTAAAGTGGAACATGAGTTTGAGTCTGTCGTGTTCCCTAATGCCAAAGTGCCTATTGGCAATCGCACTGTGATTTGCCTGATCCCTGCGGTGAATGCGGACGTGCGTTAGGCTTGTAAAGCAATATATACATGCGTGGCAGGGATAACTTGTGGTTTGAGCTATGCCAATGGTTGATAGGTAGTTTACGTTAACGTAATGTTCGTCGGGCATATTCGTATAAACAGACGCATCAAACGCTTTGATGCGTAATGAGATAACAAGAGCACAATATGAGCAAAGCAACACTCAACACTGATACAGTGCACCGTGTCGGCTTCTTGGATAAGGCATCGCTACACATTCCTATCCTTCGAATTCTACAAGCCGACGGCACCACTTATGAAACCGCGGTTTTGCCTGTGATAGATGAAACCTTAGCCACTAAAATTTACGATACCTGTGTATTCACTCGGGTACTTGATGAACGTATGCTTGGCGCCCAGCGTCAAGGACGCATCAGCTTCTACATGACCTGTACGGGTGAAGAAGCGGCGATTGTCGGCAGTGTGGCCGCACTCGATCAAGAAGATGTGATCCTCGCACAATATCGTGAGCATGCGGCGCTGCGTTATCGCGGCTTTACCACTGAACAGTTTATGAATCAGATGTTCAGTAACGAGAAAGATCTTGGTAAAGGTCGCCAAATGCCAATCCATTACGGCAGTGCGGCATTGCATTATCAAACGATTTCGTCACCGTTAGCCACGCAAATCCCGCAGGCGACTGGTGTGGGCTACAGCTTAAAAATGCAAGGTAAGCGCAAAGTCGCGGTTTGTTATTTTGGCGAAGGCGCTGCATCGGAAGGGGATTTTCATGCTGGCCTAAACATGGCCGCGGTACTGAAATGCCCAGTGATTTTCTTCTGTCGTAACAATGGCTACGCGATTTCTACCCCCACTGAAGAGCAGTTTGCTGGAAACGGTATTGCCAGCCGCGGTGTGGGTTATGGCATGCACACCATTCGTGTAGACGGCAATGACATGTTGGCCGTGTTAGCCGCAACTCAGCAAGCCCGCGCCTATGCGATTGAGCATAATTCGCCTGTGCTGATTGAAGCCATGACTTACCGTCTCGGCGCACACTCTTCTTCAGACGATCCCTCTGGTTATCGCTCGAAAGATGAAGAAGCCAAGTGGCAGCAACACGATCCGGTTAAACGCTTCAAATTATGGCTTATCAACAAAGGTTGGTTGGCTGAAGCGGATGATGTAAAACTGCATGAGAAATATCGTGAAGAAGTATTGGCTGCGGTAAAAGTGGCTGAAAAAATTCCTGTGCCTATGCTAGATGAAATTATTGAAGATGTGTACGACAAGCCGACGCCAGTGCTGAAAAAGCAACTCGCCGATCTTAAAGAACATATCAAGAAATATCCGCAAGCCTATCCAAAAAGTGCAGGGAGACTATAAGCCGTGGCTGAAATGAATATGTTACAGGCCGTCAATGAGGCCTTGTCGATTGCCATGCAAGCCGATGAACGCATGGTGGTTTTTGGTGAAGATGTGGGCCACTTTGGCGGGGTATTTCGCGCTACCTCCGGTCTTCAAGAAAAATTCGGTCGCGCTCGCTGCTTTAATACGCCGCTGACAGAACAAGGTATTGCCGGTTTTGCCAATGGTTTAGCCTCAAATGGCATGACCGCCGTGGCTGAAATTCAATTCGCCGATTATATCTTTCCGGCGTTTGATCAAATCGTCAACGAGTCGGCTAAGTTCCGTTACCGTAGCGGTAATGAGTTCGATGTCGGTGGATTAGTGTTCCGTACGCCCTATGGCGGCGGTATCGCGGGCGGCCATTATCACTCGCAATCACCTGAAGCCTATTTTACCCAGACGCCGGGGTTAAAAGTGGTGGTGCCACGCAACCCTGAGCAAGCCAAAGGACTGCTGTTGGCGTCAATCCGTGACAAAAATCCGGTGATCTTCTTTGAGCCTAAGCGTTTATATCGTGCATCGGTTGGCGAAGTGCCCGCGGGCGATTATGAAATTGAACTGGGTAAGGCTGAAGTGGTTCGCGAAGGTAAAGACATCACCTTAGTGGCGTGGGGCGCGCAAATGGAAATTCTTGAAAAAGCCGCCGACATGGCCGCTAAAGAAGGGATCTCCTGTGAAGTTATCGATTTACGCACCTTGTCACCCTGGGATATCGATACTGTTGCCGATTCAGTCAAAAAGACCGGACGTTTACTGGTTAACCATGAAGCGCCATTAACCGGTGGCTTTGCTGGTGAGATCGCGGCGACGATTCAGCAAGAATGCTTCTTGTATCTAGAGTCGCCCATCAGCCGCGTTTGTGGTTTAGATACCCCGTACCCACTCATTCATGAAAAAGAATACATGCCAGATGCTTTCAAAACGTTTGAAGCCATCAAAGCATCAGTGACCTTCTAGGAGTCCGGTATGATTAAAGATTTTATTTTGCCGGATATTGGCGAAGGTGTTGTGGAGTGTGAGTTGGTTGAATGGCTGGTCAAAGAAGGCGACACAGTCGTTGAAGACCAACCTATTGCCGATGTGATGACAGACAAAGCACTTGTTCAAATCCCAGCGCCTTTTGCGGGCGTAGTCACTAAGCTGTATTACGCCAAGGGCGATATTGCGAAAGTGCATGCGCCGCTCTATGCCGTAAAAATTGAAGATGCCGTTGAAATCGCAGGCGAATCTGTTACGGCTGAACCTGCTGCGACGACTGCAAAAGTGACTGAGCCAGTGGCAGTAACAAACGCGACCACGTCATCCAGTTCATCTGTCAGCATTGAAGAATTCTTACTACCTGATATCGGCGAAGGCATTGTTGAATGTGAGCTAGTTGAATGGTTGGTGAGTGAAGGTGATTGGGTTGAGGAAGATCAACCGATTGCCGACGTGATGACAGATAAAGCACTGGTGCAAATTCCTGCCATTAAAGCGGGTAAAATTGCCAAACTGCATTATCGCAAAGGTCAGCTAGCTAAAGTACATGCGCCTTTATTTGCCATTGAAGTTGAACAGACGGCTTCTGCACCTGCGGCAACAACAAACACAGATACTGTGGTCAATGCGGCACCTGCAGCGCAGATTGTGAATGCAGAGCCTGCTCGCCAAGGTAAAGCCTTAGCCAGCCCCGCAGTTCGTCGCATGGCGCGGTCGTTAGATATCGATTTGAGCCAAGTACCTGGTACAGGAAAGCATGGCCGTGTGTATAAGGAAGATATCACCCGCTTCCAACAAGGCGCGAGCAATGTTTCTGCTCCAAGTGTGGCTCAGGTAAAAGAGGCGCCAGTTCAAGCGACTCAAACATCTCAAACCCAAGTTCCAACATCTACAGTGACTCAACGCGCTGACGCGGTTGAGCCGATTCGCGGCGTAAAAGCTGTGATGGCACGCATGATGGTGGAGTCTGTGTCGAGCATTCCGCACTTTACCTATTGTGAAGAGTTTGATTTAACAGACTTAGTAGCACTGCGTGAAAGCATGAAGGTTAAGTATTCGTCAGATGAAGTGAAGCTGACCATGATGCCTTTCTTCATGAAGTCGATGTCGCTCGCGTTAAGTCAGTTCCCTGTGATGAACAGTCAAGTGAATGCGGATTGCACTGAACTAACTTACAAGGCACGTCACAATATCGGCATGGCGGTGGATTCTAAAGTCGGTCTCTTGGTGCCCAACATCAAAGATGTTCAGGACAAGAGCATTTTAGAAGTGGCGGCAGAAATCACCCGCCTGACCCAAGCAGCCCGCAGCGGCCGCGTGGCGCCAGCGGATCTGAAAGACGGCACGATTTCCATCTCTAACATTGGCGCCTTAGGTGGCACAGTGGCGACGCCTATTATCAACAAACCTGAGGTGGCGATTGTGGCCTTAGGTAAGTTGCAAATCCTACCGCGCTTTAACGCGAAAGGGGAAGTCGAAGCTCGCCAAATCATGCAAGTGAGCTGGTCAGGTGACCATAGAGTGATCGATGGCGGTACGATTGCTCGCTTCTGTAATCTGTGGAAACAGTATCTTGAGCAGCCTCAAGAGATGTTATTAGCGATGCGCTAAGCCGCAGGCACGAATAACTGACACTAAAAGGACGCTAAAAGCGTCCTTTTTTATTTGCTTTGCACAAATGGGTTAATCTTTTGATCCCGATTACGTATAATTCCCGAACGTAGTTATCCTGATGGATGTGTTATGAGTCAGTTAGCCCCCAGCCCATTTGCTCCAACAATAGAAACCATTGATTACCCGTTTCCGCCTAAACCAGTGCCTTTGTCCGATGCGCAAAAAGCCGATTACAAGGCGCGTATCAAACAACTGCTCATTGAAAAAGATGCCGTTCTGGTTGCCCACTATTATACCGATCCTGAAATCCAAGCCCTTGCCGAAGAGACTGGCGGCTGCGTTTCAGACTCTTTAGAAATGGCGCGCTTTGGCCGCGATCACCCAGCAAAAACCTTAATCGTTGCTGGGGTCAAGTTTATGGGCGAAACCGCCAAGATTTTAAGCCCAGAAAAAACCATTTTAATGCCGACCTTAGAAGCCACTTGTTCATTGGACTTAGGTTGCCCAATCGATAAGTTCAGCGCTTTTTGCGACGCGCACCCAGATCATACTGTGGTGGTTTACGCCAATACTTCGGCTGCGGTTAAAGCGCGCGCCGATTGGGTGGTGACATCGAGCATTGCCCTTGAAATCGTTGAGCACTTAGACAGCGAAGGCAAAAAGATCATTTGGGGACCCGATCGTCATTTAGGCAGCTATATTGCCAAGCAGACGGGCGCCGACATGTTGATGTGGCAGGGCGATTGTATCGTTCACGACGAGTTTAAATCGAACGCGTTGCGCGATATGAAAAGCGTTTACCCAGATGCGGCGATTCTTGTGCACCCTGAGTCGCCAGCCAGTGTGGTGGCAATGGCCGATGCGGTTGGCTCAACCAGTCAGCTGATCAAAGCGGCGCAGACAATGCCAAATGAGCGTTTTATCGTGGCAACCGATCGCGGCATTTTTTATAAAATGCAGCAGGCGGCGCCAGGTAAAATTTTAATTGAAGCGCCAACGGGCGGAAATGGCGCAACCTGTAAGAGCTGTGCCCACTGTCCTTGGATGGCGATGAACGGTTTGCAGGCCATTGAAGCGTCACTCGCCGACAGCGATAAAACCACCCATGAGATTTTTGTGGATGAAGACTTAAGAGTTAAGGCGCTTATTCCGCTGACGCGTATGCTGGATTTTGCCAAGACACTGAATATGAAAGTGAAGGGTAATGCCTAAGCCCATTATTTAGCTTTTCTTCAGCCTAATAAAAATCCCTACCATAGCGTGGGGATTTTTTATGTCTGTTGTTTTTATTAAAACTAAGGCAATAAAAAGCCTCGCAAATGCGAGGCTTGATTGAGTAACGCGGGATCTAATGACTAGATTACTTTACGCTTACTTGGCGTTCATCAGTGCAACCGCGTTATCTAACATACGGTTACTGAATCCCCACTCGTTATCATACCAAGACATCACTTTCACTAAACGACCGTTTACACGGGTTTGAGTGGCGTCAAAGTTTGAAGAAAACGCATTGTGGTTAAAGTCGATAGACACCAATGGCTCTTTGTTTACCGCTAACACTTCGCTCAATGGCGCAACGCTGGCAGCGCGTTCGATAATGGCATTCACTTCTTCAACTGTCGTATCACGGGCAGCGATGAAAGATAAATCCACGAGTGATACGTTAACTGTAGGTACACGAACCGCTAAACCGTCGAATTTACCTTGTAATTCAGGTACAACCAAACCTACAGCAGCTGCTGCGCCAGTTTTAGTTGGGATCATTGACAGTGCCGCAGCACGGGCACGACGTAAATCTGTGTGGTACACGTCAGATAAACGTTGATCGTTGGTATAAGCGTGAATGGTGGTCATCAGGCCTGATTCGATACCAATCTCGTCATTTAACGGCTTAGCAAAAGGGGCTAAACAGTTTGTTGTACAAGAAGCATTTGAAATCACTGTCATGTCTGAGGTCAGCACGTTGTTGTTCACACCGTAAACAACTGTGGCATCCACATTTTTACCTGGAGCAGAAATAATCACTTTCTTCGCGCCAGCGGTTAAATGTGGTTGAACGGTTTCTTTAGAAGTGAAGATACCGGTACATTCGAACACCACGTCAACCTGTAGCTCTGCCCATGGCAGTTTTGCAGGATCACGTTCTTGGAAAGTGAGGATCTTATCGCCATTCACATAAATCGCTTCGGCATCATGGTCAACCTTGGCATTGAAACGACCATGAACAGAATCGTATTTTGTCAGGTGAGCGTTGATTGAAGCGTCGCCTAAATCATTAATAGCGACAATCTTGATTGGATAAGCTTTTTCGCTTTCGTACAAGGCGCGTAATACGTTTCTACCGATACGGCCATAGCCATTTATTGCTACACGGATAGTCATCTCATATCCCTCTGGTGATTATAAAATTCAACTGGTAGTAAAATTACCAAACTGACAGCTATCGTCAAGTTAAATCGGCATTTTACCGCTGTCTTGATTAACAAATTAGGTATTTTTTTTACATCGGTCGCGAAATCGCCATTTTTTACGCGTTAATTGGGTAAAAAATTACAAGATGGCAAACATTTTGCCATCGATTGCTTAGTTTACTTTTTCGACAGGCGCAGGCGGCACTACCTCAGCTACAGTTGGCGCTTGGGCAACCGCTTGAGGATCAAGCCATTGTCTTACTGGACTCATAGAATAAGTGCCCTTTTTTAGCGCATCGATAAGGGCTTGGGCTTTTAAATCGAGTTCAGTTGCCAACGTCTTATTGCCACCGAGCAAGGCTAGCATTTTTTCCTCAGAATACTTCTGCTGCGTAAGTAGTAAATTTGCTTTCGTCAGCATATAGGATTTATCTAAAACTTGTTGCTGGCGATAGGCAGATGCGAGCCCAAGTAACCAGTTAACGTCGAAATCATCGTAATGGATCTCCGCAAAGACTTTAAGATAGAGTTGTTGCGCTTTGATGGCATTTCGATTGCTGTAATAGGTTGCGACTTGGGCAAGTAGAAAGGGGTCAGTCACTTCGCCGGCGTTTTCCTGTTCTAATAATCTATTTAACGCAGCGGTATCGCCAAAGCGAGTCCATTGGTAATAGGACATAAAAGGGTCTTGCCGTTCACGGGTTTGATCTTGTAGTAAACTTAAATTTTGAGTGCTTAGTCTAAAGGCTCTGGCTCTATCTGCTGTGCGATTGGTGTGGATGATATGCTGAACGCCAGAGGCGAGTTCAATGCAACGGCTGTAATCCTCAAGGTAGGTTAATTGTGAGTAGAGCTGCTTACCTGTGAGGTTTTCGTTGTCTTTTAACATGTAGCGGTTTTGGATAAGCTTGGTCTTTTCAGTCAAACACCAGCTGTCCTTATGCAAATCGGCACAAATTTCAGGATTATTTTTACAAATTGCTGAGATATTTCGGTCATTATCACAACCGAAAAGACCGAAAAAGCTCATCCCTAAGGTAAATGATGTAATTATTACTAGATTTTGTCTCAAAACACTCTCCAAACGATAATTTTTCTAATAAAATTACAGATTTACAGAAAATATCTTACTGGCAACAAAGCGCGACTTTCATTACAATGGCGCCGACCAAAACAGGGTTTTCCCTAAAACCCGCATTAGATTATTGGTCTTTTCGTCATGTTACTCAAACCTTTCAGTACATTTTATTGAAAAGTGAGATAAAGGATCTGTAAATGAGCGCTGATAAACACCTACAAAGTTGGCAAGAACGTTTTGAAATGGCAGAGGCGATGCAGCCTTTGTTAGGCAAGTTGTACCGTAACCAAGGCGTTGAAGTCGTGGTCTATGGCAAGCCGTTACTCAATGCTTCTACGATTGAAATCATTAAAGCGCACCGTTTAGTTCGTCGTCATGTCGGTGAAAAATTACGTTTACGCGAGAGTTTCCCCTTCGTTCAAGCTTTGAGCAAACTCGCAGTTAAACAATGTAAAGTGGATATTGGTAAACTCGCTGTCAATTACTGGCGCGACCATACTGATGTCAGCGAAATTGAAAGCTATATGGCAAAAGAATTGGCCGATGCTATCGACCATGCCGATGATGTCGCGCCGCGTGACGTCGTGCTTTATGGTTTTGGCCGTATCGGTCGCTTATTGGCACGCTTGCTGATTGAACGCACAGGTCGCAGCAATAAGTTAAGGTTACGCGCTATCGTTTTACGTGGCGGTAAGAAAGGCGATTTAGAAAAACGCGCGAGTTTACTGCGTCGTGACTCAGTTCATGGTCCTTTCAATGGTTCTGTTGAAGTTGACGAAGAGAACAACGCCATCATAGCCAACGGCACTTATATCCAAGTGATCTATGCTAATTCACCCGACGAAGTGGATTACACTAAATACGACATCAATGATGCATTGATTGTTGATAACACGGGTATTTGGAAAGATGAAGCGGGTCTTGGTTTACACCTTAAGAGCCCTGGTGCCAGCAAAGTATTACTGACGGCTCCTGCAAAAGGCGCGATTAAGAATATCGTTTACGGTGTAAACGAAGGCGATATTACCCCTGAAGACATTATCGTTTCAGCGGCGAGTTGTACCACCAATGCTATTACGCCAGTACTGAAAGCTGTGAATGATAAATATGGTATCGAGAATGGTCACGTTGAAACGATTCATTCTTATACCAACGATCAAAACCTGATTGATAACTATCATACCGCTGACCGTCGTGGCCGTAGTGCACCATTAAACATGGTGATCACTGAAACGGGTGCAGCAAAAGCGGTTGCTAAAGCTTTGCCTGCATTAGCTGGTAAGTTAACTGGTAACGCGATTCGTGTGCCGACGCCTAACGTCTCTATGGCGATCATCAGCATGAACCTGAATGCTGAAACCAGTAAAGATGAGCTTAACGAGTATCTGAAAGATACGGCGTTACAATCACCACTGCAAAATCAAATTGATTACACAGACTCTACTGAGATTGTATCGAGCGATTTAGTGGGTTCTCGCTACGCGGGTGTGGTTGATTCACAAGCGACTATTGCAGAAGGCAAGCGTGCCATTCTTTATGTATGGTATGACAACGAATTTGGTTACAGTTGCCAAGTGGTTGGCGTAATGCAAACTATGTTAGGTTTAACGACGCTATCTCTACCTGCGTAAATTGCCCACGTAGGTTTTGCTCGAGTGATTAATGACTTTGCCTAACCTTTGAATAAAGCGCCCAATAGGGCGCTTTTGTTTTTCTATACTTCTACAATTTTATTGGACTCGACTCCATAGCTCACCATGATCCCCTGTTTATCTGCCGCATTTAATTAGCGGTAGCATCGGCATCAGTATCGGAAAAAAGCCTAAATTGATGAATGAAACATCAACTTTACTGAGGTGTGGCGGTTTATTGGGCAAACGATGCGGCTTAGATCATTTTTTAAAAATTGTTGATTGACTCTGAGGTCTAAATCGGTAGAATGCCAATCCGCAGTCAAGGGAAAGCATGCCGAGCATGAGTTCAAATGATTAAGCGCAATGATAGGCGACATTAGCTCAGTTGGTAGAGCGATACCTTGCCAAGGTATAGGTCATCGGTTCGAACCCGATATGTCGCTCCAAATTTTAATAAATTTGGCAGTTTGGGCGCGATGGCAGAATGGCTATGCTGCGGATTGCAAATCCGTCGATCTCGGTTCGACTCCGGGTCGCGCCTCCATAGATTAAAGTATTAATGACACGATTCCAGTTGTTAATATAAAGAGTTTGCCCGAGTGGTGGAATCGGTAGACACAAGGGATTTAAAATCCCTCGCTGGTAACAGCGTGCCAGTTCAAGTCTGGCCTCGGGTACCAAAAAACAGAAAAGCCCTGACTGATGTCAGGGCTTTTTTGCTTTGTAACTTCTACATCCACATTTTATGATTCTTAATCTAGTATAACTACAGCTATAGATTGGTTAGGCCCAAGCCCACTATTTTACTCATTCAGTATTGCGACTTCTGACCTGTTTCTTCTCTACAATACAAAACTGAGTGATTTTGTGATCTAGATGTTGTAAATCGCTTTATTTAAATAATGTCACTATTTGGCTAGTAATTGCGTAATAAAATGTACTTTTTATTGTTGAATCGACAATAGTGTAATAATTTCCCTAAGAAGGGACTTAAGTCGCTATTACCCCCTTAAAGACAGTGGTATAAATAAGCCGAAATTTCCCCTACACGCGCATATTAGGATACGTAGTCATGATTTTCTCTCAAGTATTACTCGCACCCGCTGATCCAATTCTTGGTTTAACCGATACCTTTAAAGCTGATCCGCGTCAGGATAAAGTTAATCTTGGTGTTGGCATTTATAAGGATGAGGCAGGACAGACTCCCGTTCTGGCTTCAGTGAAAAAAGCCGAGGCCATTTTACTTGAGCAAGAGAAGACCAAAAACTACTTAGGCATTGAAGGCGTTCAAGCTTATAACAGTGTAGTACAAACCTTGTTGTTCGGCGAAGGCAGTGCATTAATTTCTTCTGGCCGTGCTGCCACAGCGCAAGCTCCTGGTGGTACAGGAGCACTGCGTATTGCTGCTGAGTTTTTACTGCGTAATACCGATTCGCACACTATTTGGGTGAGCAATCCAACGTGGGCCAACCATCAAAATATTTTTGAAACGGCGGGTTTAACGGTTAAAGAGTACGGTTATTACAAAGCAGAAGCCCATGACATCGATTTCGATACCATGATGACTGACTTGTCTCACGCCAATGCGGGTGATGTCGTGCTGCTACACGGTTGCTGCCATAACCCAACGGGTATCGATTTAACGTTGGCGCAATGGGAACTTGTTGCTCAATTGTGTGCTGATAAGAAACTCGTACCACTGTTTGACTTTGCTTATCAGGGTTTTGGTGCTGGCATTGAAGAAGATGCGGCAGGTCTGCGTTTAGTCGCGTCTAAAGTGTCTGAGTTGCTGGTCGCTAACTCTTTCTCTAAAAACTTTGGTTTATACAACGAGCGTATTGGCGCCGTGACTGTGGTGGCTGAAGATGCTGATGCTGCCGTACGTGCTTTTAGCCAAGTGAAACGTACCATACGCGCCAACTATTCTAATCCGCCAGCCCATGGCGCACTGATCGTCAGCACGATATTAAATGATGCAGCTCTGAAAGCCATGTGGGTGCAGGAAGTCAAAGAGATGCGTGAACGTATCGCCGAAATGCGTACTCTGTTTGTTGATAGCTTAAAGGCTGAGGGCGTGACTCAGGACTTCAGTTTTATTTCTCGCCAAAATGGCATGTTCAGTTTCTCAGGTTTAAGCAAAGCCCAAGTGGCACGTTTGAAAGACGAGTTTGGTGTCTATATCGTCGGCTCTGGACGCATTAGCGTTGCAGGCATGACTAAGACGAATATGCCTGTTATCTGTAAAGCCATAGCACAAGTGTTGTAATGGTTATAGCAGCCTTATAGACAGACTAAAGGGACATTCCTTTTCGCTTTACAATATAAAGGACAGCACTTGCTGTCCTTTATTATTTCGATTGAATTATTAACAGGTAAGAGCTAGCAGGCAAGCGGTTGTTGAGTGAGATCATTGATCCGCAGCAGGGCGCTTAATGCATCTAATAAGTTCGCTTGATCATGTAGATTGGGATTATGGCGATTCTTCAACGGAAAATAGTTAACCAGTGGCCCTAAACGCGTTTGTTCACCGTGGCGAAGTACTTTGTGAATAATGGGCTTGCCAATCACTTGGTGACACCAAGCGATACGTTGCTCAATGCTAAACCGACCCGCGGGTGAGGCCTCTTCGGCAAGGTTATCGATAAAGATCACCTGCGCTTTAGTTGCAGCGAGGCTTTTCGCAAACTTAGGTAACAGCAGCGGCGGCATGATACTGGTTAAGAAACTCCCAGGGCCTAAGATGACCAAGTCCGCCTGACGAACAGCTTCACAAGCTTCAAAGGTGGCATCGACCTGTGGTTCAAGGCAGAGTGCAATAGGAGCCTCATTCATACTGTCAACATTAATCTCCCCAAAGACTTTACTACCACAGGCTTGCAGGGCCACTAAGTGAGTGGGCTGCTCTGACATGGGAATAAGTTGGGTTTCTATCTTAAGTAAGTTACGGATGAGATTAACCGCTTCTAATGGACGAACGCAGAGTTGATCAAGAGCCAGTAAAATTAAATTACCTAAATTATGGCCACTGAGTTCAGTGGCACCTTGAAAACGGTATTCGAACAATTGCGAGCCAACGGAAGGACGATTAGCTAAATGGGATAAGCAGTTACGTAAATCACCCCAAGCAATACAGTCTTGCTCGGCTCTCAGTCGACCAGTAGAACCGCCATTATCAGTGGTGGCGACAATCCCTGTAAGGCGGTTGCCTAAAAAATCGAGCGAGGATAATACTCGGCCTAAACCATGGCCTCCGCCAATGGCGACGACACGTTCAAATTGATTTAACATCAAATGCTGCATCTGGGTTTTTCCTTCCTGAATACCCGAAAATTTAATGTCATAGCCATCCATTGTCGCTATAAGCGGGATGGCTCATGAGCCGTTGTGCAATGGTGATAACGCTAAGGAACCTTAGTATAAATACTCAGTCAAATGCTTGCATCTATAAATGACGGCGTAATAGCAAGCTCGACTCGATAATGGTGCCTCAGGCGTAATATTGTACCTGAGTTCGTGATCATGATGATGGGCAAATTTCGTGAAATCTGACAAATAGCTTATAATCCGGCCTTTATTTGCCCAATAAGGGCGTTATACCTAAGGTGAATGATTGAAAACAGGTAGAATCGGTTCGTTTACATTGGCATTAGCCATGGTCATAGTGGCGATTTTTGCATTACGAGTTTGGATCATTCCTCACTCGAGTGACTCATCCGCTATTGCGCCCCAATTCGTTAGCGATGTCAATCCTGTTACGCAAGTCCCTGACTTTTCAGCGATCAGCGACATTACCGAAAAGAAGAAAGCTTTTTTTGATTTCCTGCGGCCGATTGTTCAGCAACAGAATGCCATTATCTTGATGGAGCGTGGCTTTATCAATGAGATGCTTGCCTTAGTCGATAATGGTAAGAGTTTATCTGATACCGAATTAACGCAGATCAATGCGTTATTCGATAAATACCAATATGCGGCGCGCAACGTAGATGCTAAGTCATTAGCAAGCTTACTTAAACGTGTCGATATCGTGCCGGAATCTATGGTGTTAATTCAAGCCGCGAATGAATCGGGTTGGGGGAGTTCACGTTTTGCCAGAGAAGGTTTTAACTTTTTTGGTGAATGGTGTTTTACTTCTGGCTGCGGCATAGTGCCGTCCTCACGTGGTTCGGGTAAAAGTCATGAGGTGAAAGTGTTTTCATCGGTCGATGAATCGGTTTCATCCTATATGCGTAATTTAAATTCTAATACTGCCTATGCGTTATTTCGCTCTATTCGAGCAGATTTACGTTCACAGGAGCTAGAGCCAACAGCGGATCAATTGATTTACGGTTTAGTGAATTATTCTGAAAGACAAGAAGCTTATATTGATGAGCTGCTTGATATGTTACGTCATAATGAAAAATATTTGGTGAATGTCGATGTATAAAAAACTGTTGTTTAGTAGCCTGTTTTTGTTGGCAACTAGCGCCGCCGCAGAAACTGTATCCCTTGAATATAAAGGCTTTTATGATAGGTTAAAACAAGTCAATAAAGGCGGTTATCAACTCGTGGAAGTGGCTTTTAGTGTTCCAATGCAAAAGAATTGTTTGATCCAAAGTGGTTCTATTTCCAGTGAAAAAACCTCAACGCCACTGACGTATACTGATGCTCAGCGGTTATTCATTCCCTTAGATGATGATTTAAAAGATCAGCGAGCCTTGGTAAATCTGCATTTCGCTGGCAGCGCTGAGGGATGTGGTATTGCAATGCAAGTTAGAGCAAAACAGACATTAGCCGAGTACGATAAAACGCGCCTACAACAAATCATGACTGAGATGGACACGCTGCTCGGTGCTATGCAAGGCTTCCCGATGCGTTATTTTAGGGAATCCATTACTGGCTTAAACTTTGAATTCTCATCTGAACAAGAAGTCTATGTACGCCTTAATGGCCGTGAAGAAGCGATAAAAGGCAGTTATAAATTAGCCGCTAATGAGCTTGAAAGCATCACCACGCTAAGCTTCAGTGCCCAGCCATTAGTGCTGAGTCCTTGGGTGAAGTAATCATCTTTGTATCTTTGAATAGGCGTCTTGAGATAAGCGATTCAGAAGCGCTGGCTCAAAGATAAACTTATTCTGTAGCCATAAAAATGCCCACATTAAGTGGGCATTTTGTTGTGCTAATTTATCTTGCTTACTTTCGGTTCGTTAACTTCTCTTACTGACTAGGCGCTAAATTCAGTCTAAGTTAGACTTCGTAAGTGTTAACAATATCAATGCGTTTTGCTGCATCCAAATCGATACGACCGCTATTGGCGATATCAAGAAAATCGAATGCAGGTAGATTGGCTTCAGCAACATCACCACGCATAGGCGCATCTGGGTCACGTGTTAGAGACACAAAGTCGAACTGCTCACGGTCAACACCCTGTGATGGTGCGGTGTTTTGCATGGCGGTGAAAATCGTTTCAATGCGTCCGGGGTATTGTTTATCCCACTGATTCAGCATGTCTTTGACTGCGGCGCGCTTTAAGTTTTCCTGTGAGCCACACAAGTTGCATGGAATGATTGGAAATTCTTTTAAGCTGGCATATTCTTCGAGATCTTTCTCGCGACAATAGGCTAGGGGACGTATGACGATATTAGCGCCATCATCCGACAGCAGCTTTGGCGGCATTGCTTTCATCTTACCGCCAAAGAACATATTTAAGAACAAGGTCTCGATAATGTCATCCCTGTGATGGCCTAGGGCGATTTTAGTGGCGCCGATACGCTGAGCAAAGCCATAAAGCGTGCCGCGGCGCAGGCGAGAGCACAAGGAGCAGGTGGTTTTACCTTCAGGGATTTTGTCTTTCACTATCGAGTAAGTATCTTTCTCGAGGATGTGATAAGGCACATTGAGCTTATCGAGATAGGCGGGCAATACATGCTCAGGGAAGCCCGGTTGCTTCTGATCTAAATTAACCGCAATGATTTCAAACTGAATGGGCGCACGTTGCTGCAGATTCATCAAAATATCGAGCATGGCGTAGCTGTCTTTACCGCCACTGAGGCAGCACATGATCTTATCGCCATCTTCAATCATATTGTAATCGGCAATCGCGCTGCCCACTTCACGACGAAGCCGCTTCTGTAATTTATTCAGACGGGTAGTTTGTTTTTTTGATAATTCTTCCGGCATAGGATTTACCGTAACTTCAGATATAGCTTCAAGCATAAAAAAGCGCCCAGTAACACAGTTTCAGGGCGCGTATTATTCCAGCTATCTTTGGCGGGGTAAAGAGCCGCGTATTGCTTAGGCTTCTTCTAACGGTGATTTATAACCGTCGGGCTTTATAGCCAATAAATCGCAGTTGATGCTATCGATAACATGTTCAGCGGTATTACCTATCAGTGCTGCTGAAAATCCGGTACGACCGACAGTCCCTAGGATCACCAATTCAGCATCAAGTTTTTCAGCCAGTTCAGGGATCACATCCTCTGGTAAACCTTCTTTTACATGGCAATGACTTGGATTAATATCATAAGCGCCCGCAAGATAACTCACGCGCTGCTCATGCTGCATGCGAATGGTTTCGTTGTATGACTGGGCATCAAAGTCAGGAAGCTCAATGGCTAGGTTAACTGGCGTACCGGGATAACCATTGACTAAATGTACTTCAGCAGAGAACTTTTTCGCCAAATCTTTTGCATGTTCAATAATTTTGCCGTTAAGCATTTGATGATCGGTATCTTCGGTTGCCACATTCACAGCACAGAGGATTTTGCCCGCGGCTGGCCAGTCATGGGCTTTCACCATCAACACTGGCACAGGGGCTTTACGCATTAAATGCCAATCAGTTGGAGTGAAGATCACCGCCTTGAGTTTGTCGTGGGCATGGGTGCCTTTAACAATCAAATCGTATTGCCCTGAAATAGCATGATTAATAATGCTTTCAAAGGGGCGATTATGCCAAATGACTTGAGTATCGATATTGAGTTGCAGATGAGTATAAGCGGCGAGTAAGTCTTGGATCCAAGCGAGCCGTTGATCTATGACACCTTGACGCATGGCTTCGCGTTCTTGATTCGACAGAATCGAAGTCATTTCGTAAGAGAAGTCGAAGATAGAAAGAAACACAGTGACTTGAGCGTTGCATTTACTGGCCAAGGCGACCGCTCGTGCAAGGGCAACTTGATTTTCAGTGGTAGGGTCAACCACAACCAGTATTTTTTGATAATCCTTCATGTTTGGTTCCTTTAGTCATAGGCTCAATATCATCATGAGCCTTTGGCAGTGAGCTGTATTGTTCTAGATCAAACTCATTTGAAATTGATTAAAACTCGCTTAAAAATCATGCCTTAATCTGCATGACATGTCTAGCAAGCACAGCTTTTACCATTAAACTGTTATGCTATTGGCGACAATTATTTAGGCTTGACCTCTCACGGTTAATGCTCTTGCGATTGACTATCTCGCGATGCGAGAATTACCCGCTAACAGATTTAGCTCTTGCGAGTCGAGGATAGTGATGTACTTACCCTTAACTTCAATCAAGCCTGACTTTTGGAAGCGTCCAAGTAAGCGGCTGATGGTCTCAACGGTTAAACCGAGATAATTGCCAATGTCACCGCGGGTCATGGTTAAACGGAATTCTTTAGGTGAGAAACCACGACTGCCGAAACGATTTGCTAAATTGCTGATAAACGCTGCTAGACGTTCTTCGGCATTTTTCTTACTGAGCAGCAGGATCATTTCTTGATCGCTCATGATCTCATTACTCATTAGACGCATGATCTGCTGACGTAACTTAGGCATAGTGCCCGAAAGTTCATCGAGGATATTAAAGGGGATTTCACAAACCATAGAGGTCTCGAGGGCCTGTGCAAAACTCTGGTGCAACTGAGCGTGAATACCATCAAAACCAATCACATCACCCGCTAGATGGAAGCCAGTTATCTGCTCATCACCTTGCTCGGTAATAGTGTAACTTTTGATGGTGCCAGAGCGGATCGCAAACAGGGATTTCAATGCATCACCTGACTTAAAAATTTGCTCGCCTTTCTGGATTGGCTTTTTACGCTCAATAATATCATCGAGCTGATCTAGCTCACTTGCATTGAGGGTAAAAGGAATACAAAGGGTACCCATACTGCAATCGTGACAATGGATTGTGCATCCGCTAGCGGCAGGACGACGATTCTTATTTTGTTCAATTGTCATGTTGATTCTCAAGTTTATCCACTGCAACCATGTTAAACCAATTCACTCACTTGGGCTAGTTTAGCTGCGCGAGTGCGATATATAAAGTTTGACCACCAAAGGCAATTAACAGTAAGCCGCTCAATAGTCTAACGGTTTTCTTTTGTACCCATGCAGCAAGGCGTTTTGCCGCCACGCCAGCGCTTAATAGGGCGGGTAAAGTACCCAAGCCAAAGGCTAACATAATCAAGGCGCCTTGACTGGCAGAGCCAGATGCAACCGACCAAGTTAAGGTGCTATAGACGAGGCCGCAGGGGAGCCAGCCCCAAATGAATCCCGCCATGACTGCTTGGCTCGGATTTTTGATTGGAACAAGACGCTGCGCTAGCGGTTTTAAATATTGCCATAGCCATTGACCTACACGCTCAATTTGCACTATTCCAACCCAAATTTTAGCGATGTAAAGTCCTGTTGCGATCATCGTCAGTCCGGCAATCATGCGCAGGACAATCAGATAAATATCCAGCTCAAATAAGTGACCAAGACCTGCCGACGATGCGCCCACTAAGCCGCCCGCTAAGGTGTAACTTAAAATACGGCCTAAATTGTAACTCAGTAAATATTTAAGCTGATGGGCCAGCTGGTTACCTATTTTAGGATGAGGGATTTGGGCGGAAAACGCGCCCACTAAACCGCCACACATACCAAAACAATGCGCAGCTCCCATCAAGCCGACGAGAAAGGCACCGGTGACATTGTACTCAATCACAAAGGCATGCCTTTTTGCTGATTTTTTATCGCTTGCTGCGCTGCGATGTCATCATGTTCTGCTGTTGACTGAATGGCAGAGGTGGGCAGATGGCCAGGTTTATCAGTATTTTCATCAAACAATATAGAAACACTTTGACGGTCAAGATCGTCAAATTGCTCAGATTTCACTGCCCAGAAAAATACCATTACCGCAATGGCGACGAAGATCATGGCAATGGGGATAAGCACATAAATAATTTCCATAATGACCTCTTACTATCTGGTTAAACGTTTTATTATGATCACACTTTTACCCGTAATAATCTCAGGCTATTACCGACCACAATCAAAGAACTCGCCGACATGCCAATCGCGGCAATATAAGGTGCCACATGACCAGTGACAGCTAAAGGCAAGATAAGGGCGTTGTAACCCAGCGCCCACGCTAAATTTTGTTTAATAATTTGCGTGGTCAGTTTAGCGACCGCGACAGCTTGGGTGAAACGGGATAGATGATCGCCCAGTAAAATCAAATCGGCACTGTTTTTGGCAATCGCACTGCCACTGCCCATGGCGACCGACAAATCAGCCCCCGCAAGTACTGGCGCATCATTGATGCCATCGCCAAACATCGCCACGCGAGTATGCTGTTGTAATTTCGTTACTAGGGCAAGTTTACCCGCGGGCGTTAATCCGCTGTGCACATCTTCAATTCCCAGCTCTTTGGCCAGTTGATGCACATGTCCCGAGCTATCGCCGCTGGCGATACTAATGCGGCAACCTTGTTGCTTTAATATCTCAATCGTGGCCTTACTGTCTTGACGAATATTGTCTTGGATCTCAAAGCTGGCAAGCACTTCAAGCTGCTCATTGGCTGAGCGTGCTAACCAAATCTTTTGGGTTGGGTCCTGAGTATCGATACGTGCGCCAGTAAATACAGCATTACCAATTAAATAGTCAGTCCCCTCGATACGGCCTCGAACACCAAAGCCGACTTCATGGTGAACTTGCTCCGCGACCAAGGTATTATCGGCAAATAGGGCAAATGCAGCCGCAATCGGATGGCGAGAGCCCGTTTCCAGCGCAGCTGCAATGGCTAAGGCCTGCGTCTTGGTTAAATCGGCCATGCACTGCGTTTGCCCGATAGAGAGCGTACCACAGGTAAGGGTGCCAGTTTTATCAAAGACCACATGTTTAATCTGCGGCAGTTTTTCAAAGACACCGGCTTTGCGGGTAATGATCCCAAGACGGGTAAAAATGGCGGTTGCACAGGTGACGGCGGTCGGTGTCGCTAGCGCTAAGGCACAAGGACAAGTTGCGACCAGAACCGATAGCGTTACCCAAAAGGCATCCTCTGGGGAAATCTGTTGCCAAACCAAATAGGTGATCGTCGCGATTGTTAGAATCGTACCCGAGAAATAGCGGGATAATTTATCGGCTAATAGGGCTATCGCAGGTTTTGTATTGGATGCCAGCTCCTGCAGTCGAATAATTTCAGCCACGAGTTGGTCTTGCCCCAATGCGGTAACTTTAACTTTTATCGGTTGGTCGACGTTGATAGTACCAGCGTACACTTGCTGATCTTGCTGTTTTTCAATGGGCATTTGCTCACCAGTGAGCATAGCTTCATTGATGTTTGTGTGGCCTTCAATCACCACACCATCGGCCGCAACCATTTCCCCTGGTTTCACAAGGATCACATCATTGAGGCGTAACTTTTTGGCCGGAATTTCTTCTTGACCATTTTCGGTGACTAAGTGTGCAGTGAGCGGCACCAATTTATGTAAATTACTGGAGCTGACCGAGGCCTTTTGTCTTGCCTTTTGCTCGAAGTAACGCCCGAGTAACAAAAAGAATGTAAACATGGATACGGATTCAAAATACACTTCGCCTGTGCCATTCACTGTGGCAAAACAGCTTGCGGTATAGGCACCACCAATGGCAATCGAAACAGACACATCCATATTGAGTTTGCCGCTGAGCAGGGTACGAATGGCACTAAAATAGAAGGGCTGCGCCGAATAAAGCACCACAGGCGTGGCAAAAATCATGCTGACCCAGCGGAAATAGTCCCGATACTGCACGTCTAAATCAGTGAAGTAGCCAGTATAAAGGGCGAGGGCGAACATCATGACTTGCATAGTCGCAAAGCCAGCTAAGCCTAAACGCAGTAAAAACTTGCGGCTATTGAGTTTATTGTTGAGCTCTTGTTCGTCAACTTGGTAGGGCGCGGCTTGATAGCCGATACGACTAATTTGTCCGAGAATATCGCTAAGTTTTACCTTGCGTTTATCCCAACTGATCATGGCGCGTTGGGTGGTTGAGTTGACTAGCACTTGGCTCACGCCAGCAAGTTGTTTGACTTTGTGTTCAATTAACCAAGCACAGGCGGCACAGGTGATACCATCGATGGAGAGTGACACTGATTCGACATTGTCCTCAGAATGCACAAAGTCTTGCTGCACTTCGGGCAAGTCATAGGCGCTAAATTGTGTTAATGCTTCGGGGACCAGGGCATTCTGTTTATTGCCAGGCTCAGTGCGGAACTTGTAATAACTGAGTAATCCCGCATCGACAATCGCTTGAGAAACCGCCTGACAGCCAGGGCAACACATCAGTTCATCACGATCATTAATGCGAGTCACAAACTGCTGGCCCGTCAGAACGGGCTCTTGGCAGTGAAAACAACTTGGATACGTCATAGCGCTACTTATTTAACCACAATCAATTCAGCCAAAGTTGGACGTGATCTTTTAATTCAACGCGTTGGTGAATTCGCCATTTACCGTCGTAACTTTCGAGGCGAACTTCCCAAGGACCGGTTAGGGTAGTAGGAATGCTAATGCGATACACATTACTGGCATCGGCCGTCGCAGTGAGTTTCATATCTCTGTCGGCAATGGTTGGATGATAGAACTCGACTTTCAAGGCGGCTTGATATGCAGGTCCCCCTTGCTGCGTCAGTAAAATCTCATTATTGGCTTGATCGAGTGAAAAATTCATGCCTATTTGTTTGGCATACTTCACTTTACTTAAGTCCATATTAATGGCTTTGCCATCTTTGTAGTAATCTTCGGCGACTAAAGAGTCCGAGTTCGTAAGGGCAATTTTTAGCGTGGTAAAACTTGCGACGACGGCACATAAAGGAAGAATAATTAAAAACCAAGGCCAGAACTGCTTATACCAGGCTTGTTGTTCGCTCATGTCAGATACCCATTCAAAAAATTTGCGCCATTTTACCGTTAAAAGACGGTTTTAGCACTTTAAAAAAAAGGCCTCGAAGTCTTCGAGGCCTTAGTGTTACTTATACCTAATTACTTGTTTGACAAGCTATAAACATAAGCTGTAATGACGTGAACTTTCTCTTCACCGAGAACGTCTTTCCACGCTGGCATCACACCTGCGCGACCATGTTTAATGGTCTCTTCGATCATGCCACGGCTACCGCCATATAACCAAACATCGTCAGTTAAGTTAGGAGCACCCATAAACTTGTTGCCTTTAGCGTCCATACCATGACACGCAAAACAACCTTTCATGAATGAGCCTTGACCTTGAGCAGCGAGTTTCTCGTCATGCTCACGACCAGACAATTTAACAACGTATTCAGCTAAACCAGTAATCTCGCTATCTTCGATTGGCAAGCCACCTTTCGGTGGCATCATGCCATGACGACCTGCCATGATAGTGGTCTTAATCGTGGCTAATTCACCACCATATAACCAGTCACCATCGGTAAGATTAGGGAAACCTTTGCTACCACGTGCATCAGAACCATGGCACTGAGCACAGTTTTGCAGAAACAAACGGCCACCCACTTTCAACGCTTCTTGGTTTTTCACTAATTCTTCTAGTGGTGTTGCCAAGTAAGCCGCGAAGATTGGGCCATATTTTTCATCAGCGTGTTTTACTTCTTGATCATACTGAACATAAAGGCCTTCTTTTGCTGCTAGCTCAATCGCTGCGGCAGAATCGGCTTTAATGCCATGCTCTGTACCGATACTCTGGTTAGAACTGGTCCAGCCTAATAGGCCTTTATAGTTACCTAAACCAGGAAATAAGGCCAAATAGATCAAGCCAAACACGATAGTGATATAGAACATATAACTCCACCATTTTGGCAGTGGGTTATTGAGTTCTTCAATACCGTCGAAACTGTGACCCATGGATTCGCCTTCTTTTACGTCAGTGGTGTTCTTAGAACACACACGCAGTAATAGAAAACAACCCGCGATCACGACTAACGAGAGTACAGTAATCCAAACACTCCAGAAGCTACTCATCACTTATTCTCTCCTGAGTCCTTCGATACCTTGTTGACTTCCTCATCGGAAAACACAAGGTTAGCTGCTTCATCAAATGATTTTTGACGACGCGAGCTATATGCCCAAGCAAATATACCGACGAAGGTCAGCATCACAATGATGGTTAAAATGCCTTGTAATGTGCCGTAATCCATATATTGCCTCCTTATTTGAGTGCGTGACCCAAAGACTGAAGATATGCAATCAAGGCGTCCATTTCTGTCTTACCTGCAACAGCTTGCTGTGCGCCTGCGATTTCTTCATCGGTATAAAGATCATTACCTTTGTAACCGCCTTTATGCAGGTTACGTAGGATAGTCATCTTGTCACCCGTTAGTTTGCCGTCTAACTTGTTTTCGGCTAACCATGGGAACCCTGGCATATTCGATTGAGGAACTACAGCACGAGGATCGATTAAGTGAACTTCATGCCATTTATCGCTATAACGACCGCCAACACGTGCAAGATCAGGACCCGTACGCTTAGAACCCCATTGGAATGGATGATCCCAAACTGATTCGCCCGCGACAGAGTAGTGACCATAACGTTCAGTTTCTGCACGTAAGGGACGGATCATCTGGCTGTGACAGTTATAACAACCTTCACGAACATAGATGTCACGACCTTCAATTTGCAGGGCAGTGTATGGCTTTAAACCTTCAACTGGCTCAGTCGTATCTTTTTGAAAAATCAACGGTGTGATTTCAACGAGACTACCGAAGCTGATAGCGATAACGGTAAAAATCGCTAACAAACCGATGTTTTTTTCAACTATCTCATGATTAAATTTCATCGAGTTTGCTCCTTTAAGCCGCTGTTGGTTCAGCCAATGCTGGCAATGAATCTTTAGAGGCTTTCACAGTACGGATCACGTTATATGCCATGATCAGCATACCGGTCAGGAAGAAACAACCGCCAAGGAAACGTACGAAGTAGAAAGGATAAGAAGCTTCCAGACTTTCAACAAAGCTATAAGTCAAAGTACCGTCAGCATTCACTGCGCGCCACATCAGACCTTGCATTACACCTGAAATCCACATAGAGACGATGTAAAGTACAGTACCAATAGTCGCTAACCAGAAATGGACGTTAATTAACTTGATGCTGTACATACGGCCGTGACCGAACAATACAGGAATCAAGTGATACAGAGAACCGATTGACACCATTGCAACCCAGCCTAGCGCGCCGGAGTGAACGTGACCGATAGTCCAATCTGTATAGTGTGATAATGCGTTAACTGTCTTAATTGCCATCATAGGGCCTTCGAAGGTAGACATACCGTAGAAAGACAGAGAAACAACTAAGAAACGTAACACAGGGTCAGTACGCAGTTTATGCCAAGCACCAGACAAGGTCATGATACCGTTAATCATACCGCCCCAAGAAGGTGCGAATAGGATCAGTGACATCACCATACCTAAAGACTGAGTCCAGTCAGGTAAAGCTGTGTAATGTAAGTGGTGAGGACCAGCCCAGATATACAGTGCGATCAGTGCCCAAAAGTGGACAATAGAAAGACGGTAAGAGTACACAGGACGACCTGCTTGCTTAGGTACGAAGTAATACATCATCCCCAAGAAGCCTGCGGTTAATAAGAAACCTACAGCGTTGTGACCATACCACCACTGCACCATAGCATCGACAGCGCCGCTATACAGAGAGTATGACTTGAACAGACTGACTGGTACTGCCATAGAGTTAACTATGTGTAGTACGGCAACGGTAATAATAAAGGCACCAAAGAACCAGTTCGCCACATAAATATGCGAAGTTGTTCGTTTGATAATAGTACCGAAGAACACGATAGCGTAAGACACCCAAACGATAGTAATTGCGATATCGATAGGCCATTCTAATTCAGCGTATTCTTTTCCTTGGGTGAAACCCATTGGTAAAGAGATAGCTGCTGACAGAATGATGGCTTGCCATCCCCAAAACGTAAATGCGGCTAACTTAGGTGCAAATAGTCGGGTTTGACAGGTGCGTTGTACGACATAATAGGATGTTGCAAAAAGGGCTGATGTACCGAACGCGAAGATCACCGCATTGGTGTGTAATGGTCGCAAGCGACTATACGTTAACCAAGGAGTGTCAAAGTTCAGCTGAGGCCAGATTAACTGAGCCGCAATTAATACGCCGACTGACATACCAACAATACCCCACAAAACTGTGGTTAAGGCAAATTGGCGGACAATGGCGTAATTGTAATCAGCGCCTGTTGGCTGGGAATGGTTCATCATAATGCTTCCACTGCTTATTACTTTTACTTTTAGTAAAGACAAGCTTTACCTGTTATAAATGACATAAAACTCAGCTTCCCTATTAAGGTTGCTGAGTGATGTCAATGCGTTACCCTGCATATTTTTGCTCAAATATGAGGTTTCGCAATGATACTTGAGCCATATCAAAAAAGATACCAAAGAAGGGGTGTGGAAAGTTGATCTAGATCAACCTACGCCATAGAATGTTAACATATTGCATCATAAGGTTAATCTTTGTGCTAACTCGTCTGAGTCCCTATTTATTTATTGCATTATTTAGCTTCAATCTCACAGCTTGTAAGGAAGATGCAAAGCAAGTCACACTTAAAAGCAGTCTTGATCCTTCACTTTGCCAATTTTCTAAGGGGGATTGTGTTAAAAAAGTTGGGGATGTTGAGCTCACTTTTCGCTTGTCACCAGGGAGTGCACCAAGCGAAAAGCCATTGACATTACAGTTGTTATCTTCCATGCCAATTTCTAATGTGCAAATCCGCTTAGAAGGAAGAGACATGTTTATGGGTGTTATTCCTGTAAATGTGAAGCAAACTGACAAAATGACTTATATCGGTCAGTTAGTCTACGGTTCTTGTAGTAGTGGCTACATGGTTTGGCGTGGCTTTGTGAGTTTTAGCGTTAATGGTGAAACTAAATCGGCTTTTTTTGATTTTCTCGCAGATGACAATGGTTAGATATATCTTTGAAAGTGCCTGATAGGCTTTCTAAATATCAAGACAATCAACTATACAGATTAGTGATCCTTCCAGTTTTCTTTTACTTTGACAAAAATGTCTACATTTTCAATAAAGAGCTGTAATAAGTGAGGATCAAAGTGTGTTCCCGCCCCTTTACGCATTTCAGCTAAAACCTCTTCTAAAGGCCAAGCTGTTTTATAGCAGCGGGCATGGGAAAGGGCATCAAACACATCTGCGATTGCCACAATCCGCGAGAAAATGTGAATTTCGTCTTGTTTTAGATTTGCAGGATAACCAGAACCATCATATTTTTCATGATGTTGCAGTGCAATAATTGATGCGGCCTTTAGTATTGGTCGCTCAGAATTTGCAAGAATTTGATGGCCAATCATAGGGTGCTGACGCATAACTTTCCATTCTTCGTCATCTAATTTGCCGGGTTTAAGTAGGACAGCATCGGGGATCGCAATTTTACCTATGTCATGCATTGGTGAGGCACGGCGCAGTAAATCGGCTTCGTATTCACTTAAACCGGCTAGTAATGCTAATTGAGAACAATACTCCGCCATACGTTTCACATGATTGGCAGCTTCTTTCGAGCGGCTTTCAACAACATCACCTAAACGTAAAATAAGCTCTGATTGTGTATCTTCCACCTCCTGATTGAGCAGCAAATTTTCAAAGGCTATGCCCACGTTGATGGCAAAAATATCAATGAGTTTCTTATCAAGATCATCAATTCTATCAATACCATCCATATAAAGTAGATTGATTAAACCGCCTTTGGTGGGAAAGTAACCGATAAAACAATTGTCTTCATAAAGGCACCGCTGTTGGGTGAGCGCACTGCGCAGTAGACGATCAATATGTTCAGGTAGTTGCGTAATGTGGGATTTATTCGCAAATTGGCCAGTACCTGCAAGGATTTCTATATTGACAGGTTCAACATGACCACTAATTGCATCAATCGCATTACAAGTCAGCAGTAGCGTTTCTGAATCGAGATTAAGTAGAGTGGCCACTTGAGTCAGTAGCCCATCGGCGAATTTATGTAGGGTGCGCAGTTCAAATAATCCTGAGGTGGCTTCTAGTACTCTTTCTAAGCCCTTACGGTGATTTATTTGGGTGCGCCTTGCTTGCTCGATTTCCATGATATCGCGATAAGAGCGAAGGGCTGAGTAGACGCTGGTCATCAGCTTACGGGAATCGAGTTCAGCTTTTGCTTTGTAATCATTAATATCGTAATTGACGATAACGTCTTCTTCAGGTGCTTGCCCTGGCTGGCCTGTACGTAAGATCAATCGAGTGGTTTTATTCAGTAATTCTTCACGGATCCACTTTACTAGTTCTAACCCTGCATGGTCACTTTCCATGACAACATCAATAAAGGCAATGGCGATGTCATGTTCTTGATTGAGTAATTCTTTTGCTTGTTCGGCACTATAAGCATTGATAAAGGTGAGGGCACGGCCATCAAGTTTAAAGCGGGAGAGGGCAAGCTTAGTGACGGTATGAACATCAGGTTCATCATCGACCACTAATACCTTCCAAGGAATACCAGACTCTGTTGTCTCGGTAGACTTTTTACCGGAAAAAAGAGGGTTTTTCTTTGCAAGATCAATCAGCATCCGATACCTCATTCAAGTAAAAATAATGATCACATAATCAGTGTAGTAGACACATTTCAAAGCGGTGCAAAATCTTGCATAAAATAGCGAGGTGAGTGGCAATCCTTAAATTACATTGTTGATAACAATTCTCATTTGTGTATTCTGTTACTATCAAACAATGATAGGGAGGGAAAGGGCATGACTAATCGAATTAACTTATCAATTTCAGCGCATAAATTGGCACAGCTAATACATGATGGACACATCTGCGCATCTGACTTCACGTGCTTAGATAGCCAATCGAAACAGCAAGTGTGGCAGCTATGCTTGATCTGTTGCAAAAAGCGTATTACTTGTCAGCAATGTTCATTTTCAAGTTGCACTAAAAATCTGACATATCTTGATGCCGATAAATAACATTATCGGCATTTGCATTTAAGTATTATCATACAAGAAACTCTTATAATTCAGATGTAATATGCAACTTCCTCCAGTAATCCCGTTATTTGACTCATTTGAATTCATACAAGTTGGCAATAGTATTGTTAACCAATATATCACCCAAATTAGCATGAAAAAGGTGGTTGATGCGGGCTTAGTCATCGAGCATGCCAGTGATTGGCTATTTGAGCAAAAGCATAACGAAAACAACTATAAAGCTTATCGCAGTGAACTCACTACGTTTCTGCATTGGTGTTTTGATGTGGTTTCAATGTCTCCCATTCAAGTTACGCGCAAAGACATGAGTCGTTACGTTGATTATTGCCAAGCACCGCCGATAGCACTGATCGGTTATTTTAATGTGCCACAGTTTAAATACGATAAACTGCATGATGAACGGGTTCCAAACTCGCAATGGCGACCATTTGTCGGCAAAAAACAACTCGGGCAAATCCAGCCTTATGTGTTAAGCGATAATGCGTTAAAAACGAAAATGGCCATTTTGTCTTCGTTTTATTCGTATCTGACAAGTGAAGAATATTGTGAGCGGAATCCTGCCCAAATCTGGCTTAATCACAGTCGATTTGCAGCAAACAGGCAATATCAGTGTCAAAGTCATGAAGATGAAAATAGTCTCGCATTCACTGAATTACAGTGGTCATATATTATGGCGACCGTTACTGGACTAGCAGAAGAATTTCCTGAGTTACATCAAAGAAGTTTATTCCTCATTACATTGATTTATTGCTGTTATTTACGCATTTCAGATGTGTCTGCACGTGCGGGTTATTCGCCAGTGATGAACCAGTTTAAACGTAACCAGCAAACGGGCATCTGGAGTTTTCATATTCCGTTGAGTAAAGGTGGTAAAAGACGCAGTGTTGCGATTTCAAAAGCTTTGCTCGATGCGTTAGTCAAATATCGTCAGTTTTTAGGATTAACGGATTATCCAGGACCAAACGAAAATCATCCTTTGTTTGTACGGCATAAAGCTGCTGGACGCGGCCGAGATGTTGGTATCCTCAATGCCAATCTAGGCATTCGTCATGTTCGCGACGAAATTCAAAAAATAATTAATCTGGCTGCAGAACGTATAGAAATCGATGGCTTTACACAAGATGCGGCGCAGATGCGCAAACTTACTGCCCACAATATTCGTCACACTGGTATTACGCACGATATCAATATCAACCGCAGACCGTTATCCCATGTACAAGCCGACGCTGGCCACGAAAGTATCGACACTACATCGCAATATTTGCACACAAGCCAAATTGAACGTCATGAAAGTGCATTCAACAAACCAATCGACCATTTGAAAGGCATAGAGTGATTAGATACAAAGCTGCGCACAATGTATATTATGTTAAATGCTCTCTATACGGTTCCCATCGCAGCTCTTTTTTTGTGGCTTGTCATTCCAAATGAGTTTTGTGTCATTTCGTGAGTCTGAATTTTGTTATTATATATCAAGGCTATAATTCACTCCGCCAACAGCTTTGCTCTATTATGGTGCAAAGCTGTTCATCCAGAGCGCATTAAATTTTGTGTTTGCTGCTTTTTGACAAAGTGCACCTCACACGCAGCTATGCGAACTCTTTTGAAGTATAGATGACGTGTTAGAAATGAATTTTATGAAACAATGTCCCAATCAAATCATGTCGCTCCATTAGAATGATTACTTACAATAATTCATCGGTTTACCAAGCTTAATTGAAATTGGTTCGTAGCTATATTTCCACTGCTTAATCTTACCTATTAATTTGTTGTAATGTTGATGACGTGATTTATCAACATCGGAGTCGCTCGAACACATCACCAGTTTCACCTGACGGTATCTTAAACAATTTAATCGTCGCTACGTGAATGCTTTGGTATATTGGACTCGCAAACTAGCCAGAAACACCTAGCAACGCGCTTATACTTGTCCAAAAAATCACAATGAAATACTAAGATGTTGCCGATTTTGAGCCGCCATGGACATAAATATGTCATTTTCAGGAGTTTTTATAGATATCGAGTGAAGCGCCCTAACCTACTTTTGGACAAAAATCATTATGTGTACTAGCTCATATATGAACTGACAGTGTTGATTAAATAGCTAGACTTAATCGGACAATCTCAACTCGACCCCACCCAGCTCATTTCTGGACATTTTCAAGTTAGACTTTTAGCTCGAATTAGTGAATTTAGAATTAAAATTTCTATGGATAACGCCTGCTTAAGCGGCTTAACCTCCATAACTTCTGAGTAGCTTAATGTTGAACAGTTACGGTTAGTTATTAATACGATGACTTTTAAATGGGATTGATGTCCATAACACTGCCCCTGATAGCGTGTTCTGGTCTAATCCCATTGGACACTTAACTTTGAGACAGTATGGTCAATAAATTAAGAGGTCAATATGAGTCTGAACAAATCACATAAGAGTTATCCGCAGGCATTTAAGGATGAAGCCGTCTTGATGGTGCTGGAGCAAGGTTATAGCGTTGCCGATGCGAAAAAGCCTCTTGGAGTTAGCACTAGTCTGCTTTACAACTGGAAGGAAAAACACGAAGCCTTGCAGCAAGGCCTTACCTTGAATAGTCTGAATGAAATGAGTTTAATAAATTTCGCAGATAAAACAAATGATTATGCATGGATAAATAAATTATAAAAATACCCAAGGGGCACACCGAGGCCAGCGCCTTCTTTGCGAGAGAAATGAAGTAAAATTTAGTTTCATCAAACAGCAATCTAACCTGTTTCCCATAACACTGATATCCATCGATTCACACTGATTCTACTGACCAGCATACTTGCGAGAGCGGTACGAGAATGACCTTCGCTGAAATGGAGTAAGCCTAAATAGTGCCTACGTTTGCGTGCACTTTTCTCCGATTTACTAAGGCTGCGATGTTCGGATTATTCATATTTTTTATGATTAAAAAGCGAATATCAATTAGGCCACATAATTAATGCAAATTATATTGCTGGCGGTGGCTTTATACCTGGGCTGAAAAACAAAAAATGAGTATCGTGCTTAGCGTAATTTTATTGAACATTCATCATATAGGTCATCCTCTGGAGCTGATTTTGATTAGTATTGGTTCTTGTACAGAACTTGATGATTGTGCTTTTTGGGCTTCTTCGATGCGTAAGTCAATAGTGGCAACTAACTTGGAAAACGCCGCCATCGAAGAAGCTCACGAGTTAGTCACCGTGGCGGACGATGGCGTGACGAGGCGGGTGTGTCACTCCCAAATCGAGGTGTTCTATGTGGAACTTGCGAACGTTCTTTCGCGGCGGTTGGCTCAGCCAAATCCGCAAGGATCGGGCAATCCGGGCGGCCATCGCCATGGCAATTTTCGGCTAGCTGCTCGAGCGTTTGCACCATAGCTTGTAGTTCAACGATCTTCGCCTTCAGTCCGTCGGCATGGGAGAGCGCCAACGCCTTAACGTCGGCGCTCGCGCGATCTCGATTGCACCACAAGAGCAGGAGCTCCGAGATTTGTTCGACAGAAAAGCCAAGGTCGCGTGCGCGACGGATGAAGCGAAAGCTTTGCGCGTCTGCCGAGCTGTAATTTCGGTAGCCAGCATCAGAACGATTCGCTTTGGGTATCAAGCCAATCTGTTCGTAGTAGCGAATCATCTTCGCCGAGATGCCGGACAACTTGGCTGCTTGACCAATATTCATCATTCTCTCCTTCTAGTAAATTAATCAAATACGCTCAAAAACTGAGGTTTACCTACGCACAGATATTTCTCTGGGCGTAAAGAACACGTCGGCATACAGGTATTCAGATCGCATTCATGTTGTCTATATTCCATCTGAAGATTGCTCAGAGCTAATGTGGTGATCAAATGCATATAGTCCCGCCACACCTCAGGTGTGACGACTCTTGCAGTGGCAAAGAGATGTTCTCGGGCGTCGCTATAATCGTCCTTGAGGTGATCCAAGGGCGTATTTGGTGAAAACATGTTGTGTTACTCCTTCAACAATATTCGTCTACCAAGCGTGACTTTTGCGCTACCACCCCAAAAGCCAATGACTTGGTGTGGGTTTAAACCATCATCGGAGCCCTGAAACGCTTGAGTCGGAGCGCGTTGCCGAGCACAAATATACTGGAAAGTGCCATTGCGGCCGCTGCGAAAATTGGCGAAAGCAAGGTGCCATTCAACGGGTAGAGCGCACCCGCCGCAACCGGGATCAACACGGCGTTGTAGGCGAAGGCCCAGAAAAGGTTCTGCTTAATGTTACGGATCGTGGCCTGACTAAGCGCGATCGCATTCGTCACGCCACGCAAGTCGCCCGACATTAGCACCACGTCAGCAGCTTCTATCGCTACATCGGTTCCCGTGCCGATAGCGAGCCCAACATCAGCTTCGGCGAGTGCTGGCGCGTCGTTGATACCGTCTCCCACGAAGGCTACTCGCGCGCCATTGTTCCGGAACTTCTTCAGCGCCTCGACTTTACCATCGGGGAGAACCTCGGCTAAGACTTCATCGATGCCAAGCTGCTCGGCAATCGCCGCAGCGGTCGCCGCATTGTCGCCAGTGATCATCGCTACTTTCAGTCCGAGCGCGTGCAGCGCCTTGATTGCTTCAGGCGTTGTTTCTTTAATTGGATCTGCGACTGCAATCACCGCTGCCAAGCGGCCGTCGATCGCGGCATAAAGTGGGCTCTTGCCTTGCTCACCAAGACGCAGGGCGGTGGACTGCAAGCTCGACACATCCAGACCGAGCTGCGTCATAAACCGATCCGCACCGACGGCGACGGTACGACCTGCGACCTTGGCCGACACGCCGAAGCCCGGTGTTGCGTCGAAGCTCTCAATAGGTGCAAGGGTGAGGTTCAACTGCTTTGCGGCTGTGACGATCGATTCGGCAATCGGGTGCTCGGAGCGGGTCTCGACGGCCGCAACAAGAGCAAGAACTTCGTTGTATTCAAATCCCTCGGCAGGCACGAGATCGGTCAGCTCGGGGCGTCCTTTGGTCAGCGTGCCGGTTTTGTCGAGCGCGATAACGCTCACATCGCGCAACGCCTGCAAAGCTTCGCCCTTACGAAAGAGTACGCCGAGCTCGGCCGCACGGCCGGTGCCAACCATGATTGAGGTCGGCGTGGCCAGTCCCATAGCGCACGGACAAGCGATAATAAGAACCGCGACCGCATTAACTAGCGCAAAGGTCAGCGCTGGGGACGGGCCGAAGATTAGCCAGACGAGGAAGGTCAGCGTGGCAGCTGCCATCACCGCTGGGACGAACCACATGGTCACTTTGTCGACCAGCGCCTGGATCGGCAGCTTTGACCCCTGCGCTTGCTCGACCAGACGAATGATCTGCGCGAGCACCGTATTCGCGCCGACCTTGGTGACGCAAAAACTGAAAGCGCCCGTCTTGTTGATAGTGCCGCCGACAACTTCGGCTCCCACCCCTTTAGATACGGGCACCGGCTCGCCGGTGATCATGCTCTCGTCAACATAAGAGGCACCTTCGACGACTTCGCCGTCGACCGGAATCTTCTCGCCCGGACGAACGAGCACTATGTCACTAGTCATCACCTGATCGAGCGGTATTTCAAACGTTTCGCCGTTGCGCTGGACGCGCGCGGTCTTAGCCTGAAGTCCGACGAGCCGCTTGATCGCTTGTGAGGTTCGCCCCTTGGCGCGCGCCTCCAGCATGCGTCCGAGCAGGATCAAGGTAACGATGACCGCAGCAGCTTCAAAATAGACGTTGGCAGTGCCTTGCGGCAGCGCTTCAGGGGCAAAGGTTGCGACGATCGAATAGCCATAAGCCGCCGCGGTGCCGACCGAGACCAGTGAGTTCATGTCAGGAGCACCGCGCAGCAACGCCGGTACCCCTTTTAGGAAGAAGCGCAGACCAGGACCGAACAGGACCAGGGTGGCGAGCACGAACTGCACATACCAGTTGGTCTGTTGCCCCAGAACCCCCATCACCCAATGATGCATGGCGGGAATAAGGTGAGAGCCCATCTCAAGGATGAATACGGGCAAGGTGAGGATGGCTGCAGTGATGAAAGAACGTCGCAGTGCCCGCGCCTCGCTCTCACGACGCTCAGTGTCCTGATCGCTAGCATTCGCCGTTTCGGCGGACAAGCGACGGGACTTGTAGCCCGCCTGTTCGACAGCGGCTTCAAGATCTGCCGTGGAGACGACCCCTGCAAAATGGCGCACCCTCGCGCGCTCGGTCGCCAGATTTACAGTGGCTTCGAGCACGCCCGGAATTTTTACGAGCGCTTTCTCTACCCGGCCCACACATGATGCGCAGGTCATGTCCTCAATCGCCAACTCGATGGTCTCTTCGCGAATGGTGTAGCCAGCGCTCTGAATGGCGTGAACAGCCGCCTGCGGATTGGCTACGCCGGGGAAAGTAATGTCGGCGCGTTCGGTAGCGAGATTGACCACGGCCGTCTGCACCCCGGGGACCGCTTTCAACGCTCGCTCGACACGGCCGACACATGATGCACACGTCATGCCTTCGACAGGCAGGCTCAGACGAGTGCCTGCGGACACGGATTGATTGGCGTTTTGTGGCAAGGAAACAGAAGCCATTGAACTACTCCTTAAATGTTGAGTTAAAAAAAGCTTAATGCTTCCAACCATGGGAAGGTCAAGTCCTATGTGTGATTTATTTCACGACGCGTCCGTTCGAAATGCCGTCGGCGCCACTGCAGTCCTGATCCGCCTGCGCGCAGATCTCCCAGCCGCCACCCAGCGCCTTGTAGATGCTGACAACGGCAAGCTGTTGGTGGGTGCGAGCGATTGCCAGCGCACGCCGGCTTGCAAAGTCGGACCGTTCGGCTTCGAGCACATCAAGGTAGATGCCTTCACCTGCTGAGAACCGCACACGGGCAAGACGAGCCGCCTCGCGATTTGCGGCTGACTCAAGCAGACGCAGCTCAAGCGTGCTACCCGCGGCGCCATAGGCTTTGAAGGCATCCTCGGTTTCCTGCAGTGCGCGCAACACGGTCTGGTCGTAGACGATCAACGCCTCTTGGGTACGTGCCTCGCTGGCGGCGATGCGGGCACGCACGCGCCCAGTATCGAAAAGAGACCAGCGAATGACCGGGCCGAGGAAGCTGGACAGCACTCCGGAGCCATTTACTTCATCGAGACTTCCAGCAACGAGCCCGATTGAACCATGCACTTGGATCTCGGGGTAGAGACCAGCCGTCTCGAACCCAATCCGAGCGGTCGCCGCAGCAAGAGTCCGTTCAGCCGCCGCAATATCAGCACGCCGAGAAAGGAGTGCTGCGGGATCGCCCACGGCGATTGTTCGAACAGCAAGCGTTTCACGCGCAGGCGTTACAGCGGGTGGTCTAAACGTCTGGGGCGTTTCGCCAAGAAGGATGGCCAGTGCATTGCTGGAAGCCGCACGGCGGCGCTCCAATTCGGGCACGGCCACCTCGACATGGTGCAACAAGGCCTCGGCACGGAGCTGGTCGAATTCGCTGGCAGAACCGGCGTGCACGAGACGTTCGATCAGGCTCAGGCTTTCGCGCTGGCTTTGGCTGATGTCGGCGGCTACAGCTAGTTCGGCCTCGATACCGCGTAGCTCGAACCAAGTGGCAGCCACCGCAGCAGCGATCCCCGCCTGCACACCACGCAGCAGAGCCTCGCGGGAGCCTGCTTGCGCCTGAGCGGCCTCCACCGATCGCCGCACACGGCCAAAAAGATCGATTTCCCAGGAAGCGTCGACCGCGCCGCGATAGATTTCTATCTGACGCGACTGACTATGGGGCGTCTCGACCTCACTCCGGCGACGGTTCTCATAACCAAGCTCAGCGCCACCGCTCGGCCGGAAGCCCTGACGGCTCTCACCTAACATGGCCTTTGCCTCTTCGAGCCGAACGACAGCGATACCTATGTCATGGTTCGCCGCGAGCGCCCGCTGGATCATGATGTTCAGAGTTGGATCGTCGAAGGTGCCCCACCACTTCACCTCAACGGCCCCTGTTCCAAAACCGGCGGGAGGCTCACTGAAACTGGCCGGAAACTGCGATGAAGGTAGTGAGTAGTTTGGGCCCACCGCCGCGCATCCAGTCAAGATTAGCGCACTCAGGGGTAACAGAACTGCTTGGTATGGATTTCTCATGACATGCTCTCCTCAATGTGCGGCTTAGCACTTGAACTGTGCCGCTCGAAGCGAGCCTCCAAGCCACGTATCACTACATAAAAAACCGGCGTCAGGAATAATCCGAACAATGTCACGCCGAGCATACCTGCGAAGACCGCAATCCCCATAGCCTGACGCATTTCGGCCCCAGCACCGCTTGCCAATATCAACGGTACGACGCCAGCAATAAATGCCAATGAGGTCATCACAATAGGCCGCAACCGCAATCGACAAGCCTCAACGACCGCCTCCAGCGCACTTGTTCCTGCAGCTTCGAGGCTGCGTGCAAACTCGACGATCAAAATTGCGTTTTTGGCCGCCAAACCGACGAGCACGATAAGCCCAATCTGAACAAAGACGTTGTTGTCGCCCCCAGCCAGCCAGACACCGGTAATCGCGCTCAAAAGACACATCGGCACGATCAGCAGAACCGCCAGAGGCAGCAGCCAGCTGTTGTATTGCGCGGCGAGGATGAGATAAGCGAGCAGCACGCACAATGGGAAAATGAACAGCGCAGAATCGCCAGCCAGTTTTTGCTGGTAGGTAAGATCAGTCCATTCGAAGCTCATGCCTTCAGGCAAAACCTCCTTGGCTAATCGTTCCATGACCGCAACAGCCTGCCCCGAGCTGACGCCAGCCATCGCACCGCCCGAGATGTCGGCCGTAGGGTAACCGTTGTAGTGCATCACGCGGTCTGGGCCGGCACTTGGCGTCACAGTGACAAAGGAGGACAACGGCAGCATATCTCCGGCCGCGTTGCGCACCTGCAGGCGGCCGATAGATTCGGCTTGCATGCGGTGGTCTGCATCGGCTTGGGCCGTCACCTTATAGGTTCGACCGAAGCGGTTGAAGTCGTTGATATATAGAGAGCCGAGATAGACCTGAAGCGACTCGAACACATCCGCCAGACGAACCCCCTGACTCATGACCTGAGTGCGATCGATGGTGACATCTAACTGCGGCGCATTGATGTCAAGACTGGTCATGAGCCCAGCCACCTCGCCCGACTCGGTAGCTTTTGTCATCAGGATCTGGGTCTGCTGCACCAGAGCTGCGAGCCCAGCACCGCTGCGGTCCTCGACCTGCATCTTAAATCCGCCCGTCGCACCAAGGCCAGGTACCGGTGGTGGCGGGAACACGCCGAGGAAACCATCGGGGATGCTGGCAAATTGGGCTTGCAAGCGCCCCGCAATCGCCATCGCGCTGAGATCAGGTGTCGTGCGATCTTTAAACGGGTCTAGCATGATGAATATGACCGCGGCATTTGGCACGTTGACGAAACCATTGATAGAAAGGCCGGGAAACGCAACGACGCTTTCGACACCTGATTCGGTCAGCGCGATCTTCGACATCTGTTTGACGACTGCGTCGGTGCGGTCCAGTGACGAGGCGTTTGGCAGTTGGGCGATTGCGACAAGATAATATTTGTCCTGCATGGGCACGAAGCCGGGCGGGACGGCCTTGAATCCGAAGAAGGTCAATACAAGGAGTCCGGCGTAAACCAGAAGCGCCACGCCGCTAATCCGCACGACCTTGCGCACCGTGTTGCCATAAGCGTCAGGTGCATGCTGGAACGGCTGGCCTAGTGTCCGAAACAACTGATCGGCGCGGCCACGCAAACTGCGCGGAACTCGCACTATTGCCGCCTGGCGCGGGCGCAACAAGAGTCCTGCGAGCGCAGGGCTGAGCGTGAGTGAATTAACTGCTGACAGAATGGTTGAAATCGCAATCGTGAGCGCAAACTGTCGATAGAACTCACCCTGCAAGCCGCTTAGAAAAGCGGTCGGAATGAAAACGGCGGCTAGCACCGAGGTGATCGCGATAATAGGACCGGTGACTTCGTCCATGGCAAGCCGTGCGGCCTGAATGGGTTCCTCACCATTTTCGATGTGACGTTCGACATTCTCGACCACTACGATCGCGTCATCGACGACGATCCCGATTGAAAGCACCAGGCCAAACAACGACAACGTGTTCAGTGAGAAGCCCATCAGATGCATGACGGCAAAGGTGCCGATCAGCGACACCGGCACCGCTATAAGGGGTATGAGCGAAGCACGCCAGTTGCGCAGGAACAGCACCACCACGATAACGACAAGAAGAATCGCCTCCAACAAGGTGGTTACCACCGACTCCAGCGAGGCACGGACAAACACCGTCGGGTCATACGCGATGCGCGAGCTGAGTCCTTCCGGAAAGTTGCCTTCAAGCCGCTGCATGGTTGTACGCACCGCCTGCGCAACGTCGAGTGCGTTAGCGCCCGGACTCTGGATGATTTGCAGCGCGACGGCAGGTTCACCGTCAAGCAGACTGCGCAATGCGTAGGTATCGGCCCCCATCTCAATGCGGGCGACATCGCGCAAGCGCGTCACCTGGCCGTCGCCGCCTGTACGAATGATGATGTCGCCGAACTGCTCCTCATCAGTTAACCGCCCGAGCGTGTTCACTGTCACTTGGAACGCGGCACTGGAATTGGGAGCCTGACCGACGGAGCCAGCTGCTACCTGTACGTTCTGCTCGCGCACAGCGGCAATCACATCCCCCGCTGTCAGCCTTCGTGCGGCGATCAGGCTCGGATCGAGCCAGAGCCGCATACTATATTCACCAGCTCCCCAAACCAGAACGTCGCTGATTCCCGGGATACGGGACAGATCATCGCGCACCTGGAGGTAAGCGTAGTTCGAAATATAGAGAGGGTCGTAGCGTTTGTCTGGCGATAACAGGTGAACCACCATCAGGATGTCCGGCGAAGTCTTCTGCGTGACGACGCCTTGGCGCTGCACCTCCTCCGGCAAACGCGGCAGAGCGCGCGAGACGCGGTTTTGTACCTGGATCTGTGCCATATCGGCATTCGTCCCTTGCGCAAACGTGACGGTCAGGATCATTCGGCCGTCAGTGGCTGATTGCGACGACATGTATAGCATGCCCTCGACCCCGGTGATCGCCTGCTCGAGTGGCGCGGCTACCGTTTCAGCAATCACCTTGGGATTGGCGCCCGGGTAGGAAGCGGTCACCTGAACCGTCGGCGGCGTCACGGTCGGATACTCGCTGAGCGGCAATTGGAAGAAAGCAACGATGCCAGCGAGCACCATCAAAACTGAAAGGACGATGGCAAAAATCGGGCGATCGATGAAGAAACGTGGGAATGTCATTGTACGGCTCCCGAGGTTTGTGACACCGCAATAGGTGTACCGTCAATCGCAGCGGACTGTGGCGTGACCTGCATGCCAGGGCCTACCAGCCCCTTGACGACGATGTGCTCGCCGGGCTGTAGACCTTGTTCGATCACGCGCAAACCCTCGACCACAGGACCCAGCTCGACGGGCCGGTATTCCGTCTTGTCGTCTTTGCCGACAACGAGCACATAGTGGCTACCTTGATCGGTACCAATCGAATGATCGGAAACCAGAACCCTCGCTTGCGGCGCCCCGGTTTCTAGTTTGACCTTGGCAAAAAGACCGGGTGTCAAATGCCCATCTGGGTTTTTGACAACGGCGCGGATACGCACTGTTCCCGTCCCACGATCGCTGGTGTTGGAGAGGAAGTCGACACGGCCTGGCCTCGAATACGTCTTGTCGGTGAGCAGTGCCACCATGACCTTTTCCGCCTGTGGACCATGCGTGGTAGTGTGGTCTCGGCCTGCGGCGAGCGATCGCAAATAAGTGCGTTCGTCTACATCGAAATAGACGTGGATGGGATCGATAGAAACAATAGTCGTGAGTGGCGTCTCGCCGCTGAAGACGTAGTTGCCTTCTGTAACGAGGGCTTGGCCGACACGTCCACTGATCGGCGCCGTGACACGTGCGAAACTCAGATCCAATTGTGCGGCATCCACCGCTGCCTTTGCGGCATCGACCTGTGCTTTGCTTGCATTCATAGAGGCGGTTGCGATGTCGAAGCGATCACGAGCAACGATCTTTTGGGCAAATAGCTGTTCGGCTCGTGCATATTCCGTTTGGGCAAGTATCGATGCCGCTTCAGCCTGGCGCAGGTGCGCCGTCGCGGCGTTCAGCGCGGCTTGGAACACCCGAGGATCAATGAGAAAGAGCTCGCTGCCCTTTTCGACGAAGCGTCCCTCGGGCAGGCTTACGTTCTGAATATAGCCAGCAACCCTCGGGCGCAGCTCAACCCGCTTGACCGCGGTCAGCGAACCTGTGAGTTCGACAAATGGCGTCACCGGACGAACGATCACTTCGGCCACCGGAACGCTTGGTGGCTTTGCGGGACTGACAGAGGGAATAGCCTCCTTGCATCCTGCGATAGCGAGTGCAACGCTTAGCGCCACAGTGGTTATGGTTATGCGTTTGACCTTCATCATTTTTTCCTTTCTCGATAGCAGTCGACAGTTAGTTTTGCTGAGCCGAGGTAGCTCCTACTGTATTTATCCGGCTTACTACGCTTAGAAGGTCAAGTGTTTTTTTGATTAGTAAGGGGGCCTTGACTGCTACGACCACTGCACTTACAAATGAGAGCGATTGGAAGTGTTGTTACTGCTGGCAGCTTTAGCCGACGGGTTGCATTCATGTTAGGGCTGACAGCAGAAATGGCCTGAATGCAGTTCCAAACAAACAGCATTAAACACTGGCGAGTTTTACCGTTCGACTACTTGGGTATGAGGAATGTAAGCTCGCAAACTTAGAGCTTAGAACTAAGCAGATACAGGCTGAAATAAGGAAATGATGTTCTGGTCTTAAGTGTCAGACTGAGCAGTAATCAAAATGAAGAAGAGCTGATACTATGATTAAATTCGTGGTGATCACTCAGGTGTTTGATCAGGGCTAGCGCATGAGTGCCATTGGCTTAATTGCATTAGATTTACTTCTGTCTGTGAGCGATCACTGTACTGTTCAACCCATATTAGACAATTTTAATTGAGAATTTTTGAACTCTACAGGTGACAGATCACCATTAGCAGAATGACGTCACTCCAAGCTCTAATATTTCATTTAAACAGTCACATCTAGCTTAAAAAACTCCCTTGTTGGTTGAGCAATGTTAAAAATCCAATAGTGTAAAGCTACCAAAGAAACGCTAAACGAAGGCATTATCCCAACACGCACCTACATCCCCCATACTGACTCGGATATCATAGCTCGATAGCAAGCTACCGAATTACTTGCTGGTATACAGTTAGCATCGGTCACCCAGCCCTCACCTGTCTTTAAATAGGGCATGTCACCTGCCCAAATCTAATTAGCGAATTTTGGGTTAAAGTTAATATTTAACAAGTTATTAGCCACAGCATCAGCGTGTTTTCGCTATGTCGTCACCTTGTAATCTCGTCGCTAGGTTGCTTTGAGTCGAAGGTGGTACATTATTTTACGAACGAGATAGCGACCAACCTAGTAGCCTTCTTTACGCAATTTCTTCACCATTTCACCATTTCACGATTTCCTATGCCGCCACGACTTTGCTTTAATAGTTGTCGAACAAGGCGATATTGCTTCAGTGTTTCAAGACTTATCACGCTTGCTGGGCGTTTATGTCCATAGTAATCGCCTGACTTACTCACACCATTACTCGGTATAACAGTGCTATAGGGAATAGGTTAGATTGCTGTTTGATGATGCGTAATCATTTGTTTTATCTACACAATAACTTCAGATCATTACGTTCAGACTCTGCTAAGGTGATACCTTGTTGCAGGGCTTGATATTTTTCCTTCCAGTTGTAAAGCAGACTAGTACTAACGCCTAGGGACATTGCCGCATCAACAACGCTATAACCTTGCTCTAGCACCATTTAGACAGCTTCAACCTGCAGATAACTCTTATGTGATTTATTCAGACTCATATAAATAGACCTATTAATTTATTGACCATACTGTCTCAAAATTAAGTGCTGAAATAAAATTAGACCGGAGCAGGTGCAGTGGTATACAGAGTCTGACCATTATATTGGCGGTGATATTACATTTTTGGAAACAAATTCAATTACTCTGTCCTTAAATTATTTCCATTTATAACTCGTTTTGGTCGGATAAACAGCACCTCTGTTACTTAGGTGCTGCTCTCCTAAGAACCGTACATGCAACTTTCACTGCACACAGCTCAAGCCTCCACTAAGGTGCACTGTCAATTGGCGGTATTTTGCGACTTGCTGCTTCTATCTACACTGCAACAGGTTGACTCAGGTTTGGCCGGATATCCAATTTCCTCCAGAGCGTCGAGTATTTCGTCTTGCGATTGGCTGCTTTGTACATTGATACTACGGCTGGAGAGATCTGCTGTTACGACTGCATCGGCGTCCAGTTCCTTTATTGCACGATTGATCAAGCCAAAGCAGTGGTTGCAGGTCATATCGGTAATTTTTAACGTTAACATCGTAAATCTCCTTTGCTAAAGTGGGCAGCTAAAATTCTGCACCTTGCTACAGGGAGAAGGTCAAGGCTTATTTTCTGTGATGTTACCCAGTACCTGTTGTGCCAAAATGGCATAATGTGAGCAGGGGTCGCCAGTGCTGCAATCTGATAGCAGCTGCAGTACTTGCTGGAAAAAGGCGGTCACACTGGTGGCAAACGTGCGTAAGAATATGAAAGAAAAGGCGATGTTGTTGTGGGATAGAGCGATGCTGTCGAGACTTTTCATCATAGAAACCATCAAAAAATATATCCTAAGTAGAGCACTCCAGACACCGCAGCGTGCATGGATTTATGCTCAATATGATAGCGGGACTCATCGCCTATCAATTAAAAGACAATAAGCCACAACTGAACCTCACTAACGGGGAGTTTAATGCTATTGCAGTTATGGCTAGTTAAACCGATCTCAGGTTAAATAAGGTCGAGCCAACCCCCTGCCCCGAGCTGTAAAATCAGCAATAACGTTTTTTACTACAGCAAACGGCAGCTTGCGAAACATAACATCAGATCGGTATATGGAACATCACCCACTTCAAGCAAGGTCAGTAGGCTGATTGACTCAATAACTAGACCATCCATAGTGCACCTCAATTCGTTATTTTTTAATATTATACGCATAGATGCGACAGCTTGTGTCGCAACTAAAAGGTATTTGTACAACGGACTCTTATATCATCGCTAGGCACTGAATTTGCGATAGCTTGTGGTACAGAAAGTGGTTTAAGTGGCTTGTTGGATGACGTAATTAATTTATCGCTCATCTACTACTAACATGTGAAGTGGTTCAATGCTACCGTTAAATACGACAAGCTGGTGATTGACATAGGGCGGAGGAATGAGAATAGTACGCGATAGTACGCGGCAGGTTGCAGAGAAGCCTGTCCGCAAAAGATGATATCACTCTGATAAATTAACAGCGTTGCGAATCGATTTCATATCGAACCCACAGCAATCAAATAAGTTTGGCTAAGCGGAATGCCAATAAACTTAGGAGAATTGTTTGTGAAACATGCAACCGCTAACACTTTCAAACCCGCCGGTATCACTGTTGAACCTTCTGACATTGTACCCTTGGCAGCCACCGAAACGCCCTCCCACGGGAAATATCACTCAGGATCTCAGTCAACTGAGTCCTTAGGTACGTTAGCTATCCCTACTTTGTATTTGCGCTTTGCGTTACCCATGGCATTGGGCATGATGCTCAGCGGCAGCTACAACTTAGTCGACTCTTATTTTATTTTGAAATACATCGGTGCCGATGCATTGGCTGGGGTGACGATTGCCTTCCCGTTACAAATGATGATTTTTGCTTTGGCCTGCATGATAGGAAATGGTACTGCGACCTTAGTAAGCCGATTTTTAGGGGCAAACGAGTTTGATAAGGCGAGTCAAATCGCGAACACTGGTTTTGCGTTAGCCCTAGCTTACGGCCTGATAGTGACTATCGTGTCACTCGCCCAGCTTGATCATTTATTGGCGTTTATTGGGGTAAGCTCAACACTTGCCTTAGCTGCTACAAAGTATCTACAACCCATTCTCTGTTTTAGTCTATTCACTTTTTTGTTATCTCTTAGCGGCGATTTACTCAGAGCTCAAGGAAAAGTCGTGGTGATGCTGCTGGTTATCTTGTTGTCGGCGGTCATGAACATCTTGTTCGATACACTCTTTATTGCTGTTTTGGAGATGGGCGTGAGTGGTGCGGCGTGGGCAACGGTGGCGGGTCAATGTGTGAGTCTATTTATTGCAGCCGTCTATTTTGTCCCCAATAACCGTTTTGGCAGTAAACAGGCGCTTCATAAGCAAGCTGCCCAGCCTATTTGTTTTAGAATGGAGCAGATAAAGCTCAATCTCACTGAGATAAAAGCGATTCTTGGCCTGGGTAGCCCAATACTATTATCATATCTTGGGATTGCCTGCGTGATCTCATCGGTAAATCATATTTTAGTCAGTCATTTAGCCAATGTAGTGCCCAATACGTCAGCGGCGAATGAGGTTGCGTACATGATTAGCGCTTATGGTTTGATCGGACGCTTTAATATCTTTATCGCCCTGCCGCTCATGGCACTTACCAGCGCAGCGCAAACGATCAGTGCATATAACTATGGGGCGATGGCATCTTCTCGGGTGTTAGCTTGTGCTAAATGGGGAATCGTCTTGACCTGCTGTTATCTGAGTATAGTGACAATCGTATTTATGGGTTTTCCTAACTCGGTATTTCGCGCGTTCACCGATGCCCCCGCACTCATTGCCGCCTGTATTAAAATCTCGAGTGTGACGTTTATCGCCTTACCTTTGGCGGGGATCACAGGTATTGCGATTGCTATGTATCAAGGCACAAACCGCCCTAAGCTTGCATTGCTATTATCTGGGATAAAAATCTATGGTTTATTACTGCCTCTGCTGGTCCTGTTACCTCAACTATCCTTTGCAGATATTTCATTTATCACAGGTGCATTAAACATTTATATCATGCCAAACGCTTTGATTGAGTTATGGATGGCCTTTCCAATTGCGGACATCTTAGCTTGTCTATTGAGTTTATTGATCATCAGTATTTGGCCTTTCATTCACGTGCCACGAGCAAATCGAGTCAGTCATGGAGGTAATGCAAAATGAAGTTAGCCAAGATGAAAGACTCAAGCGCCATCGCATTAAATGAAACCAAAGTTCGCGCTAAAAAACTGCTCAAAGCTTGTCAGCAGGATGAGCCGTTAGCCAAGCAAAGAGTCGCGACCTTAATGGCGAAATTGGGCATATCACACTCAGATCTCCAGCTTAAGCATTGCCAACAAGTGATTACACGTGAGCTAGGGTTTATCGATTTTCATCATTGCCAGCGAGTCCTGTCGGGTCAAGCCATACTTGGGGATGATTGGGGAAGTTTATTCCATACTAAACAATGCGACACATTACTCAATCATTGGTTTACTGGCTATTTAGCCGCGCGTGATTTTAATGCGCAAGTTGAGGACACATTGCTACTCCCCTACAAGAAGCAGTTTTTTGTGGTGGAGCGGCAGGATTACTGCAATGCGCTGAATTTGCAGATAATTTTGCAACCAGTGGATAACGCAGGCGAACCGACAACACTCCAGGATCTGGTGAGTAGCTATGCTAATGCAAACTGGAACTCCTTTGCGCTGGCCATGGTCCAACACAAATTACCCAAAGTGTAATGATGGCTGAGATTGTTAGTGCATCATGTTGAATGAGGAAATCTAGAGTTAAATAATACAAGCAAAGTCATCATTGCTGATGGCTTTGCTTGTGAAATATGGCTGAAACACTGCGTTTCGGATCAGAAACGCAAGGCTAAAATAGCTAAAATGCAAAAAGCCGCTAATTGCTTAGCGGCTTTTTGACTAAATATGGCGGAGGAGCAGGGATTTGAACCCTGGGTGGGCTATAAACCCACGCCGGTTTTCAAGACCGGTGCATTAAACCACTCTGCCACCCCTCCGAACGAGGCGCATAATATAAGTAAGTCTGTTGACTGTAAAGCACTAACTCTCAATTATGCGCCAATTGTTGCTATTACACTCAATCCGCTGGATTTTGCTTCACATCGGACATTATGCCTACCCGTGCGGGATCTGGCTTAGTGAAATGTTTGGCAAAGTCGCCCCACTCTTGTTGACTCTTAAGTATATAGCCGACCACAACTAAAATAGCGCAACATAGGATACCCCAACCAATCGCCACTTCACCAAGACTTGCCCACATAGCGACTAAGCTTGATGCACCAAAGGCAATGCTGATCTGTAAGAAGTTCTGTAATCCTGCGGCCTTAGCGGCATTCTGACTAAACTGCTGTAGCGCGCTGTTCACGACTATTGGGTAAATTGCACCATTGGCCGCCGCTAAAATCGAGAACGAAATAAGCAGTGGGAAAATCGTGCTCGCGGGATAAATCAGCGTGAACATGATGATCGAAATAACGCAGGCTGCGAAAACCGACAACAAGATATTGAGTGTTTGATGCCCGCCAATGCGTTTTATCAGTAACTTACTCGCATAACCACCGACAATAAACATGATGGTTTGCGGGATAAAACTTAACCCAATTTCAGTCGCTTGATAACCGTGCATTTCCATCACAATCGGCCACACAGTTAGGTAGGCAAAGAAAGCACCGGAACAGGCACCGAAGATCACGACATTGCCTAAATAGCGGGTGTTTTTCAAAATTTGCCCATAAGATACAGCGACATGTTCACTGTGTTTATGTTGACTCTTGCCTGGAACAAAGTACAAGGTCATCAATACCAGCAGAAAAGCGATAACACACAAGGAGATAAAGATTGCACGCCAGCCTAATTCGTTCAGAATATAAGCGCCAAGGATCGGTGCTAATGCAGGCGATAATGCGACTAATGGCATAATGTTGCTGAAAATACCTTGGGCTTTATCGGCATCATATTGTTCAACCACAATCGCTTGCCAAATAACCCCTGCACTACAGGCGCCAATGGCTTGGAAGAAGCGCGCGGTATTGAGCATTAATATAGAATCACTGTTGGCAATAAACACGCTAGCAATGGCAAATAAAACAAGGCCAAAGATCAGTGCCCAACGTTTGCCGATTTTATTGACTAAGGGGCCGTAAAGCAGCTGACCTAAGGCAAGACCCGCAAGGAAACAGGTCAGTGACATCGCCACCTGTGATGGTGTGCTGTCAAATGAGCCTTCAATTGCTTTGAAAGCAGGCAAATACATGTCAGTGGCAATAAAGCCAAGCATGCTCAACATGGCTAAATAGAATAGAAACATAAAGAACTTTATGTTTACAAAGGTGTTACTAGACGTTTTCATAAAATAATCGGGTCAGATTGACTAAAGTGTGCAGTCTAAAGACTTGTTAAATTTATTGGAAACGTTTATTTTTGACTTGTGCTATCAATTATTTTCATTGGAATGGACGTCAGTTATGCTCTCAGAACAAGCGCTAGAACTCATTGATATTGTGGCTCGTGTAGGTAGTTTCACCGCGGCGGCGAATCGGCTACATAAAGTGCCCTCTGCCGTGAGCTACGCGGTCAAGCAAATAGAAGAAGAACTCGGCGTCATTCTTTTTGAACGGCATCATCGCAGTGTAACCTTAACCCCTGCGGGTGAACATTTTGTGAAGCAAGCCAGAACCTTGCTCACGCAGATGGACGAGATGAAACGTGGCACTCAGCGCGTGGCAAATGGTTGGCAACCTACCTTATCCATTGCCCTTGATAATATCGTCCGTGCCGACAGGATCAGCGTATTAATTGCTGACTTTTATCGACACTTCCATGATATTGAATTAATTATTCGCATTGAGGTCTTTAACGGGGTTTGGGAAGCGCTCGCCACGGGTCGCAGTGATATTGCTATTGGTGCGACAACCGCAATTCCAGTCGGTGGTGTTTACCAATATAAAGACATGGGGGATATTGAGTGGGCGTTTCTTGTTAGTAAAAATCATCCCTTGGCCAGTATTGACCGCCCATTAAGTGACGATGAGCTGCGCCCTTTTCCCTCGATTTGTTTAGAAGATACCTCTCGGGAAATTCCAAAACGTATGACTTGGTTGCTAGAGAATCAACGCAGGTTAGTCGTACCTGATTGGATCCGTGCCATTAACTGTTTCCGCGAAGGTTTAGGCGTCGGCTATATGCCAGTGCATTTAGCGAGCGTGTTTATTAAGGCGGGGGCGCTCGTTGAGAAACAACTGGAAAATCCAAAGCAGACAAGCCCTTGTTGCTTGGCCTGGAATGCTGACAAGATGTCGCCTGCTCTCGCTTGGGTGCTGGAATATCTTGGCGATACTGAAAAATTGCACAAAGAGTGGCTGGCTTAAGCTTGGTTTAAACTCAATATGCTGATCTAGTCATTGTTGAGATCAGTATTGATTGTGTACCGTTTATGTACAGACTAAGTCTTTACCTTCATAGTGGATGAAGACGCAGATACAAGAATCTTATTTTTTTGCTTTGCAGTTAAAGTTGAAATAAATAATTGAGTAAAATTTTGAAGATTAACAATTTGTTATTCATGGTTCTATGACTTTCACCCGTATCTCATGTACGGTATCATTGCACCAGTTAAGTTCATTTTAGGATTTTACGGGAACTTAGTGTGCTGTAAAAAATCAAAATGATCAGTTTGGAAATGTGTCAACGGAGATCAACATGACCCAAGAAACCTTATATTCGACGAGTGCGTCAACACTGGAAGTGAACAAACTTCTTAAAAACACTTATATGCTGTTATCGATGACATTGGCCTTCTCTGCCCTGTGTGCGGGTTTAGCAATGGCATTAAATATCAGTCCGTTAGTCTCCATTGGTTTATCGATTGGTGGCCTAGTACTGTTGTTTGTCACTTTACGTAAAGCCGAGTCTGCAGCGGGTATCTTCTGGGTGTTTGCCTTTACAGGTATGGAAGGTGCCTCACTGGGCTACATGCTCAATCACTACGCGGGTATGGCAAACGGTCCACAGCTGATCATGCAAGCACTGGGGTTAACGTCAGTGATTTTTGTTGCGTTATCAGCCTATGCCGTGACCACTAAGAAAGATTTCTCTTTCCTACGTGGATTCTTGTTCGCCGGCTTGATTGTGGTGATCGCCGCCGCTGTGATTAATATTTTTATGGGTAACAGTGTTGCCTTTATGGCAATTAACGCAGGCTTGGCGTTACTGATGACAGGTTTTATCCTGTTTGATACTAGCCGTATCGTCAATGGCGGCGAAACTAACTACATTCGCGCGACTATCTCGTTATACTTAGACTTCTTAAACCTCTTCATCGCACTGTTGCACCTGATGGGCATAGGCAACGATGACTAATCCTAGTTAGCGATTTTTAGCTTAACTTGCGTTAGAATGGCCCTACTTTTAGGGCCATTTTTATTTTAAATGAGCAAATTTATTATCCAAGTGAACGGGCCCGCTTATGGCACGTCGGCGAGTGTTAATGCCTTACGCTTCTCCCAAGCTGCACTTTTAGCTGGGCATCAGATTATCTGTGTGTTTTTTTATCAAGATGGCGTGTATAACTCCACAGATTTAAGCTTACCCGCCTCCGATGAAAATGATGTGATCAGTGACTGGAAACAGCTGGCGCAATCCCATCAGGTCCCGTTAGTCAATTGCGTTTCTGCAGCGCTACGTCGTGGCATTGTGAGTCAGCAAGATGCCAGCGAGAATGGCCTAAGCCACTGGAATGTGGGCGAGTCATTTATCATGGGCGGTTTAGGTGAGCTAATCACAGGTATTGAATCGGCCGATCGTTTGATCAGTTTTTAACTCTCAGGGCTACTATGAAAAAATTGTGTATTCTATTTCGCTGCTCGCCACATGGTACTGTTCGTGGCCGCGAAGGTTTAGATCTTGCCCTGCTTAGCGCTAGCTTCGAACAAGAAGTGAGTTTAGTGTTTGTGGATGAAGGTGTGTTGCATTTGATTAAAGATCAACAGCCTGAGCTTATCGGTGCTAAAGATTACATCTCCACCTTTAAAGCACTGCCGCTGTATGATATTGGCTCTGTGTTTGTCTGTAAGCAATCCTTAGCCGATTACGGCTTAAGCCATGGCTTACTGTCGATCCCAGTGACAGTGGTCAACGATGAAGCCATCGCAGCCCATTTAAACCAAGTGGATGAGGTCTTAGTATTCTAATGATTTTACATCATATTCAAACATCTCCCAGTCGAGATAGCGCGCTAAAACTTTGTTTACGTTACGCCTGTAAGGAAGATGTGATTTTATTATCGAGCGATGGCGTTAACGCGTTACTGCTGCGCCAGTGGGCAATGGCATTATCGCCCTTCAAGTTGATGGTCTTAAAAGACGATGTTGTCGCACGTGGCCTATCTGAACGTTTAAAGAACGTGATGCTTATCGATTACAATGAGTTTGTGGCTCAATCATTACTCCATGACAAGGTGATAACGTGGTAAATCCATTGCAATTTAATGGCGCAGAAATCGCCCGTGACCATCAAGGTTATTTAAAAAATCTTAACGATTGGCAACCCGATATGGCCCAGTTGTTAGCAGCAGAAGAGCAAATTTTACTTACGCCAGCCCATTGGGAAGTGATTAACTTTGTTCGAGATTTCTATCTCGAATATAAAACGAGCCCTGCTATCCGTGTATTAGTTAAAGCCATTGGCCAAGCCTTAGGACCAGACAAAGGCAATTCAAAATACTTATATACCCTATTCCCGATTGGACCTGCGAAACAAGCAACGAAAATCGCGGGCCTGCCCAAACCAGCTAAGTGTATTTAATGGCATAGGGTTAAGTCGTCACGTAAACATGACACAAACAAAAAGGCATGTTCCCTTGGGAAACATGCCTTTCTTTTTACTTGAACAAAGTTGATAGGGTTATTTGACGTTTTCTAACACAACCCAGATGGCTTTGCCTACGGTGGCAAGCATTACAGCAAAAAATACTGCAATCACAGCGGTATAGGAAAGCCAACGGAGATAGCGCTGGCCTTTATCCATAGTATTATTTTGTGTTCCATTAGCCTATTTGAGTCAAACCGCCCATGTAAGGACGCAGAACTTCAGGGACTGTGATACTGCCATCAGCATTTTGATAGTTTTCTAAAATAGCCACTAAAGTACGACCTACAGCTAAACCTGAGCCGTTTAACGTATGCAATAGCGCAGGCTTATTATCTGCTTTCACGCGGTAACGTGCTTGCATACGACGGGCTTGGAAATCCTTCATGTTTGAGCAAGAAGAAATCTCACGATAGGTATTTTGTGCTGGTAACCAGACTTCGATATCGTAGGTTTTGCTTGAGCCAAAGCCCATATCGCCAGTACATAAAATCACTGTTCGATACGGTAAACCTAAACGCTGCAATACAGTTTCAGCATGACCTGTCAGCGCTTCAAGTGCCGCCATTGAATCTTCAGGCTTAACAATTTGCACCATTTCAACTTTATCGAATTGGTGCTGACGGATCAGACCACGGGTATCTTTGCCGTATGAGCCCGCTTCGCTGCGGAAACATGCAGTATGCGCTGTTAACTTTATTGGCAGCTCGTCTTCATCAACAATGCTATCGCGAACTAAGTTCGTTAATGGCACTTCTGCAGTTGGGATAAGGCTCAAACCTTGGCCTTCTTCAGTTGCAGGTTTAGTGTGGAATAAATCTTCACCAAACTTAGGTAGCTGGCCTGTGCCGAGTAAGCTTGCCTCGTTAACCAGTAATGGCACATAGGCTTCGGTATAACCGTGCTCTGTGGTATGTAAGTCCAACATGAACTGACCAATGGCGCGGTTTAAGCGGGCGACTTGGCCTTTCATTACGATAAAACGTGAGCCAGTAATTTTAACGGCATTTTTAAAATCTAAGCCGTTTAGGCCTTCGCCTAAATCGATATGATCTTTAATCGGGAAATCAAAAGTGCGTGGCGTACCCCAACGTCTCACTTCAATGTTCTCTGTTTCATCGGCACCCATTGGTACTGATTCATCAGGCAGGTTAGGCATAGACATGGCAATGGCATTGACTTCTTCAAGTACGGCGGCCAGTTCAATCTTTTTGGCATCCAACTGTGAACCTAAATCGCCCACTTGCGCCATGATCGCGTCAACATCTTCACCACGGGCTTTAGCTTGGCCAATAGATTTGGAGATGGCATTACGCGACGCTTGTAATTCTTCGGTAGCCACTTGCAGTGACTTACGCTTTTCTTCTAATTGAATGAGATGAGCTATGTCTAAAATAAAGCCACGGGTAGCCAGTCGCTCAGCGGTAACTTCTAATTCGTTGCGCAAAAATTTAGGATCTAACATGTGATATATTCTTAATAGTTAAATGCGAGAAAAAACCAGTTGTTGACCTAAGTACACCATGAATAAACATAGACTTAGATTCAACACCACATTCAAAATCGCCTTCAGCCAATCCCCTTCTTGCATCAGCAACAAGGTTTCATTAGAGAAAGTCGAAAACGTTGTCAAAGCACCTAATAGACCGATACCTATAAGCGCTTTGAGTTCAGGGCTGATATGACTCATTTGCCCCAGAGCGTAAATTACGCCCATAAAAAATGAACCTATAACATTAACCAACAGTGTACCAAAAGGAAAACTGCTGCCAAATACTTGGATCATGAATATTGAAATAAGATAGCGTAAAACTGCTCCAATTGACCCGCCGAAAGCCACTAATAAGATGTTAGTCATATCTTTTGTTCTCACTGGCTTGATCTAACTGGGCTAATTGCGCCAATTTATCTTTGATCCGCTTCTCAAACCCTCGCTCAGTTGGAAAATAAAACTGTGCTGTTTGCAGGTATTCAGGGAAATAATTCTCACCACTGGCATAGGCATTGGCTTCATCGTGGGCATATCGATACCCAGCTCCCATGCCGATGTCTTTCATTAACTGAGTCGGTGCATTGCGTAAATGGTGCGGTACTTCGACTTGTCCTGTTTCGCGAGCTAACGCACGCGCCGCCTTAAATGCGGTATACACAGCGTTGCTCTTCGGCGCGCTGGCAAGATAAACAATGGCTTGTGCTATCGCTCGCTCACCTTCGGCGGGGCCAACACGGTGAAAACAATCCCAGGCATTCAGTGCGATTGTCATCGCCGCAGGATCGGCATTGCCCACATCTTCAGAGGCAATCGCCAGTAAGCGCCTTGCCACGTAAAGCGGATCGCCGCCGCCCTCTAGAATTCGACAAAACCAATATAAAGCCGCATCGGGTGCCGAGCCACGGATGGATTTATGCACCGCTGAAATAAGATCGTAAAACTGATCGCCGTTCTTATCAAAACCAGCAACTTGGTGCCCCGCCACTTGAATTAACATTTCAGTGGTAAAGGTGCCACCGTCGATGAGCATATCACTCATCAACTCAATAAGATTTAACGCTTTACGGGCATCACCATCACAAAGTTGTGCCAATGTGGTGAGCACATCGGTCGGCATTACAAATTGTCGTAGGCCTAAACCGCGCTCGTTATCGTTTAAGGCTTGAGTCACTATATGGGCGATTTCATCATGGCTTAAGCGCTTGATAAGATAGACCCTTGCCCGCGAGAGTAAGGCATTGTTGATTTCAAAAGACGGATTTTCTGTGGTCGCGCCGATAAAGATCACTGTGCCATCTTCAATAAATGGCAGAAAAGCATCCTGTTGACTCTTATTGAATCGGTGGACTTCATCGACAAACAATAAGGTACGTTGACCACGGGATTCTGCAACGGCTTTTGCTTGCTCAATCGCGGCGCGAATGTCCTTAACGCCAGAGGTGACCGCGGAAATGCGTTCAACGTGAGCATTTGAATAATGTGCGATTAATTCGGCTAAGGTTGTTTTACCTGTGCCCGGCGGTCCCCACAACATCATGGAATGGGCGCGCCCAGCTTCCAATGCTTTGCGTAGTGGTTGGCCCTCACCCAGTAAATGGGCTTGACCTATGTACTCGCCAATCGTTCTTGGCCGCATGCGCGCGGCCAAGGGACGAAAATCGGGCGCAAAATTAAACGATAAACTGCTCACGCGATAGCCTAATGCGCTGCTTTACGACGTTGATCATCAACATCGACGCTGTCTGGGATCACAAAGGTGAACAAGGCTTTGTCTTTATTTGTGATGGCTTGCTGATTGCTTAAATCAAACAGGCTTAAATTACCTTTATCATCGGCAACATTAAAGTTGACTAACTGGGCATTTTTGAAACACACATTGACGGACAATATGCCAGAATCAATCGCCTTAGGTTTGATCTCATAGCAATCTTGTTTCTTGGACACTGAATACTGTGACCAAGTCGCATCGTCGCGGTGTACGAGCAATGCGATGGGAGATGCATTGATTGCTTCAGCAAAATCCATGATGACCACCTCTTCGGCGAAAGGATTGTAGATCCACAAATCTTTACCATCAGCGACAATCTGCGATTCATCGGGCTGGGTTAAATGCCAATAAAATTGATTCGGATACGCTAAGGCAAAAATGCCTGACCCCGTTTGAATAACCTTTTTATTGACATCTGTTACGGTTTGTTTGAAATCGGCTTTTAGTGACGCGGTACCAATCAATTTTTCCCTGAGCTGCTGCGCATCATCGGCAAACACAGCCACACTAAATAGCAAAGGTGAAGCTAACAACACCGCGCATAATCGTTTTTTCATTCTATTCCTTACCCTGTAAACCCTTGGGTGTATCAAAGCTACGCCTTAGCGCGGCTTAATAATGTTTTGGTGCTGGCGGCGCTAAGACTTCACGGTTACCGTTGTGGCCTTGAGCAGAAACAATACCTTGCGCTTCCATCTGTTCAATAATCCGTGCTGCACGGTTATAACCAATCTTAAATTTACGCTGTACGCTTGAAATCGAGCCGCGACGAGTTTCAGTCACAAAGGCGACTGCTTCATCGTATAACGGATCGTATTCTTCGTCTGATTCAGCGGTTTCACCAGGCAATAATACTTGTTCACCATCACTGGCACCGTTGAGGATTTCTTCGATATATTGCGGTTTGCCACGGGCGCACCAGTCGGCAACGACACGGTGAACTTCATGATCATCAACGAACGCACCATGAACACGATTCGGTACCGCGGTACCCGGTGGCAAAAATAACATGTCCCCCATACCAAGCAAGGTTTCAGCACCCTGTTGGTCTAAAATGGTGCGCGAATCGATACGAGATGACACTTGGAACGCCATACGTGTGGGAATGTTGGCCTTAATCAAACCTGTGATCACATCCACTGACGGTCTTTGGGTTGCCAGGATCAAATGTATCCCTGCCGCCCGGGCCTTTTGCGCGATACGGGCAATCAACTCTTCAACTTTTTTACCAACAATCATCATCATGTCAGCAAATTCATCGACCACGACAACAATCGATGGGAGCTTATCTAACGCAGGCGCTTCTGGCTCCATGCTGTCAGAAGACTTCCACATAGGATCTAAAATCACTTCGCCATTGGCCTTCGCCTCGGCAATTTTAGCGTTATAGCCCTTGATGTTACGTACGCCCATCATAGACATCAGCTTATAGCGACGTTCCATCTCGCCGACACACCAACGCAGCGCATTGGCAGCTTCTTTCATGTCGGTAACGACCTCACATAGCAAATGCGGAATACCTTCATAGACAGACAATTCCAACATTTTGGGGTCGATCATGATAAAGCGTACATCTTCTGGGCCAGACTTATACAGTAAGCTGGTGATCATCACGTTTACACCCACAGACTTACCAGAGCCTGTAGTACCGGCTACCAATAAATGTGGCATTTTACCAAGATCAACAACAACGGGGTCACCAGCAATATCTTGGCCTAACACCATCGTTAAGTTGGATTTACTCTCAGTAAAGGCGGCACAATCTAACACATCGCGCATGAACACGGTTTCGCGGAATTTATTGGGCAATTCGAGTCCGACATAAGCCTTGCCCGGAATAACTTCAACCACGCGCACACTTTCAGCCAGTAATGAACGAGCTAAATCCTTTGATAGATTAGAGATTTTTGACGCTTTAACGCCCGGCGCTAATTCTAATTCAAAGCGTGTGATCACAGGGCCTGGATACACACCCACCACATTGGCGATGATGTTGAAATCGGCCAATTTAAGCTCAACAAGGCGAGCGACTTGATCCAATTCCTCTGGGCTGATCGGATTCTTCTTACGGTCAGGTATGTCGAGCAAGTTAATACTCGGCAGAGGATCCATCGGTTTTTTCGGTGCGGGTTTGTCTTCTTGTCCTGGCAATACCACAATGCCATCGACAATTTTAGCTTTTTGATCTTGCTTATTACGCTGCGCTTGATTCACTGCACCTGTTGACACTTTAGTATCAAAATCAATGACGTCATCATCGCTAAAACCTAGACTTTCATCATCCTCATCTTCTGTAAATGCTTGACTGCTAAACACTGGCTCATTGTCATCATGATCGAATGAATGCGAATTAAAATCGGCACTGTCTTGCTCATTGGCATTTGAATGTTGAGGCTCAGCTAACCAAGGTGGCGCTTCAAAATTGCCATGGGCGGCCAAATCATCATTATCGATTTGTGGCTCAACCCGTTGTGCACTCTTACTTTTACTGCCATTCAAGCTCAGAATTTTTGCAAGCGCCGATAGTTTATTTTTTGGCGACGAATTATTCTCAGTTTCGGTAATAATACCTTCTGGTTCAATGACCATATCATCAGTGGCAGCATATAGCGTTGGGGTTATCTCAGCTCTACGACCAATATGACGCTCACGCACCTTAGGCTTTTCAACTATGGGGGGCTTTTCTAGCACATATTGGGATTCACGGCGCTGTTTAAACTTATCCACCACGGACATAAAACCACGGGTATCCTCGGTTTCATGCTCACGCTTCATCGCTTGCGGCAATAATTTTAACTTTTTATAAATCCAAATAGAGACTAAGCCGATTTTCTCGACCACAGTCAGCCAGCTAATCCCAGTCAACAGTGTAAAGCCTGAGCCCAAGAAACACAGCAGTAATAAGGTAGTGCCGAGTTTATTAAAATACGGCAACATGGCTTGGCCTATGACATCACCCGCCACTCCGCCTGCCGAAAACTCGTAGATGTTGTTGGCATTCATGCTCGCCAAAGCAGAAAATCCCAGAATGATCAGTAAAAATCCAATCAATCTCAGGGCCACTGAAAAGTAATCAATTTCAAGTAAATGATGGGCGCGCTTGAACAATAACCAACCTGTCGATGCGACAATGATTGGCATGATATAAGCCGTAACGCCGAAGAAATATAACAGAATATCGGCAATCCAAGCCCCTACTGCTCCGGTCCAGTTTTTAATATCGCCTTGAAAATGCGACTGACTCCAACCAGGATCAGACGGACTAAAACTCGTCAATGCGAGCAAAATATAAGTGGCGAGAACACAACAAATGATGAGTCCGCCTTCCAGCAGACGTTGCAGGCCAGTGAGCGTGCGTACACTATTTCCTTGAGACAAACGACGTAATCCATAAAAGTGAAAACAGGTGGGCTAACGATACCAGAATCCCACTAAATGTGGAGCACATTAGCCTGTTTTTCTATACAGAATTGGTCATGATTGGCAAAATTTGGTCTATTGAGGTGTTTTAGTGTGCTTTTGGGGAGGAATGAGTTATTACACAAACACTTCCGTTAACAAATTTGTTTAAAAATGCCACAAAAAGAAGCCCCTAAGTTAGCAAACTTAAGGGCAATACAAGGCTAATAGCAATAGGCGTTAAATGAGATGGATATATCGACGTTACTGATAAATAAGGGGCCTAAGCCCCTTATTGTAAAACCAAACAATCAGGGTAATTAGATATCTGAGAGTAGATGATTTATCGCTACACGACTGGTGTGCTTAACTTCTTCCATCACAACATAAGTACGCGTGTCGGAAACAGAAGGCAATTTCAATAAAGTTTCACCTAACAAGCGACGATAAGCTGACATATCTGAAACACGAGTTTTCAGTAAGTAGTCAAAATCGCCTGAAACCAGATGACATTCTTGAATATCATCGAGTAGTTGCACTGCACGGTTAAACTTATCAAACACTTCGGGAGTATCACGGCTTAATGTGATTTCCACGAATACCAGTAGGGATGCACCCAAGAAATGAGGATTCACCAATGCGGTATAGCCATTGATGTAACCTTGCTTTTCGAGACGTTTTACTCTTTCTAAACACGGAGTTGGACTTAGTCCGACTCTTTTTGACAATTCCACATTTGAAATGCGGCCATCAAGTTGTAGTTCATTAAGAATGTTGCGATCGATGCGATCCAAGTCTTTTACAGGACTCTTTTTATTATATGCCATTTATTTAACCTTGCTTTATCACTAAAACAACATTTTATTCTACGTATGCCGAAAGTTCAGCAGCATAAACTGCGTCGCCGATACTATACTAGATATCCCTGAATTAATCACGTTCAGGTCACGATAAAATAACAATTATGCCCATTAAAAGTGGGATTTCAGGCAATTGAGGCTCAAAGATGATTATTGGTGTTCCCAAGGAAATTAAAAACCACGAATATCGTGTCGGTATGGTTCCTTCTAGTGTTCGCGAGTTGGCGATCAAAGGTCACGACGTTTTTGTTGAAACAAATGCAGGCATAGGTATTGGTTTTTCAGATCAAGATTATATTGATGCTGGCGCCACAATTTTAGCGACTGCTGCTGAAGTTTTTGCTAAAGCGCAGATGATTGTAAAAGTAAAAGAGCCTCAAGCAGTCGAACGCGCTATGTTGCGTCACGATCAGATTTTATTTACTTATCTGCATCTTGCTCCAGATTTACCGCAAACTGAAGATTTAATCAAAAGTGGTGCCGTATGTATCGCTTACGAAACTGTGACAGACGATCGTGGTGGGCTGCCTTTGCTTGCTCCTATGTCTGAAGTCGCTGGTCGTATGTCAATCCAAGCTGGCGCTATGGCGTTAGAGAAATCTTCTGGTGGCCGCGGTATGTTATTGGGCGGCGTACCGGGGGTTGAGCCTGCTAAAGTCGTCATTATCGGCGGCGGTATGGTTGGTACTAATGCAGCACAAGTGGCAGTTGGTATGGGTGCTGATGTTGTTGTGCTTGATCGCAGTATTGATGCTCTACGTCGTTTAAATGTGCAATTCGGTTCTGCTGTAAAAGCCATTTACTCAACTGCGGATGCAATTGAACGTCATGTTATTGAGGCCGATCTTGTGATCGGTGGTGTACTAATTCCTGGTGCTGCGGCGCCAAAATTGGTTACTCGTAGCATGATTTCACGTATGAAGCCTGGCAGCGCTATCGTTGACGTGGCGATTGATCAAGGCGGTTGTGTTGAAACTTCACATGCCACTACTCACCAAGATCCGACCTACATCGTTGATGATGTTGTGCATTACTGTGTTGCAAATATGCCTGGTGCGGTCGCTCGCACTTCAACATTTGCGCTTAACAATGCAACCTTACCGTACATTCTCAAGTTAGCAAATTTAGGCTATAAAGAAGCGCTGTTGCAAGACAAGCATTTTCTTAATGGCTTAAACGTCATGCACGGTAAAGTGGTGTGTAAGGAAGTGGCTCACGCCCTAAACTTAGCGTTCACATCTCCTGCGACACTATTAGTATAAGTTTTTAATTAAATTAACTTTTTATGTGGATTTGAGCTAGCTTTATTAGTATGTAATTCAAATCGGTCTCGATACAATTGAGGCCGATTTTTTTATTGGGTAGAAATAGGCTTCACTACAATCGCACCACCATATTTATACAAGCTCATCCCGTGCTTCATTTCGTGCTTCACACTTAAGCTATTTATTTTTTCACAGTAAAGTAAAACTGACACTCTCCATACCAAAACGGATGGACTCGATTAGTGCAATCTAAAAGAATCGCCCTCCAACACTTTACCCCCACAGGTAAATTCCCTACAATCCTTGCAATTTGCTAAAGGCACGGAGATAAAAATGAGCCAAGTCAGACATTGTAACTTATTGATTTTGGGTTCAGGCCCAGCAGGATATACCGCAGCCGTTTATGCTGCGCGTGCGAATTTAAAACCTGTGATGATCACAGGTATGCAGCAAGGCGGTCAATTAACCACGACGACTGAAGTTGAAAACTGGCCAGGTGACGCGGACGACTTAACGGGTCCAGCCTTGATGGAACGTATGCAGAAGCATGCTGAAAAGTTCGATACTGAAATCTTGTTCGATCACATTAACGAAGTGACCCTTACCGAGCGCCCTTTCCGTTTGAAAGGCGATAACGGCGAGTACACCTGTGATGCGCTGATCATCGCAACTGGCGCTTCTGCCCGTTACTTAGGGTTAGAGTCAGAAGAAGCTTTCAAAGGTCGCGGTGTATCAGCCTGTGCAACCTGTGATGGCTTCTTCTATCGTAATCAAAAAGTCGCAGTGATCGGTGGCGGCAACACCGCCGTTGAAGAAGCACTGTACTTAAGCAATATTGCTGCTGAAGTTCACCTCATCCATCGCCGTGACACCTTCCGCTCAGAAAAAATCTTGATCGACCGTCTGATGGACAAAGTCGCCAATGGCAACATCATCCTTCACTTAGATCAAACCATGGATGAAGTGGTTGGTGATGCCATGGGTGTGACAGGCCTGAAGATGAAGAGCACTAAAGATGGTTCGATCACTGACTTAGCCGTTGCTGGCGTGTTCGTCGCTATTGGTCACAGCCCTAATACCGGTATTTTTGAAGGCCAGTTGGAAATGAACCACGGTTATTTAAAAGTTCAGAGTGGCTTGCAAGGTAACGCCACGCAAACCAGTATCGAGGGTGCTTATGCCTGTGGTGATGTGATGGACCAACATTATCGTCAAGCCATTACTTCTGCCGGCACAGGCTGTATGGCCGCACTCGATGCAGAGCGTTATTTAGACGCTAAAAAGTAACTAGACTCGATTTTTCAACGAATAGCAGGCTTAGCCTGCTATTTTTTTAGGTCAAAATCGTTAAGCAATAGCAAAAATTTTTGCGGGCTTACCAGTCAGTACTGTTCACGCACGCACATGTCTTTCCTTTGCGATTCTTAATTCCGCACCACTTAGATAGTACTTATATAAGTTCTTAGGTAAGTAAAATCATTTCGTTGAGCCTAAAATGGCGCACAAAAAAAGGGACCAAATGGTCCCTTCTCTACAGCAACAAACTAATTTCTTAGTTTAACGCTTCTTTTGCTTTTTCAACTAAAGTTGCAAATACAACTTTATCGAATACAGCGATGTCAGCCAAAATCTTACGATCGATTTCGATAGACGCCTTTTTCAGACCGTTGATGAAACGGCTGTAAGACAGACCATTTTGACGAGCGGCAGCATTAATACGTGCAATCCAAAGTTGACGGAATTGACGTTTTTTCTGACGACGGTCACGGTAAGCATATTGACCAGCTTTAGTTACTGCTTGAACAGCAACACGGTAAGTACGGCTACGAGCGCCATAATAACCTTTAGCTAGTTTTAAAACTTTCTTGTGACGAGCACGAGCGGTTACACCACGCTTAACTCTTGGCATTTTCTAATCTCCTAAATTAAGCGTAAGGTAATTGACGCGCGATTGCTGGAACGTCAGCTTTTGATACTAAACATTTGGCACGTAAGTGACGTTTACGTTTAGTGCTTTTTTTCGTCAAAATGTGACGTAAGTGTGCTTGCTTGCGCTTGAAACCATTAGCGGTTTTCTTAAAACGCTTCGCTACACCCTTGTCTGTTTTCATTTTAGGCATTTCTAAAACTCCGCATTGGGATGTTTAATAAAAAGCAAGGCGAGCAAAGGCCATAGACCTTTACTACTTTAAGTTTTGCCCTACTTATTTCTTTTTAGGCGCTAGCACCATAATTGCTTGTCGGCCTTCCATTTTCGGGAAAGATTCAACAACCGCATACTCGTCCAAATCAGCCTTGATACGGTTCAATAGATCCATACCCAGGTTTTGGTGTGCCATTTCGCGACCTCGGAAACGAAGCGTAATCTTCGCTTTGTCCCCGTCTTCCAGAAAACGTATCAGGTTGCGTAGTTTTACCTGATAGTCGTTTTCGTCAGTTCCAGGACGGAATTTAATTTCCTTGACCTGAACCTGCTTTTGCTTCTTCTTTTGTTCCTTGGCTGACTTAGCCTTATCAAAAAGGAACTTACCGTAGTCCATAATGCGACATACTGGAGGTTCAGCATTTGGGCTGATTTCTACTAGGTCTACACCTGCTTCATCTGCCAAATTCTGAGCATCTCTGATGCTTACCACACCAATAGCTTCACCATCAATGCCTGTTAAGCGTACTTCTGGTACACCTGTGATTTCTTCATTGATTCTATTAGGGGCCGGCTGACGCCCTGCTGTTTTTTTGATCTTTATGACCTATTCCTCCAACAATTTGAGACTACGGAGCGAAATCTGTTGATGGATTTTAGTGGCGAAATCTTCAAGTCGCATCTTACCTAAATCGATACCATCACGGGTACGCACCGCTACTTCCTTATTTTCCATTTCTTGATCGCCAACGACCAACAAATAAGGGACACGCCTTAAGGTGTGCTCGCGTATTTTAAAGCCTATTTTCTCATTCCTCAAGTCAAAAGACGCTCGAATACCTTGTTCTTTGAAGAATTTTACGACTTCTTCAACATAATCAGCCTGTTTATCGGTGATATTCATCACGACAACTTGCATTGGGGCTAACCAAGTTGGGAAACGTCCTGCATATTCTTCTATCAAGATACCCAAGAATCGTTCCAAAGAGCCTAAAATAGCACGATGGATCATCACAGGGGTCTGACGGCTGTTATCTTCGGCAACGTAAGTTGCACCAAGACGGCTTGGCAACGCATAATCGAGCTGCACAGTACCACATTGCCACGCTCGGTCCAAACAATCGTGTAAAGTAAATTCGATTTTTGGTCCGTAGAACGCGCCTTCGCCTGGCAAAATAGTGAATTCAATATTATTGGCACGCAAAGCTTGCTTAAGTGCTTCTTCCGCTCTGTCCCACATCGCATCGTCACCGATACGTTTCTCTGGGCGAGTCGACAGTTTTACTACGATATTTTCAAAGCCGAAGGTAGCGTAAGTATCGTAAACCATCTGGATACAGGCACTCACTTCCTCTTGAACTTGGCTGTCAGTACAGAAAATATGGGCGTCATCTTGCGTAAAGCCACGTACACGCATTAATCCGTGTAACGAGCCTGAAGGTTCATTACGGTGACAGCAACCAAATTCAGCCATACGCAATGGCAGATCGCGGTAAGATTTTAACCCTTGGTTGAAGATCTGCACGTGGCCAGGGCAGTTCATTGGCTTGATAGCGTATTCGCGGTTTTCGCTGCTGGTCGTGAACATGGCTTCTGAGTATTTATCCCAGTGACCAGAACGTTCCCACAACACGCGGTCCATCATTAATGGACCTTTCACTTCTTGGTAAGTGTATTGGTTTAGCTTACGGCGAATGAATCTTTCTAATTCGAGGAAGATGCTCCAACCGTCGTTATGCCAAAACACCATACCCGGCGCTTCTTCTTGCATGTGATACAAGTCGAGCTGTTTACCGATTTTACGGTGGTCACGCTTAGCCGCTTCTTCAAGACGGGTTAAGTGTGTGCTCAGGGCTTTTTTGTCGGCCCAAACGGTACCATAGATACGTTGCAACATCTTGTTTTCTGAGTTGCCACGCCAATAAGCGCCGGCAATGCTCATTAATTTAAAATGCTGGCAGAAACGCATGTTAGGTACGTGCGGTCCACGACACATGTCAGTGTATTCTTCGTGATGATATAGCGCAGGCGTCGCGTCTTTGCTGATGTTCTCATCCAGAATGGCAATCTTATAATCTTCACCACGAGCAGCGAATGTATCACGGGCTTCTTGCCAGCTAACGACACGTTTTACTACGTCATAGTTGGTTTTTGCCAGTTGAAGCATGCGCTTTTCTAATGCGTCGATGTCATCTTGAGTCAACTTGTGCTCAAGGTCGATATCATAGTAGAAGCCATTATCGATAACAGGACCAATCGCCATCTTGGTTTCTGGCCACATTTGCTTAATCGCGTGACCTAATAAATGCGCGCAAGAATGGCGAAGAATTTCAACACCTTCTTCGTCTTTGGCGGTAATGATTGATAGCTCAGCATCGGTTTCAATGAGATCGCAAGCATCTTTTAATTCGCCATTAACGCGGCCAGCGATACAAGCTTTCGCTAAACCAGGGCCAATATCGGCGGCAACATCGAGGGTCGATACAGCATGAGCAAACTCGCGTTTGCTACCATCGGGAAGTGTAATTACAGGCATGAAATGTCCTTTCCAGTGGTGACCCACACGTAGGGCCACTTGGTTTTAGTTAATGTAAGAGAAATGCTCGCTAGGTTAAGACAGTACAGGAGTCTTAGCCGCCTTGCGTAGCAGGGCGTTTATTCTAAGGGATTGTAGCTAAAAGGCGCAAGCATATTGACCAGAATTGGGATTGGAAACAAAAAGCAAATTCATGATTTTGCAGTGTCTTGGTAACTTCTTGGTCATCTAACTCCCCTATTCTAGCGCCAGTTTATTGGGCATCACTGAAAACATGACAAGGGAGTTGATATGTTGAACTGTATTCTACTGGCTGTAACACTCACGCACACAGCAACCGCTTTACCTGAGCCGCAGGTGAAAATCACAAGCAAATCTTTGATTGATACTCAAGTGTTACTCGTTGATATTAAAAGTGAACTTGAGCAACAGATGCAGCGTTTAACGCTGGATATTACCCAAGATGCCCGCGATGGCGTGTTACACAGCAATGAAATGGAGGGGTTAGTGACGGCAAAGGACTAGTTTTTAGAAGAGATAATGATCCAACAAGAAAATATATTTAACCAGAAGGTCTATCATGCTGCGTTTTGAGACCGACTTCATCTAAGTCAGTGCACTGCACTCTGCTGTATACTCAAATAGGAAGCACATAAAGCGCACTCAGGTTTCGAAATCGTCAAAGCGCAGACAATATAAGCGATAAGCGTACGAAGTATGAGATGCGTTGATTGAGCAGAGCGATTCGCTCTATTGGCGATAAGGAGTTGCACCATGAGAGTCATGAACAAAGTTATTGCTTGTCCCCACTGCGGGCACCATCAAGATATCAGTATCGATGCCAGCTGTGGAGACCAAGATTATTACGATGACTGCCGAATTTGTTGTAATCCGATTCACTTACGCTTACACATCGATGAATCGAGACGAACGGTTGAGCTGTATATCGATTCAGACGACGAGCAAATCTATTAAACGAGATTGCACTACACGCTGCGATGTCACAAAACTAACGTGCTTGTTCGTTAAAACGCCTGGCCAGCACGCGCTCGACTGTGTCGACGATAATTTGTGTTTGGCTGTCGATCTCAATATTGAGTTCATCACCCACTTTATACTGACTTAAATTGGTCAGTTTTAGGGTTTCAGGAATTAAGTGCAACTTAAAACCGGAGTCACTCACCTCGCCAACCGTTAAACTACAGCCATTAACGCCAACAAAACCTTTATAAAAAATGTAATCCATCCATTTAGGCTCAATGCCCAGTGTCAGATCATAATGCTGTTCTGTATGGCTAATATCGATGACTTTGGCCTTAGTATGGATATGGCCAGAGAGAATGTGCCCACCAATTTCACTACCAAAAGTTAACGAACGCTCAACATTAACGCTTTGACCTATAGACAAATTAGCCAGATTCGTCAGTCGCAAGGTCTCTTCCACTACGTCGAAAAATACCCTATCATCAACGACCTGAGTCACAGTAAGACATACCCCGTTATTTGCCACACTTGCACCAATCGCAAGTCCCTCATGCAAATCAGGTTCGAACGCTACCTCAAGGGTATTTAGGCCATCTTTCTTATGTATTGCAACCACCTCGCAGGTGGCTTGAACTATACCTGTAAACATTTTTTGCTCGCTTAATCGTTAAAGGCTGTATTTATGAATCATTCAGGCTATCAAGCCAAACGTTTAATCCAACTGGCGCTGCCGGTACTGATAGCTCAGGTCACTCAGACCATGATGGGCTTTATTGATACTGTTATGGCGGGCCGTGTTAGTGCGGTTGATATGGCCGCCGTCGCAGTCGGCACTAGCCTTTGGTTACCCGCTATTCTGTTCGTCCAGGGTTTGCTGATGGCTTTTACGCCTTTATTTGCCCACTATAATGGCGCGAATAATCAAAAAGCCATCCAACCTTTGGCCTTTCAAGGTGCCTATCTTGCCATTATAGGCGGCATTGGTGTGATGGTTTTCCTTGCATCAGCCCCTTTTGTGCTTGGCCACATGGACTTGGAGCCTGAATTATACCGCTTAACCATAGGATATCTCGACGGTATTTTATGGGGCGCGCCCGCATTTGTGCTTTATCAAGTGCTACGCGGTTGCAGTGAAGGTATATCCTATACCTTACCGACCATGGTTATTGGTTTTGTCGGTCTAGCCGTAAATATCCCCGCTAACTATATTTTTATTTATGGACACTTTGGCGTACCGGCCATGGGCGGTGCAGGCTGTGGTATCGCCACTGCACTCGTATTCTGGGCCATGCTAGTTGCCATGACCATTTACATGCAGTTACATAAAAAATTCGCGGCTTTAGCTCCCTTCAGTAAATTTCATCGCCCAGACTTTGAAACTATGAAGAAAATGACCAAACTCGGCATGCCGATAGCAATGGCGCTATTTTTTGAAGTGAGTTTATTTGCCATCATAGCGCTATTACTCGCGCCACTTGGCGCAACAGTGGTCGCAAGTCACCAGATTGCGCTCAACTTTTCTGCCATCGTATTTATGCTGCCGTTATCTATCGGTATCGCGGTATCGATTCGGATTGGTTATTACTTAGGCCGTGATCGCGCCGATATTTCCGCTGTGGTCACTAAAGTGGGCTTATGGCTGGCACTATCCCTTGCTCTAACGACAGCGGTCTTGACCGTATTATTTAGATTCCAAATTGCGAAACTTTATAATGGTGATCCTGAAGTGGTTGCCTTAGCCGGCAGCTTGATGTTGATGGCAGCCCTGTATCAATTATCTGATTCAGTTCAAGTGGTCGCAGCGGGTGCTCTTCGCGGTTATAAAGATACACGCAGCGCTTTTTATATCACGCTGTTTTCCTACTGGGGGATTGGTATGTCACTCGGTTATACCTTAGCTTATACGGACCATATCGTTCCCGCGATGGGCGCCCATGGATTCTGGGCAGGATTGATTGCGGGCTTGACCTCAGCAGCGCTGTTATTTTTCATTCGTCTGCGTTACATCCAAAAGCATGGCGTGCATTTGAGCCTTATTGAAGGTGACAGTGTTCACCATTGATTGCATTAATGGCGAGCGACAGTGCTCGCCTTTTGGTTTATCAGTTTGATTTCGATGCATTCTCTGAAGTAAAGCGAATAAAAAATTGCGGTTTTATCGGCGGCATTGTTGAAACACTGGGCAAGTTGCACAGCAATTCACCATTTGACGACAAATTTGTTTTTTTTGCTTGCCAGCCCTGCGCTATGCCCCTAATATAGCGCTCGTTCCAAGGCGCAATGCTTTTGAATAGCTTGTTAAATTTTGCGATGCACCCGTAGCTCAGTTGGTTAGAGCACTACCTTGACATGGTAGGGGTCGGTGGTTCGAGTCCACTCGGGTGTACCACTCTATTCAAAGAGTCTAAATTTGAAATTCAAACAGTGCACCCGTAGCTCAGTTGGTTAGAGCACTACCTTGACATGGTAGGGGTCGGTGGTTCGAGTCCACTCGGGTGTACCATTTCTTATTATGTATTTCATTAACCCCCCCTGCTTATCAAGCCAAATACAATTAATCTGCCTTTTAAAGCAGGTGTTTATGGTTTTCACTGCCTTTATCTTTTGATTTAAAATTCATTCCCAAATATCTCAAAGTTCAAAATCCAAAGTAATATCCTGTGCTAAATCAAATATTCGCAGTGGTATTTCTGCGCCCTCTCCAATCCTTTTAAACGAGCGGCCTAAAAATTTTTGACTAAGTACGGCATCGAACAGACACTCGACGGTTAAGGTCGCAGAATAATGCATTCAAAGTCTGTTCGTTGAAAATAGCGTTCAGACAATCATCTGCAATTATCATCACCGCTCAATAGTGAGCGATCCTATCTGCATTTAGCGAGGAAATCCCAATGTCGAATGAAGGTTATCATGAACCTATTACTGAACTCACCGATAAAACCAAGGACATGCACCGTGCACTTACATCACTGATGGAAGAGCTTGAAGCAATAGACTGGTATAACCAAAGAGTTGATGCGTGCAAAAATAATGAGTTGAGAGAGATACTTATACATAATCGAGACGAAGAAAAAGAACATGCTGCAATGCTACAAGAATGGATAAGGAGACAAGATCCGAGCTTTGATAAACAGCTAAAACATTACCTTTTTACAGATACGCCTGTTGCTCACACACCTATTGTTCACAAATAAGTATTCAATCTGGCTGTTTGAGCAAGCCATTTTCGTGAGCAAACGCCTTTAGTCACTAAGCTGCCGTTCTTATAAAACAAACCTCTGCATGTGTTATTGCACCATTTAGCTCATTTCATACAGCCTTGCAGAATACTAGCGTGCAAATGTATTACTACGGACACTGTATTCTACGGACTTAGTGACTTTCATTTTTAGCGTGAAGGACTTCACCTAATGCTACCTTAACGAAATATCTTGCGTGTAAATCTTAGGCGTATAGGACCTTTCAATCTCAGAATGGCGAGCACTGCCGTGCAAGAAAAACGAGCGATGTCAGCCATTTTTGAACGACTAAAAACATCACTCACTATTTTTAGCTACCTACGGCAGTTAGAGATGACGACTCAATATTGAGGTCGTACATGACTTAGGCTTTATCGCTCAAATTTTACCGAGTAGAAGGAGTATAACGAGGATCAATACTACCAAACCTAATCCACCGCTCGGGCCGTACCCCCAGGTCTTACTGTGTGGCCAAGTCGGAGCCACACCGATCAGCATCAGAATCAAAACCACCAATAATATTGTTCCTATACTCATGAGAGTCTCCTAGACATTATGGATATAACTCGAACCAGAAATCTTAATCAATATGACAAAGATCCTTTTAAATACCCACATAAAGCTACCAAACTTTATGCTTAAGGTGCTTACTTAATTGTAAAAGCCTCTGACATCAACTGTGTTTTTCGGCATCCTTAGCCGCTTCTTTTACATTACCAATTGCTTTTTGAGTTTTACCTTTTATCTGTTTCTGAACCCCTTTCATCTGCTGTTTCGGGTTGCCAACGATCTCACCAATTTTTTGCTGCACTTTGCCTGCAGCATCTTTTATTGAACCTTCTATTTGGTCTTTGTTCATGGTCAATTTCCTTTTGTTGTTGATATAACATCTAAATAATAATGAGCGCTAACAATCAACTATGAGCTATTTTTCATTTTAGTAAATAGCGTTTAGCAAACATCTAAATATTTTTAGTAAATATCTTAGTTGGTAAAATATCAGTAAAACCATATGGTAAATTAGACGGGAAAATAAATTCCTGTGTTTTCATAAAATTGTGTGACTGGTTACACATCAATCACACCGCGTCAACTTAGGTATGAATTCTACAATATAACATTGGTTTAAATAGGGGTGGTTATGTAGCAATCTTGAATTTTATCTTAAGTATAAATTGTGGAGATTATTTTATTTGCTGAAATTTAGTATTAGTCACGGCTGAATTCCATTATTTAATTATCTAGTGATTTTTTAGCTAAAGCTGACATCCTAATGATGAGCCAAAATATCAAGACAAACAACATAAACCATCTTATTAAGATAAAGATTACCCATTAAAGGCATATCAATCTAAACTCTGTATCCAATATATAATTTATCTAAAAGTGTGTCTGTGCGATAGCGTACACATTATAAATATTTTAATCCGCAATTTAACTTAAAACACAATGAAACATCAGTTGATACCTAATGTAGCTACATTTTGGTATGTCATAGATGCCATTAAAAATATGAATATGAGTATTCAGTGGCTAAACGAAGAAGGAACTAAGAGGTATAACTCTAAAAACGTTAAAATGGTCTAGAGGTGTTCATAGCATCTTGTAGAACTTAGAGAACCACAGACTGGTAGTCTAAGGTTTTTAGCACCAACTAGCCTCGACTGCTGATTTTTACAATAATGCTTCTATATTCGCAAGAAGAACACGATAACCTACGTTACCATAAAATATTTGTCTACCTTCGTCGATAATATAGCTTGGACTGCCTTGTAGATTTTGTTGTGCTGACTTTTGGTAGTTGCTCATTAATGCGGCTATAGCAGAACCATCATGAACGCTTGAGATGATTTTTTTCTGTTCCAGCCCATAGAAATCAACCAGATCATAAAGTATTTCAAGCTTACCAATATCCAATGCATCGATAAAAAATGCACTCCGAAATTTCAATGCCATATTGATACTGGTGTTTTTGTCATAGATAAGTTCAATGGCTTTGAGCACTAAATGAGCATTGGCTGACGTTGTCGGTCTGACTTCAGTCCATATTTTTGAGTTTGTGGGAACGTCATCACGGATAGATGCAGATTTATGTACATGTTCTGCAAAACCATTATATTGACCTTTCTGTTTCCATTGTGTCTCAATTTTTGTTTGAACATCACCAAATACATCAAGATAATGATATTTAAAATGAATTTTATTTTCTAACTTTTTATTTAACTCCTCAATACGTTGTTGTGCAACCCAAGCCCACACACAAAGAATATCAGAGTAGTAATCAATGATCAGGGGTTGATTCATGTTAATCCTTAATAAGGTGGCAGTTTAAGTCATACACTCTAGTTTCAAGGCTAATCAATAATTATTGTGATGGCAGATCTAGTTGTTACCTACATGAAGTCAAGATTTCAATATCTGAACTACAGAATAAATACCGAAGCTAAACCGAGCAATAGGTACAATAATGTGATTTTTAGCAGACATACTAGAAGTCATCAATTTGTTTCATATTACGTGCCAGTAATCGCTTTTCAGCTTCTTCAAGGGACAGTATATTGCTAAGAAATTCAGTTACGGAAGGTGCAGAACTGCAATTTTGTAGATATTCAAACAGCCCCACAATATTTTTATGATACTCAAGTGTGGCCATCGCTATTTCATCCGTATCCATCCTCTTAAACGGATGTTCACCTATGGTGTTAAAAGGAATAGCGGTTTTTTCATAATAATGCCGACAATAAGTGTTAAGTGCATTGCTATTGCCATTATCTTCGAACTGTCTGATAACCAGAGCCATTTTTTGCTCGTGGGCTGAAATATACTCTAACAGTAATCCGCTTCTTTCGCTATCATTTGTAAGTGCGCAATGTGCCGCAAATGCATGCAGCTGTTGGTGTATATTTCTAGTCCATTGCATAACATCATAAAGCGTTTCTATTTGCATATTATTCTCCTCAAAACGGGAGTCCTTGGTCTTTACTGTGAAAAATGAATCACTTTTCTATGCATTGATAAAAATAAACTTACTAAACAAGCCCATATTTACTATGACATTATGTCTCATTAAAAGTGCAGTTTTGAAATGATTATTGACTAAATAGTCAAACGCTGATGTCTATTATTAATGAGATGAATTGTTGAAAACTTGTCATCAACATAAAATACTTTATCAGTCCAACAACGGCTTGATTTATGTAACATCTGGTCTTTAGCTTAAAAAGCTGGCGATAAGCCACAACCTTGTAATGAGGCTAATGACATGAGTATACCTATATTTTTCTATTGACTCTGTTCGTTGCCGCACTGATTGTTGACAATACAATGCGCACAAGAAAGAAGGAAAACTACCAATATAATATGTGCCATTCCATAACTAGATTGAAGTGCATCATCTTCCCGCTTTCAGTTAATAACAGTATTAGATTTAGGAACGAACCATAGGTGAGCTAGCCCAATATTTACCGATATTAGTACTGAGTCGTTAATACGCACGAAACAAGCCATCAAAATATTGGGAATAACAATAATAGAAGATAAAAAAGGAGTAGCCGATAAATCGGCTACTCCTTTTATTTAGCGGAAAATTTAAAAGCGGTAATTAAAGCTCAAGGTCACATTACGTGGGGTTCCGTAATGATACACACTGTATGCAAGAGGCATATAGGATGCTGCAGACATATAGGCATAGTATTTTTCATCCAGCAGGTTTTCGAGATTTAGTTGTAGGTCCATATTTTCCGCCAGATTATAACGAGCCATTAGGTTAACTAGTGAATAAGCATCTTGCTCAATTACAACGCTACCATTTTGTGCGTAACTATCACTCTGCCAGTTAACGCCACCGCCAACAGTTAATTCAGGTAAATGTTCGACAAACTGATAGGTAGTAAAGAGTTTAAACTGTTTGCGAGGGCTCGTGGTCTCAAGTTCTTTGCCTTCTGCATCTTCTGCGGTGAATTGAGAGTAACCTGCCGAAATATTCCAGCCATCAATAAACTCCCCCACCACTTCTAACTCAAAGCCAGTACTTTTAGTACCTTGTATTGCATAATAAGCACTTGTCTGACCATTTGCTTTTTGCTCATCCGTCGGCTCAAAGTCTGTATCTTGCTTAGCAAAATTATCCTGTTCAATCTTAAACAGTGCCACAGTGGTGTGTAGACGGTCGTCCAGATAAGCGCTCTTTAAACCGATTTCATAGGCTTTACCTTCGAGTGGATCCAGATAGTTACCGCTAGCATCTTGTTTATTCTGCGGATTAAATATTTCGGTATAACTGGCGTAAACACGATGCTCTTCGTTTATGTCATACAAGGCGCCAACATAAGGAACGAACACGCCATCATCACCAAAGTTGGTATCAGTACCATAACTGACCCCTTCGCGGTTCCAACTAGAAATACGGCCACCGGCAATCACTTTTAAATCATCGGTAATTGTCAGTCGCGTTGCTGCGTAGAAACCTTTCTGCTCGGTATCCATATTCAACTGACGATTGGCGTTTGTTGACCATTCAGGCTCTTCAAAGGCGTTGCTTTGCCAATCATAAAAGTTTTCAACTGCCTTTGAGTCCCAGCCCGTCATATTCTCACGGATGGGTTCATAGGTATCAGCATAGGATTTCTGTTTGCTGTATAAGGCACCAGTCACAAATTGATGCTCACGGTTAAAGAGTTGGTAATCGCCTTTCAACTGAAAATCGAAATTATCAGAGTTACTTTCACCATGGCTGTGATAACGCTGACCGCTCAAACCTGCACCGGTTTCTTTATTCAGCAAGCCAGACATATAGATCATTTTGGTGGTGGTTTCATATTCCATGCGATTATAGTTCGCCACCAACTGCCAACCATTGCTGAAATAATGGTTCAAGTTAGCAAAATAGTTGATGTTAGTCGTTTCCCAACGGCTCCAATCTGCCGCTGTTGTAGTAGAAACATCCCAATCAGTAGCCGAACCATCGCTGAATACTGCTGGTAACGCACCCCACATCGCTCCTTTGGGGTTATTGTTATTGTAACTACCGCCGACGCGCAGCATAGTATTGTCAGTAATGTCTGAATCAATTACGCCGTAAAGAATGGTCTTACGGTCTTGATAAAGATCCTGATAAGAATCGCTATTGACATATTTCGCGACCATGCGACCGCGCACATTGCCACTGTCGTTGAGGCCATTAGAAACATCTGCGGTAACTTGTTTTTTATCCCAGCTACCCGTAGCAACATCAACATAGCCCTTAAGTTCATCACTGTCGGCATGTTTGCGCACTAGGTTGATTGAAGCAGAAGGATCCCCTGCCCCCGTTAGTAAGCCTGTTGCACCACGCACCACCTCTACACGCTCATACAGAGAGATATCAGACACAGTTTCACCTGCATCGCCCCCCAAACTCCAAGATAAAGGTACGCCATCGATCTGGTAATTCTGAACCGCAAAACCACGGGCCATAAAGCCATTTCGAACGTTATCTGTTTTAGATGAAGACAAACCTACTGTGTTATTAACCACATCAACAACGGTATTGAGTGCCTGATCCTGGATCCGTTCAGCGGTCAAGATGCTCACTGACTGTGGCGTTTCCTGCAGTGACAGCCCTAAACCTGTGGCGGTATCAATGGTTCGACTCACAGTGTACTTGCCCATCACTGTTATTTTTTCAATATTTTGATCATTTGCATCTGCTGCAGAAGACGGCTCTGCAGCCAAAACTGACAAAGGGTTTAATGCCAAAGTAATGGCAGACGCGAGAGGTAGTAGATAAAAGCGCATAGTAATTTAGGGAGTTTATTTAGGATGGATATACGGTAACACTATTGCGAATCACTTTCATTTGTATTTTGGTGATGTATATAACAAATTCATCATTTATTAATGAGGAATAAACGTCCCCGCTGTGTTTATGCCTTCAAAAGTGAGCGTTTACGGTGAAAAAGGTTATTCTTTACCCGTATTCGGTTAATCATTCTTAATCTACGCCACTAAAAGCGACCCTGAGATTATTACTCCATAGGATCGCCATTAGTGTTTAGCTTTTACTTCATCAGTGTGTCTGTACTATTAGCTCGGCAGGCAGAGGCCACTTTGCCACTTGCCACTCACCTTGCCAATTCTCTATCGATATCCACAGACTATCGGCGGAGGTTAGCGTCTTAGTTGCGATGGCGTGTACGTGTTGGCCATGCTTATTACCGTGTAAAATACCATTCTCACTGCGCTGTAAATCTGCTATTGGCAAAGCCTGCGTTCCAATATTGGCATAGCCTTGGCGTATATTGCCTACCTCACCTTTTTCAAAAACCAACATGAAATCTTTCACATAGTCATCATGATGCACATAGGGTGCTTTTAGATCTAAGGGTAAAGGGGCTATTTTAAATTCACCTAACTCTTGAGCCTGCCATGCTGGTGGAAATGTAGGTGTTAGTGACTGATACAAAAACAATAGAGGGAGCAATAGAATAAACCCACTCAGTTTATATTTATTTTTTTGCCAAAAAGTTGAATGAATGAAAGCCATTAACGTACCTCCTCTAACCTATCTGCCACAGTACTGGGGGACCCCATTTTTTTAATTGCACGCACATTACGCAGTCCCCACATCATAAATCCTGTGATTGACATACCCGATAGGATCACCCCAAAAATAAACCAAATGATTTTTGTCCAGATACCACCTAAGGTACCGTAATGCAAAGGATCTGCGATATGCATTAGCGTTTGTATCCCTGTCATCGTCTCGGGTGATGTCGCTCTTGAAATCTCCCCCGTCCAAGGGTTAATGCTAAGGTTGTAAGAATACTGATCGTAAAAAATGTGCTCGCCGCTACCGCTCAGATGATACATGTCACGATTATGCTCGGGTTTCATCACATAACTTGGTTGAAAGTCTGGAAAGTGCGTTTGCGCTAATGTTAAGGCTTGTGCAAATGACACGCTTGGATCAACGGGATTCACATCACCCTTTTGGATAAAGGGCAATTGCTCAGCAGCAACCAATGGCGCATGTGGCTCGATATCAATATCAGCATGCCAAAAAATGGCTTGGACTAAATACCATAATCCGGTAACGGCCATAATCGTGATAAACCAAATAGACCACACACCAGACAATTTATGCAAATCGGCCAATAGTGTCTTTTTACCTTGACTCACACGCAATTTTGGAGCAAAAAAACTTCGCCAAAAACGTTTATAAACAATGAGTCCCGTCACTAAAGACGCGAGCATAAACAGCGCCATCGAACAGACAAGGTAATAGCCCAAGCTGTAACCGCTTTGCCAAGGAAATAATAACCAAGCATGTAAAGATCTGATAAAGCCGGCAAATGTCATGCCTTCATTAATCTGTTGGATCTCACCTGTGTATTGATTGACATAGGCCATGGCATAGGGTTTATCAGCGTCACTGAACATAATCACATTGACCATATAAGGTTCTAAGGTCATAGCGCCAGAGACTGCCGCACTTGGGTAAGCTTCCTCAACAAGCGTCATCAATTCACTAACTGGTTTTACGGGTAAATCATTAGGGTTCAACGCCCTCGATGCAGGATTCGTTAACCAAGTGATCTCATGACTCAGTACCGCAATCGTCCCCGTCAAGCAGATAAAACAAAATAACAACCAAATTGGGAGCGACACCCAACCATGCAACATAAACCAGAATCGGTTACTGATCTTCGCCATTTGTGACTTTCCTAACACTTATCGTATTTCGCGAGTGTAAAGGTAATGCAAATTGTTATCAATACGATGTACTGGGAATTGTTTTCAATTAGAATGCCGGTCACAAAATACTATGATGGGGAATCATGATGGATAAAACCTTGTTAGCAGCGCTCATTTCGAGCCTATTGTTAGCGCCGAGTTCCTACGCCGACGAAACTCAATCAGACGCAGACGCCAATATCGAAGTGATCAGTATTAAAGGTAGTCGTTTAGATAAAGCTGCTACAGCAACGGGCTTACCCTTAACACTGAGAGAAACGCCGCAGTCAGTGACGATTATAGATCAAGAATTTATTCAGAGTTTTTCTCTTAACAATGTTGCTGACTTAATGTTTTTAACACCGGGTATTTCTGCACAGAAAGCAGAAACTAACCGCTACTTTTTCAGCGCCCGTGGTAATCCAATCACTAACTTCCAATTTGATGGTGTGCCTGTTAACTATTCTAGTTTCTTCAATGATGCTTCGACCGATACGGTTATCTTCGATCGAGTAGAAGTGGTTCGTGGTGCAACAGGATTATTAACTGGTGCAGGAGAACCCTCGGCCGCCATCAACCTCATTCGTAAACGTCCAAAATCTTCACCAGGAGGTTACCTCAGTACAAAAGTAGGTTCATGGGACAGTTATCGTGTAGAAGGTGATAGTTCAGTTGACATAACAGAAGATGCCGATGTCCAAGCACGTTTTGCCGCCGCCTATGAAAAATCAGATAGTTTTACCGATCTAGCCGAAGATGAAAATCTGCAAATTTATGGCGTCGTTACTGCAAGATTAAGTGATAGCACATTATTCACTTTGGGCGCGGACTATAGTGACCGCGATCCTAAAGGCTCCACTTGGGGAGCGCTGCCACTGTTTTATGCCGACGGCAGTTTAGCGAGTGACCTTCCCCGTTCGACTACCACTGCAGCATCTTGGTCTAGTTGGAAACGCCATGGTGCGAACGTTTTTTCTACTTTAGAACACAACTTCGATAATAACTGGGAACTCAAACTCGACATAGAACATCGTGAGGATAAGATGGATGGACACTTGCTATATTTATATGGCTCCCCAGATAAAACCACAGGTTTGGGGATGAGTGCATTGCCTATGATCTACCAATCAACCCGTAAGCAAGATGCGGCGCGAATATTTGCTTCAGGGCCATTCGAACTATTGGGTCGAGAACATAAGCTAACAACCGGCCTACTCTATTCAAAACAAGATATTAGCGCCGACTCTTTCTACACCACAGATGTTTTAAGCGTAGGCAATTTCTTTGAGTGGGATGGCTCGATTGCAGAGCCAAATTATCCATCGATTCCCACCAATGAAGAGACTGAAGAGATCCAAAAAGGTGCCTATATTGCTACCCAACTCAATCTGCACGATCAGATCACACTGCTGTTAGGTAGCCGTATCAGCCAATATAAAGTCGATCCAGGTTATGAGCACAATGATGTCATTACGCCGTATGCAGGATTGATTTACGATATCAGTGACAGTGTGTCGATTTATACCAGTTACACTGAGATTTTTCAGCCTCAAGATGCCAAAGATGCTAATAACAAACGCTTAGACCCGACAACTGGCAATAATATTGAACTTGGCAGTAAAGCCGATTTTTTCGACGAAAAACTCACCGCCAGTGTTGCAGTGTTTAAAGTTCAAAAGGAAAATGTGGCGGAAAAAGATCCTAACATTAAAGACCCACTTCCTGATGGTAGCTTTCCAATGCGCGCAGTGGATGGCACCAGTAACCGTGGTTTTGAAATGGAACTAACGGGTAGACCCACAGAGGATTGGGATCTGTACTTCAGTTACACCTACAGTGAATCTGAAAAAGCCGATGGTTCGGCCTTTGGCACACATTTGCCTAAAAACTTAGTACGATTATCTTCGCTCTATCACTTTGATGGCGCTCTAGAAGATCTCACATTAGGTGGCAACTTAAGCTGGCAGAGCAAGATTTATGTAGAAAACGCGGGGCCTAACGGCGAAAGCTCTGAACAAGCCAGTTATTTCCTTACCAATCTTATGGCAAGTTATCAACTCACTGATGATGCGATTGTCCGTTTGAATATTCGAAACTTGTTTGATGAAAAGTACTACTCTAGTATCGATTTCTACAATCAAGGTTTCTTCGGCGAACCGCGAAATGTCGAACTTAGCCTGAGCTATAATTTTTAGTCTAATTGTTAATCGCCAATACCGCGCATCACTTTTATGCGCGGTATACCTAAAGCTAAACTATCCTGCGTTAAAACAGCATCCGGTAAACTTCAATGGATTAACCCTTTGGGCTCAGGGGGATAATCCATTACAATGAAGTCCATTTTGAGTTCGTAAAACAGATGTTCCGCCTATGCCTAAGTCTCACACCCACATGCATCAACATTTGCAGATGCCACATGCTAAATTAGATCTGCAAGCTCTAGCGGGCACCCTTGCCTTTGAGCAAGTGACCATTATTGGTAATGCTTCTGGCGATTGGCAGCCTGCGACCACAGGTACGACATTTATTTTTAACGGTACTCAATGGGCTGAAAACAGCAATGTAAATAATCAGATAGTGAATATCGCCAACGGTGGTTTTGCTGAATCAAAATATGCCTTTGTGGTACAAGGTCATCCACAAAGTGGTCTGCTTACGCAAGCCTTGACACAAGTCGCGATTGAATTAACCCCTAAACTCGGTTGCTGGCCTTCATCTGGGTTAACCACAATCGTGTTGATGCAGCAGTTGTCTCAGCATGTGCAAGTGCAGCGGATGTCGCTGTTTCCGAGTTTATCAAGACCCAATGATTTACCGCTTGACGATCACTTACCTTGCATGGTGCATAATTGGTTAGGCGAACGACGGATTGCCCAGGCTTTGGTACCCTCGCTCGACTGGCCTGAATTTAGCTTAGCGTCCGTATTTTTACCTCGCCTATCCGCAATAAACCAAATGCAACCATGCCGAGTCGCACCTAGGATAAACGCAGATAATCCCTTTGATTTGCTTGAGCGTTTACAGGAGTCGAATTCATTAATCGCAGATGCACTAAATCCAGCCACGCGGCAGATGCAACTTGAATGGCTAATCACACTGGCGCATACCCCCATTAATATTTGGCAGCAATTTGCTCATCCTAGCCAGCTCATCAATACTGAAGCTTTATTTTTCAACCACATGCCAGAATCAAAACCCAGCAATTGGTATTTAATGGATACTCAGGCATCTCAATATCTTGATGCGATTCGCCATAGTTTGGCCTATTGTTGGCAAACGTTGTCGACTAAGCAGGCGAGCTTGATTGGCAACGAGCTTTCAAACGGCTCGTGACCTTCCCCTGTCTACTGCCATTCGCATTCAAAATACCTAAGGCGAATGTCGTTTTACCTTTTACCTTGCCCTCTAGCGACGCTAAACCAACCTCTGTTTAAATGCATGACTCAAAACGTCAACACACCCTAGTTAAGGGAATTTTTACCCAATGCGATCCCCAGCGGTTCAAAGTAATTGATCAGCGCCTGAAAAATCACTTTTCTGTGGGCTTCATCGGGATAAGCCCCCTCCTTTGCCATTGCTGAAAAACGGGTTCCCGACACTAAATACGGATTCGAAATATCAGTATAAGATTCAATACAGGCTTCAAATGCTCGCGCCATCATCTCCGTTGGCCGAGAGAAGTACTGCATCCCATGTTTTTTATCTAATGCAATCGCTCGGCGAACATAATCATGGGGCTCATCACCCTGTCCACTCAACAATGTCACTTTGAAGATCTCAGATAATCGAGCATTTAATGGATGCTCTATGATGGGCAGATCGGATAGCCAAAGATCGCTCGCACACTGAAACCGCTTATTAGTAGGTTTGAATGATTTAGCGGCAATATAATGGTCAAACGCATGCCAAAACTCATGGGCTAAAGCACCTGCACCTGCATTTTTAGCCAATGCCAACTCTCGGGTCGCGGGTGCATAATGGGCCTGAACGCCCTTTTGGCCGCCATGACCAAAGGCTAGGCTGACGGTTTCCCGCAGCCCTAAAGTTAAAGGTGGCAATTTTAAGATAAAGGCCAGATCGGCGAGCGAATCAAATACTAAATCCGCAGCAATCCGCGATTCATCCCGCGTCACCCAGCGGCCAACACGCACATGGCTAAAACCAAAGGTTTGTTTAATATCAAGAAAAGTGATTTGTTCACCAAATCGATAATCGGGTCCATGGCGGTTATATTGCTGATTAATTAACACGACTTACCTTGAACCCTATGGCAGTGAGAGACAAATTAAGCTGGCTATTTTAGGTGAAAATGCACAGGAACAAAACGCTGTATTGAGTGCAATATCAAGTTAAGAATAGGAGCCAAGCGCTTACTCTTGGTTTGTTATCGCGATGCTTAGATTTCGTCAACCATTGGGTTAGCTAAGCTTTAGCCGTTAATATCACATCATCCCAAACCACGACACGATTTCGCCCCGTCGTTTTAGCGTGATACAAGGCTTTATCGGCCTCGGCCACCAGCTTTTCAGCATCTGAACGGCACTGACTCCCTATTTCAATCGGTGAAGGTACAGACTGAAGCGCTAAAATACCGCAGTTTTCTTCGATGGCATGATGAGTGATCACAGGTGTTAACACACTCACTCCTGCCGAAAATTGATAGTGAAAATCGGCGACTATCGCTGAAATATCTTCATTCGCAAGCGCTAACATCATACGCGTCACAATTTTCTGCGCGACATCGACCGACGTTTCTGGCAGTAATAGCGCAAATTCCTCACCGCCGAAGCGACCAAAGATATCGTATGGGCGCGTGCGAGCACTGATAAATTGGGTAAAATGCTGCAGTATCTTGTCACCCACTTGATGCCCATAGCGATCATTAACGAGTTTAAAATAATCGATATCCATCATGACAAGGCACAAAGGTAACTGTAGACGACTCAAGCGTTTGATTTCATGCTCTAACTGCTGGAAAAAATGCCGTCGATTGGCAATACCGGTTAATTCATCGGTGAGTGCGAGTCGATTCAACTCAGTCTGCGCATTCCTTAGGGCAAATTCGACCTGTTTTAACTGGGTAATATCGGTGCAAACAATGACCATATCGCCATTGTGATAGACCTGCTCAGAAAGTTGCAACCAGCTACCGTCGACCAGATCCACTTCAAAACGTCGAAAAGCTGATTTACGTTGATTCGCATGAATAAGTTCAAGCCATTCCTCTATGGTTTCATGATCAATTTTAGGCCCTTGCTTATAGGTAAAGGCAAAGTGCATCATGTCGTCAAAATGCCGGCCAGCCATGTCTTGATCAACAAAACCAAACATTTTCGCAAAGGTATGGTTATAAAAGATAAAATGATTGTGCTTGTCCAAAACAGCGAGGCCATTCTCGCTTAGCCGTAAGGCTTCGGTTAAAAAGGGGTACACAGACTCAAGAGATTCTTTTTCCATCGATTATTCCTAGCAATGACGCTTTTAGAGAAGATCTCCGACATGTTTAGATTAGCAGCGTTCTACACTAATCACAGCGTCTTTGTTTTACCGCAACGGGATTGGCTCTACCGCGATGTAAATCCCACACATTCGGCAAATAAGCTTTAAAAACCAGATCCAATGCTTTGATAATTTACGATTTTACGGCCAATTTACTGAGAAATATTTCAGCACTAAAAGGTTTCTGCATGAAATGTACCTCAGGGAATAATGCTAACTCAGAAATATCATCGCTATCATTAGCTGAAAGCAAAAAGAACCGACAGTGATGCTCAAGCTGGGTATCACTGGCAAGGTTTTGTAATGTTTGTTGCATCTGTTTAATAAGTTGTAAGCCATTCATATCTTGTAAACGGTAATCCACAATAACAATATGTGGCAATGAGTGAATCAACATCTTAAGTGCTTGCGCTGCGTTATCAACACTGAAGGTTTGAAAATGATAGTGCTCTAGCATGGCTTTGCAAATCTCAAGGTTAAACAGATTATCATCTATGATTAACACTTTTTGTTGATCATATTGAATCGTTAATCGTTCTTTCACCTCGGTAAGTTGGCAGGGAAAATGTAACAGCACTGTGGTGCCTTTGCCCTTTTGACTGCGCAACATAAACTTACCGCCAATTTGCTCAAGCAATCGATTACAAGTATAGAGTCCTAATCCCATGCCCGATGTTGTTGTATATGAGTTAGATGCGTGCATAAAGGGATCAACTAAAGCACGCTGTGCTTCCTTTGACATTCCCTCACCAAAATCGCGGATCAGTACCCTAAGCATAGGACTATGGTCTTTATGGTTACGTTTAAGGCGTAAGTCCATATAACAATGCACTTCGCTACCCGTACTGTATTTAAAGGCATTATTGATAATGTTCGTCATGAGTTGGAATAACTTAGTCCCATCGAGCTCGATAAACTTCGGCAAAGACTCATTCACGACAACCTGTAAACGTTTACCCGATGTCGCACTAAAAGCACGATAGTAATCCTCAATATTGCTCAGATATTCGTGCAAATTGACTAAATGCCGATTCAATTTTAACTGCCCAGCTTCAGCCTTACTGTAATTCAACGTATTTTCGGCAACCGAGTAAAGTAAGTTAGCTGACCAGGTCATTTTATCGATAATTTCGTCCAGTTTTTGTGGTTGTGAACGCGCTTTTTTTAACATGCGACTGTAGCCAAGAATGGCATTGATAGGAGTGCGGATCTCATGATTTATGCTGGAAAGTACTGCTAATCTAGATCGATTATCGAGCTTAATCTGCTCTACAATATGCTGATTTTTAGACTTAAAGTACAAAAGAAAAGACAGAGTAATACCAAGAGAAGCAATCAGTAAGATAATCACGATTAGCTCGACAACCTCTTTTTGTGGCACTTGATATTCTATGCGTAAATCTACACGGGTTTGGTATCCAGGAATATCCAAAGTTCGGCTATCTGAGTAGCTAAACATTGAAAATATGCCTGTGGAAAACTCATGGTTACAGGATGAACTTTGCAATAACGATTGTTCAAATTGATAGCTAATACATACACCCTGCTCCTGCTCAATCCGCGCTAATATCCGCTGGTGAGAAATGGCATAGACTAAATAAAGCATATTAGGCCCATCGATATTAACAACCGCTAACGTGTAATCGGCAAGGCTAGCCTGAAGTTCCCCTTTACTATTCTTGACTAATTTAAGTGGCTTAAGTTCTCGCGCCATTGTCTGATCAGAGATATAGGCCAGTTCAAGTTCGGGGGTCAGTGTAAAAGCGACAGCAGATTTGATCTTCAGTAAGTCCTTAGCAAAAACCTCAAATTCCTGTGACGTTACCTCACTCGAAGCATAAAAAAACGATTTTAGCGCATCCAACATAATTTCATGTTGTAAGAACATATCCCGTGAAGAAGTAAAAACCGCTTCTGCTTTTTTATTGTAAATGGAGTCAAATTCATAACGTGAGTGGGACAAGGTTAACCACAGCACCAACAGAGTGACCCATAAGCCACTGAACATATTGATACAAGCGCTATATTTAAAGCTCATTAGCGTAATCCATTACGGCCTTTAGCAAGCTGCATAACTGATATTCAAACAGCTCTCGCTCGCAAACATCCATGACAGACAGCATATCTTTAAGCTGCAAGTAGCGCGCAATACCCGTAAATTGATGTTTCAGCCCTTCAATACTGTCAGAGGACTCATATTGTTCTAGCTCAAGTCGCATTCGCTGTAATTCAGCAATCAGTGTCAATCGCAGTCGTGATTGCTGTTCTTGGCTGTATTGCTCAAAGAATACAGATAAGGCCTTGGGTAACTCAGTATTAGCATTCATACATTAGGCACTCCTATTATATTGAGCAATCCAATCAATAAGATAACGACCTTCAATCGGGGGACTGTACAAATAACCTTGGGCAACATCACACCCCAACTCAGAGAGAATTAACTCTATTGCACTTGTCTCAACGCCTTCTGCAACCACCTTTACGTGCATCTTCTGCGCAAGCGCGATGGTGGATTCTACGATGAGATAATGTTGGTGATTGATATCCATATCGGAGACAAAACTTTTATCAATTTTGATCTCTTTAAAGGGAATGGCATCAAGACGATCATAGGTAGAATAACTTTTACCGAAATCATCGAGGGAAATATCAATATTATTGATGATCAGCCGTGCAATTGAGTTAAGCACTCTATCTTGGTTAATGATTTCCTGTGATTCGGTGAGCTCTAAAATCAAATGGATTTGTTTATACTCACGACCACATTCGATGATGTACTCAATGAGTTCATCACAGGTCAAATCATCTGCGGTAATGTTAATCGACAGGGCAAACGCCATTAATAACGGTTGGCGCGACCAACATTGCAATGCTTGGGAAATAACCATCCGCGAAAACAAGCTATTTAGCCCCTGCTGATTCACCAGTGGCAAAAAAACGTCGGGATAAATATAGCCATTGGATTGATCGCAAAGCCGCGAAAGCACTTCAAAACCGATGATCTCCTTTGTTTTAAGGTTAATCTTAGGTTGATAACACAAAATTAATTGTTCATTTTTGAGCAATTGCCGCACATTGATATTCGCCGCCATGTCTTGCACGATAGACTCATCTTGATGGGCACGGTTTCTATCGTCGGAGGCGTCTAGCAATGGCGTTAAAATGTCATTCACATTGATAGGTTTAGCAAATACGCCAAGCAAGTTGAGCTTCAAACCCGTGATAATGCTATCCACCAGTTCTAAAGTCCGTTTATCCGAGGAGCTTATCACCGCAATCGGAATGGCAGTAAATCGGGGCTCGGAAGCCAACATATTAATCACCGCAATACCGTCACCTTGATCCATTTTTAAATCTAAAATGACTAAATCAAGTTTTGCTTCTACAGCTAAAATGAGTTCAATTCCTTGATTACCATTACTGGCTTCATAGATCTCCACATTGTCCTCTGCTAAGTACTTATGGATATCAGCTTTCATGGTTTCTCTAATAAAGCGTTGATCATCTATGATGAGAATATTCATATATTGGTCTCTAACTGCATAAAGAAAATGGGATCGATCGTCTGGGATTTGGATGTAGGGATGACAGAAAGCTTGAGTAAATTACGATTCGCCATGACTTCTGTGCGACTGGAGAAAAACGAATAGTTTTTGACTGGTTTGAAGCCGCCTTCTATCGTTCTTACTTTAAATATGGGCAACTTAAATTGCGTCAATTTTCGTTTTAGTGACTCATCACAGATATTAAAACTCAAAAACTTAAGTGAGCGACTCGTGGCCAATTCATTGAGATAAACAGACATCATATAATTTTCAATATAAGGCGTTACGCCAAAGGAGGAGAACACCATTAAGGTATCTGGCAAAGCTTGACTGTTATGGTTAATGACCTCAAATAAGTCCACCTCATCATTCATAAATTCGAGGGCAATTTTGCCTTGAGTGCGGCAGAATAGACTGTGTCCAATGATTTGATCCCCAAAGCTAAAAGCCACCACCAATGAGAGTCCACGAAAAAAAGGTTGAGATAACTTACGGCTCACAAAGGATAAACGCGGGTTACTTTCATAAACCAAGCTGAGTTGCAGCAGAGTCATAAAGTTTTGATGGTGGCTTTCGATAAACTCGACACGATAAGGAGTATTACGGTAGTACGGATGATCGCTGCGTTCTATGGTCGATTCAAAAAGGTTAATTAACGCTAAACCTTCGTTGATGAATTTTTTGTCCTCCCGATAAATATCAAACAGTTCAGAGCCAAATATTTCAACGATTTCAGACTGTTTAGCTAGGGATGGAATGTTAACTCCCCGCTCCCAACGGCTAATAGTGATGGAATCTAACATATCGAACAGGCAGCTTTTTTGCCTGAGCAGACTACATAAATCTTCTTGAGATAAATTATTCTCACTGCGGGTGTGTTTTAAGAAATTGGAGAATGTCTGTGCACTTGTTTTGCTTTGATAGGAGATAGGTGTACAAATCATATCGCGTTCCATCTGAATTTTTTATTTTATCTAGCAGCTCCATATACGTCTTATGGTCGATGTCATCTACTGGCTCTGGATGTCTAAATGTAAAAGTAATCCAAATGCGTTGAAGTTTCTCGATGAAATAAAGTCCAGTGATTTTTTCGTCACTCATCACTCAGTTCCTCCATCTCAGCCTTTTATTCACCACGTTTTTTGCAATAGGAAAACGAGTATAAATGCCATTGTTTATCTGAGACCATGGCACAGTCAAAAAAGCGATGGAAAAAAGTGTCTAGTTATTCGTTCGGTTAAATCATTGCATCATCGATAAAACCGCAATCAACAGACCCTCCTATAAAACCGCATAAAATATAAGATTCACCAGCAATGGCCACAAAACGCCAAATTGATTATTTATGCGCTAAATATTCAAAATATGGGATATAACCTCGGGATTTCTCTCACTTATCTACGTTTTTATGCATGGTTATTCGTGTTTGGAATAGGCAAGCCGCGACAGTATCAGCTTAGAGATATAAGTAGGAAAGTTTTTAATGGCTTAAGCAAGCCAGCTGCGAAAATAAGTGGGTAATTGGCCAGTCCAGCGTTTAAAGGAACGCCTATCATCACTGGCGTCGCTGAAGCATAAAGAAGAATACTGTGAGCATCTTGCGCAGGTGTCGCTAAGTCATAGCGTGCTTTGATTAAACGGGTCTCATCAGCAAGTATCGGCAAGTTGGCCAAAGTTTAAATCCATCTCGGCCAAACACCGTTTTAAGGTGGCTGGGCCCATTGTCAGTTTTTCCGCTATGTCAGGCAAACTTAAGTTATCCCGCATTAGACACAAAAGAATACCAACCACTAAGCCTAACCGCAGTTCGCATATAGTAGTGATTGACATATCCCTTGGCGCTGAATGACGGCAGCGCCGAAACCTATGGTTTGACCGTTACGCATCTGCAAGTCGGCAGCGGCGTTTGGCAACAGGGAATGCTGGTGGAGCAAGACGGCTAAAACTACTTACCCAAAGATAATCAAACATTTAAATGGTTACCTTGGAGCTGTATCGTCAAACAACTTGACGTTAACTCTGGACATTTAGCAGACTAAGATAAACAAAAGGCACAAAGTATAAAGCACAGGTGTTAGAGAAGGTGCTGGTATTGGTCGTAAAAATGAGCAACCGGCACCATCTGATTGCAAATTGATGAATTAACTGGTTATGCACTTAATATGCAAGTCTAAAACTATAATCCCCGAGATTTTTCTCACCTTAATGCAATAAAGTGAATAGTTAATCATAAAAAAGAGGTTGGCTGTATTCAACAGCTAACCTCTTCTCTTTAAATCAGGCGATAAATCAGATGTTCTATCATACAACCAGAGCCATGACTTCAAAACGACTCTTACAAAAGCTAACTCATACCAGAGCTAATTTTTTTACGGGTACGAAAATAGCAAGTTGAGGCTAGTCACTGTAAATCACGAATGTAAAACTAACGCCTGTGAAAAACCATGCCCACTCAATTCGGCAGACATGGGATTAGCCGCGTTTAGTGCCCCACGGATCGTTGTCATCCGTCGATGGGCTTGGTCCTGAACGCTCAGTCATTCTTGAATCGTTTCTTGGCTCGTTTCTGGGTTCGTTGCGGCGCTGTGAGTTGCTATTCGATGAACCATATCCAGAGCCGGTGCCACGTCCACCCGTAGGTTTTTTACCTGAGCTTTTACCTGAACCTGAACCATTACCAAAGTTCTTACCTGAGCCATAACCAGAGTTAGGACGTTTATTACCCGCTTCGTACTCGGCGCTGGCTTGTGCCTGCATTTTAGCGATAGATTCTATGGTGAGTTCCATCGGTTTACGCGGCGCGATACCTGAGGCAAAACCTCGTTCGCGTGGCTTAAGATCAAACTGTTCACCGATGGCTTTAGGCATACGCTTGAATCGATACAGGTAAAAGTTTTCCACTTTCTCCCGCGCCCACTCAGTCTTCTTGAGGAAAATAATACAGGCCTCAATGGTCGGGTTGGTGTTAAAGCAACCTAGCTTTAATGCCGCGTATAAAATTTTCCAGCCATAAAAATCGACTAACTCAGTGATCATTGTCTCGAGTTTGAGGCCGTGTAATGGGTTGTTCTGTTGCTCTTCAATCATGGGAATTCCAAGTTCAGCCCTATTGGCTGAGTTTACTGTATTAGTTTACGGTTTTGAGTTGTTAAACGAGTGACTCAATTCGCTACTAAAATTCGCGATTAGAGAAATCACTTAAGTTATGAAGTTATAAGCCACTGACGTTGCTACGGCAATAGCATAGGGCGTTAAGCCTTATTGCTCGTGATGCTTAGATCTTAAATCTTACGGACCTAAAGCCTCCAAACTGAGCCATTAAATATTAGCCGTAAAATCTGCTGCTCGACAAAACTGCGGGAATAATAACGGTAAATAAGCTAAACGCCTTCTTTTATTTGCGCTAGCGAGGTTTGGCATCTGCTTTAAGGTAAAGAAAATACGCCGCAGCTGACAGTTTTAATCTGCATATCCGCGATATCACGCTAACAGGTATGAACTCAGCATCAAGCTCAAACCCGTTTCTAAATTTTACCTATGATCCGCTGATGCCTTGGGTCAACCTCAAAATAAACGCAACTGAAACGGCTCGATTTATAGCTGCGCATCACATCCTTGCTCGCATCTTTAGCCCTTAGTCTGTATACTCCGCGACCTTATTATCCCAACTTTAATGTTTTGGCTTAGAGTGGGTGAAGCGCATGTTTCATTTTTTGAGGCTTGTTTGTCACAATCCCCGTTAGCAAATACCTAGGAAAGCTCCTTTGATCTCTACCGCGAACATCACGATGCAGTTTGGCCCTGAGCCATTGTTTGAAAACATTTCAGCGAAATTTGGCAACGGTCACCGCTATGGTTTGATCGGCGCGAATGGCTGTGGCAAATCGACCTTTATGAAGATCCTCAGCGGAGCGTTAGCGCCAACCTCTGGCAATGTGTCCATCACGCCCGGCTTAAAAGTCGGTACCCTAAGCCAAGATCAGTTCGCGTTTGAACAATACAGTGTGATCGATGCGGTGATCATGGGGGATGTTGCCCTGTGGAAAGTCAAACAGGAACGCGATGCAATCTACGCCAATCCGAATATGACCGAAGAAGATGGCATGCGCGTTGGCGATCTTGAAAGTGAATTTGCCGAAATGGATGGCTACAGCGCCGAAAGCCGCGCCGGTGAAATTCTGCTCGAAGCGGGTATTGAAGAATCTTTCCATTACGGCCTAATGCAACAAGTAGCACCGGGTTGGAAACTGCGGGTATTGTTGGCACAAGCACTATTTGCCAACCCAGATATTTTGCTGCTCGACGAACCAACCAACAACTTGGACATACATACCATTAGCTGGTTAGAAGCCGAGTTGAACAAACGCAAATGCACCATGATCATTATTTCCCATGATAGGCATTTCTTGAATGCCGTCTGTACCCACATGGCCGATATCGATTACGGCGAACTGCGCATTTACCCTGGTAACTACGAATACTTCCTTGCACAATCGTCTTTGATCCGTGAACAATTATTATCGGGCAACGCCAAGAAAAGTGCTGAAATCGAAGAACTGCAAGACTTCGTCAACCGCTTCGGAGCCAACGCATCTAAGGCAAAACAAGCTAGCTCGCGCGCGAAAAAAATGGACAAGATCAAGCTTGATGAAGTGAAATCATCAAGCCGCATTCACCCTTCTATTCGTTTCGATGCTGGCAAGAAAATGCATCGCCAAGCACTGATCCTCGAAGATTTGGCCCACGGGTTTGATGGTGAGCTGCTATTCGAAGGCGGCGACTTAATCCTCGAAGCCGGTGCAAAATTAGCGATTATCGGCGAAAACGGCGTGGGTAAAACCACTTTCCTACGTTGCTTAGTCAATGATTTAGAACATAATAAAGGCGTGATCAAGTGGTCAGAAAACGCATCAATCGGCTACTGTCCACAAGACAGCAGTGACGAATTTGATAATGACTACACATTAATGGATTGGATGTCACAGTGGCGCCAACCTAAGCACAACGATCTTATGGTACGCGCCATGTTAGGCCGTCTGCTGTTCACCGAAGATGACGCAAATAAGAAAGCCCGTAACTGTTCAGGCGGAGAGAAAAACCGCTTGTTATTCGGTAAGTTAATGATGCAAGACATCAATGTGCTGATCATGGACGAACCGACTAACCACATGGACATGGAAGCCATTGAAGCACTCAATAATGCGTTGAAAGACTTTGAAGGCACTTTGATATTCGTCAGTCATGACCGTGAGTTTGTATCGTCACTCGCAACACGTATCATTGATATTAAAGATAAAAAAGTGATTAACTTCCAAGGCACTTTCGATGAGTACCTTTCAAGTCAAGCTGAAATGGAAGCGAGAAAAAGCGCGTAATGTTGTGCTTTGATAAACCTTAATCGGCTATGTCAGCTTGATTAAAAGGGTCGTCATTGGAGAGCCTACTGACGACTTTTTATCGATATCTAAAGAGCGATATGATTGGTAAAACATGAAGTATTGCTGCTTTGGGCCTTGGATACACAGCTGTCTATTCGTTATCTAGAGTGCTATAATTCATGCACTTAATTGAGGTTGATCCGATGAAAACTAAATCAAAAAACACACAAGTGACTCAAAATCGACTCTATCGCGCTGTGGCCAGTTCAACCGCTATTGAGACGGGTAAAACTACGGCTGAAGTTGAAGCAAAATTGAAGGCCAAAAAAAGCCGTTTCAGTCATTTGACCTTAGCCTAAACTTCATTCGTTTTTAGCGCTGAGCACATCGTTTACCAAACGAGCCATATGTTGATAATCCCCACCCAACCCTGCTTGAATTGACTTAAAATAAAAATCTCTATTTTGTTCCCAAATCCCATAATCAAGTGGGAGATAACCCGCCTTTACTGCCATCACATCGAGTATCAAACGTGACAAACGTCCATTTCCCTCTCTAAATGGGTGAATTAGGATAAATTCCACATGACTTTCAGCCAAGTAACTCACAACTTCGTCTCTAGAAAACGAATTTAAACCATTGAACTTGCTTAAATATTCCTTTTCAAACTGAGTGAGAGACTTAAGTATTTGAGCCGCTGCCGTAAATTCGAAACCACCTTTTCCCATATTGACTGTACGCCGCTCACCAGCCCAGTAATAAACATTACCGAGCCATTTTCGATGCCAATCAAAGAGCATACCAACCGATAGATGCTCGCTTTCAATAACACCAGATTGAAACACGTACTCATAAAGCTTTAGTAACAACTGAGTCTCTACCTCTGCCATATCCTCTTCATCGGTTATCGCGAGTTTGTTACGAAGTATATGGCCGCCAGAACCGGGTTCGAATTCATCCTCGGTAGTGCCAATATGATATTTCGACATGATAATAGACCCGCTAACTGTAATAACTAATAGAAAAGCAAATATCCGAGTCACAGACAACTTAACACAACTACTCGATGAGATTGACCACACAAGTCTTTGAAATAGGTATGTAGAAACTATGGGCTATAAATTAGCTTATTAATTTTTTTAACCAATATCTCACGATTTTTAGCCAGTTTAAAAATTGTCGGCAAATGTCGAATGACTATCGGCTCAGACTCGAATACCGCATTGCGATCTTTGGCCTGAATATAATCACGGATCTGAAGCATCATCTGTTTATTAAATGCCCAAAGTGAATGACCTTTAAACTCAAGGGAATAAAATGCGTCATTGGGCCATTCAAGTAGATGTTTCTGTTTTGCCATACACTGATAACAACAAATAAGACCAAGATCTGTACCATCTGTAAAAGCACTGTTTGCCCTATGTTCCCAAGTCGAAGTACCTTGGTATTTTTCTGGCAATTTTTCCCGCCAAGATGCATCCAATAGCGGAGGGAAAAACAGCACACCTGTCCATTTCTGAGCAAATCTTTGATTAAACTGCTTGATCTCAAACTGCCTACCCTCAAATAAATGCACATCTTTTTTCTCTAAACGAAAAACATGGGCAAAGGTAAAAGTGGCGCTGCCAGCACAATGGGGGCAAGTAACCTCGACTCCGTTTGGCAGGCTAAAAAACTCATAAAATCCTGTCATTGATACGATATTCCAAATGATTTAGAGACTAATTTGGAGCTCATCAATTTTCCAACCACCTTCATTTATCATGCTAATTCTTTGTTTTTCATTCGCCTCCGATGCATTACCACAGAGATCTTTTTGTGCATATTCAAGAACGGCCGTATCCCCTTCTATCACCTGCGACACTAAGGTGAGTGCTTTGCACTTGGCAGCCGCTTTTGAAAATGAAAGATAAGATGCGATCACTTCATCGCGGGACAGCTTCATCTGCTGCATATACTGTGGGAACTTAGACTCAACATCCGCTTGCTTACGTTGGGTATAGTAAGCCTTGTCCTCTTGATAACTCATCCCCTGCTGTACCTTAGCATTGTACTCGTCATAGACTTCGCTCGGCGATTTAGGCGTTGTACAACCTATCAGCACAAGCACAGATATGGGCAGTAAGAAAATCGATTTCATCATCGAACCTCCAAAACTAGACATGTATTATCAATAAAAGTGAAATTGAAATAATCCCTTTTAGTAACTCTGTCATACCTTTCCTTTAAAAATAGATAATTAAGATTTTTAAACTGAATCAACGCCACGTTTTCCAATCATGATCCAGTTGTTTGATACCATCAGGATAACGTGTAAATAGTTCATCGATTACTTTAGCTTGGCAGCGTTGCTCACTCAATTGCAGCAAAAGCTGCTTTAAGGTCACTCGACCTTGGCGAGTGCTAAAGAGGAAAGCCATAAAACTGTGAGCATGCTGGTATAACGCAGCTTGTTTTTGCCCCTGCCAATCATGGTCTGAAGCCGTTAATAGTTCACTCAATCCCATTGATAAAGGAATAGATTCGTCGACGACACGATATGCGCGACTTCGGCTGGTATTGTTTTGAATGATGGCATCATAGCGATTATTTGTATCAATCGTTTCTAGAAAAGCGGGCGATTCAAAATATTCCGCCATGCCTTCATTAAACCAGCGCGGAGTATGACCAAATTGACCCGCATTAATGACATGAACGCTTTCGTGAATTGCAGTACGAAACGCTTGAGCATCTTCTCTGTGCCAAACTGCGGCCAAATTATGCTGACTTGAATAGAATCCTTGGCTTGCACCTACCGTGGATGCGTACTGTCTTTTAAGTTTATTGTACGCAGTTAAACTACCTGCAAGCATCAAGTTAACCTTAATGGGCTGTAGGGGGCGCTTGGGTAGATATTGACGATAAATTTGATCAATTTGATTGATAGTGCTGGTCAGTCGGTCCCTAAAAAATGGCGGAGGAGTACTGACTAAGGAATCAATGTGCAATTTGAAATTGTATTTCGGTTCAGTATATTGAGTTAACTTACTCTCAGCTGATGCATTATTTACATCAGAAAAATGAGTTATGCCATTCTCATCAACCCAAGTATAAACACCCCCCACTTTTTGTTGTGCAATGCGTCCTTCTTGCACTGTCAACAAATCACAACCTAGGTACTGATCTTCACCATGATATTCATCTACTTGCTGATTAATATTAGGCAGATCATTAACACGAGTCATTAATGGCATAGAGCTCGCTGAACACCATTGCCAATTCTGTTTTATACAAACTTGCTGTAACGGCTGAGCTAGCTCTGCAAATACTTGGGAAAACTCAACACGAAACCAACGACCATGATAATGATCAATCAGTAGCGCTAAAATCGCCATGATGAACAACATCAAAAAACTACGCTTGAATCGGCTATCCATCGCCCGTTTTCCTCAATCTCTAAATTGCAGTATTTGACAGGTCATTGTCTAATGCATTAAAAGGCACAAAGGTCTTTTTATCGAGCCAGAGAGGCGAGCGATTTTGTCCTGCAAGCTGATAAGCCCAAGTCGTAATGGCTTCAGAGCGATCACTCTCACAGACGAAATATCGACTGAGTTCAGAGTGTAACGTTTGGCCATGCTGGATAATATTTTGCTCATACCAGTTATCTTTATGGTGCTGAACGGCAAGATGATCGCGTTTTTGATTATTACAACTGCTATGTGCGAGGACAAAATTATGGCCTAAATCATTAGGATATCGTGCCCAAGGGATAAAATGATCCACTTCGCCTGTTTCTTTTAATGATTTTTGGCAATAGAAGCATTGGCCTTTTTGGATATCAAGCAGTACAGGTCTAGCATGGGTGATCGTCTGTCTGTCGCTACCAAACAGAAACTCACTTAAATTGCCTTTACTGCCTATAATCACTTGATTTGCTGGAAACTCGGCGATTTTTTGTACCCATTGAGTACGAGCCAATGACACCACTAAATCGTGAAATCGCCTGAAGCAAAATGCGATACCCGGATTCAACTCGATGTAATTTTTCGTTTTATCATGGGGATAAAGAAAACATTCTTCATTACGTGACAAGTTTTGTAAGCGCCATAAGGGGCCATCTTTAAACGTACCGCGCGTTTTACGCAATAAAGCTGGATAACTAAGATGCGCTTTTAACTGGGATAGACTGTTAACACCTTGATGGCGTAGTTCAATCAAACTGTTGATCAAGGCTGATTGCTTTCCACTATTTTGGATCAAGACAAAATACCCATCATTGGCACCAAAAGGCAAAGAGTGTTGCCAGTAAAGTTCAATAAACTTCTCTACCAAATCATCAATACTGATGGCGGTTTTCAGCGCAGGATCGGCATTGAGTATTAATGGCCGTTCGATACAGATATCGGCGATCGCATGCAGTAAGGCAAATTTGTAAGTTGCAACGAAATCCCCTTCAACTAACAGACGTTGTAAATAGCTAATAAATTCAACTTGTCTTCTCGCATCAATCGGCATTCAGTCGCTCCTGAATAATAACGCTTGCTTCAGGTGCATTTACGTTTGGCATCAGTTTGGGTGTAAAAACTAACGTCTGCCAATGCACTTGTGAGCGACCGAGTTTATCGGTTTCATCTTGGCTCAAATCTAAAAGTCGTAGCTGACAATCTGCAGCAAGTGTGAGCAGTTCATCGGCACTGACTGGGTGCATAACGCGCGCATCGGGGCTTGGGCCATGGCGCAAACTGATGACTAAAAGTCCAGTCGAATTGAGTAAGCGTGAGAGTGTTGCTAGTGCAAGTGGGCGCTCTGAGGGAGATAAATGCATCCACACAGCGCTGAGTAAAATCAGATCAAACTGTTGCGCTAGGCCAACCACTTTTTGCAACTGAGGTAAACCATCCTCAATCCAACGCACGGGTAGATCCCGAGTTAACACCTGCCCCATTTTCGCTAAAACAACCGCAGGTTCGACTGCAATAATTTGTGTCTCTTTGCCCTCTGTTTTTCGGCTAAATAATGCACATCCCGCCCAGAACCTGCTCCCACATCCAATATCGACAATGTATTTTTGGTAAGTAGAGGCAAAAGATGATGCAACCAACTCGAATGCACTTCTTCAAAGGTTTTAGACAAATACTGTGCCGCGAGTATTTCGGCGTGGTCATTATAAAACACTGTGCTCACTGACAACGATCCTTTTGCAACAAGTGATTGTTTTTACAGACGCTAACTTATCACAGTCGTATTTGATAAAAAATATATGTCATCATTATCATGCTGTTTTGCATAAAATATTTAGCATTATGTTGTTCGCGATCACTGTGCTGATTTCGGCTATTCGACCCAAAATTCTTATCAATACCTATGCAATCTCAGCATTTCCCCGTCGTTTTTGTCGCAGTGGTTTACACTCTATGAGTTAGTGTAAAGATAAGTGCAATTGATTAAATCTGTTACATGCTTCTCCAGAGCAGTTTCCATTTCAGTGTTGGAGTGAACGGGTTTTAACGTCTTGGCGTAGCGTCTACATAGAGATTAAGACCTAGGGCTCAATTATTTAGGATATCTATTGCCTATGAGTTTTGAAGATTCGTTAGAGCAACTTAAACGACAGTTTTTACATGCACTGCCGGATAAAAAGAAACAAATCATTACCTTGTGGATTTCATTGCGTAAAAATTGGGACGCACACATGCTGTCTGCCGTGTACCGAGAGGTGCATAACTTAAAAGGGTCGAGCGAGACCTTTGGGTTATCAGATACCAAACACATAGTCGATAAACTGGAGTTGCTGCTTAAGGGGCTGCTCAATGCGCCAGCCCCCGAACTTCCTACGATCAAAGGCTTAGATACCCTCTTCCACCAGTTGTTACAAAACAATATGCGCGGCCAACCGTCGGCGCCAGTAGTAGAGGCGCAAATGCAGCAAAGCCCCTATAAACCGTCAAAGGCGCGCCATGAGCACCATATTGCCATCATAGAAGACGATGGGAATGTCGGCGCTATGATCACAAAGCAGCTGCGAGAGTTCGGTTTTAGTGTGCAGCATTTTTTGAATTTCACGAGCTTTCTGGTGGTGCAAAATAAAACGCCCTTCGATCTGATTTTATTAGATTTAATTCTACCCGATTGGACTGAAGAGGCCTTGTTCGAAGCTGCCACTGAGTTTGAGAAGAACAATACCCGAGTATTTGTTTTATCCTCGCGGGGGGATTTTGACATGCGGCTATTGGCCATTCGTGCCAACGTCAGCGAATATTTTGTTAAACCTGCGGAAACCACTTTATTGGTGCGCAAAATCCATCAATCTCTCAAGATGTCAGAGAAACAGCCGCTTAAGGTGTTACTGGTGGATGATCAACAATCTATGGTGGATTACTTTTCAAGCCTGTTACGCAGCCATGGTTTGATGGTAAAAGGGTTGTCCAGTGCCGAGCAAGTCTTGCCTGCCCTTGAGCAATTTGAGCCTGATTTGTTTATCTTCGATTTGTACATGCCCGAAGTGAACGGGCTTGAGCTGGCAAAGATGATCCGCCAATTGGATAAATACACCTCGAGCCCAATTCTCGTGTTGAGCTCAGACGATACGATGCAGAATAAGGTCAGCATCATACAAGCGGGATCAGATGACTTAATTTCAAAGCAAACCGCACCGAGTTTATTCGTCGCGCAGGTGATTTCCCGTGCGCAACGGGGTCATGATATTCGCAGTTCGGCTAGTCGCGACAGCTTAACTGGGCTGTTAAATCATACCCAAATTCTGGTGGCTGCGAGACGCTGTTTTAACGTAGCGAAACGGATTAACTCTCAAGTTTGTATCGCTATGTTCGATTTAGATCACTTCAAAAAGGTCAACGATACTTATGGTCATTCCGGTGGTGATAAGGTGTTGTTGGCATTTGCCCACCTGTTACAACAATCCTTACGTCAAACTGACTTTACCGGCCGCTACGGTGGTGAAGAATTTATGTTAGTGCTGCCAGATATGCAAAAACCACTGGCGATTGCCAAGTTGAATGCGATCCGTGAAAGCTTTAGCCATATCGTATTTGTTGAAGATGGCGTCGAATTTAAGGTGACGCTCAGCGGCGGTTTAGCCTTTTCGGATCAATGTGAGGAATTTCAAGATTGCCTGTTACTGGCAGATAAAAACCTTTACGAAGCTAAGCGTTTAGGTAGAAATCAGCTCGTGGTTTCTACGACTGACTAACCCTAAACAGAATGAGCCACTGCAGCACACAAATCAGTTCGGCGTAATGATCTTCCTGCGAGACTCACGCTCTATTCGTTACTTTTTAATCCCACTCAGCGTGGGCGGTCACAGTGAGCTTAAATGGTTAATGAGCTTGCTCGGCATCTGCGATAACTCCACCACATAATCTACTGCACGGCACTTTATTGCTTCTCGTGGCATGCCAAATACCACACAACTTTGTTCATCTTGGGCAAATGTAGTGACGCCTTTTTGGTGTAGCGCCACCATGCCTTCGGCGCCATCTTTGCCCATACCGGTTAAAATCATCGCGCTGATATTGGGCGCGGCACATTGGGCCAAGGCCGTAAACATCACATCGACCGAAGGTCTGTGGCCACTGACCTTTTCATCTTGGGTTAATTTGACTTTATAACTACCACCCACTTTGATGATCTCAAGGTGATGATCCCCAGGTGCAACATAGGCATAACTGGGTAAGAGTCGTTCCCCATGCTCGGCTTCTTTGACAGTAATCCGTGACTGTCGATTTAAACGTTCCGCAAAAGTGCGGGTAAACCCCGCTGGCATATGTTGGGTGATCACTATCGGCGGCATAGCCGCGGGTAAATGTTGTAATACATAAAGAATGGCTTCAGTACCGCCAGTAGATGCGCCTATCGCGACTAAATGCTGTGTCAGGGTTGTATTGGCCAATATTGGCCGCTTACTTGAAACAGGGCGTACTGGCTCAACAAATTTCTGCGGCTTGATGATTTTGGCTTTCGCGGCAGATTTGATCTTATCTAAAATCAAATCCTGATAATCATGGATACCTTGGGGCGAGTCTAATTTCGGTTTAGGGATAAAATCCACCGCGCCTAAGGCCAAGGCATTAAAGGTCGCATCAGCGCCCTGCTCGGTTAACGATGAAATCATCACTACCGCAGTGGGTCTGGCTTTCATCAAGCGGTCCAAAAATGTTAAACCATCTACTTTGGGCATTTCGATGTCTAAGGTAATCACATCGGGGCGAAATTGGTTCACCAGATCTTTGGCCTCGTAGGCATCGGCAGCAAGCCCAACCAGAGACAGTTCAGAGTCAGCCTCAATCATTTTACCGAGCAAGCTGCGCATTAGCGCAGAATCGTCAACAACTAACACTTTGATCGTCATAACTTAATCACCAAATAGTTCAACGTCGCCGCCCGAAGGTAAATTACGAACCCGTAAACGGTACTCACTTTCCCTGTCAAGAATTGTGCTGTTATGCATGGATTTAATTTTACGGACTTTCACTTTGCCCGAATGGGGGAAAAAATACACTTTGCGCGGATACACATCGAGTAAATCGGCAGCAACGATAGGGATATTTTCAAGATTGAGGTATTCAATCACAAACTCAGCATTACGCTCACCAATGTTGTGCACAGTAAAACTACGTAACATATTACCGCCCCCAAACACCTTAGCTTCGAGTGAATTGCGCTGTGCGCCAAGCTTGAGCAAGTCGTTGATTAACAACTCCATGGCATACACACCGTAACGGGCTGAATCGGCGAGCACCCCAGTACAATTACTATTGTCACTTGGCAATAAAAAGTGATTCATTCCGCCGATTTTGAGCTTAGGATCATACAAGCACACTGAGACGCAGGAGCCTAACACTGTCACTATCATGGTATCTTCACGGGTTGCAAAATACTCACCGGGTAATATTTTTACCGCATCGCAACCAAAATGATGATCGTGATAGCGATTCGGCTCTGCAATGGCATATTCGATATTAGGTTTTAGCACTCATGAGCCCCTTCACTGGCCGATAGGTTGTTTGACCAACGGCAGTGATGATTTGCGGGAACATATTAAAATTTTCCGAATGTCCCGCAATATAAAGCCCATCCTCGCTAAGGGAGTTCATCATGTGTTTTAATATGACTTCCTGCGTTTCTTTATCGAAATAAATCATTACATTACGGCAAAAAATCACATCGATTGGCGTTTTTAGCGGCCAAAAAGAATCGAGCAAATTGATGCGGGTAAACTTGAGCATCTGCTTTAATTCGGGCACCACGCGCACATTGCCCAACTGTGAACCCCTTCCACGGTGAAAAAACCGTTTCTTGCGAATATCGCTAACAGTATCGATCCTGTCTAAGGGATAAATACCCATTTCAGCCTTTTTAAGCACGCCGCTGTCGATATCGGAAGCAATGATCTCGATAGGCGTTTTAAAACTGTTGAAATGTTCAGCGACGACAATCGCAATCGAGTAAGGTTCTTCCCCTGTGCTACTGGCCGCACACCAGATCCTGCGAGTATCAGGGTTATCGATTAAATACTGTTTTAACACCTCAAAGTGATGCGGCTCCCGAAAAAATGCTGTTTGATTAGTGGTTAACGCATTGATAAATTCTTGGTGTTCGTTTTCATGGCTTAGCAGATACTCAAAATAAGCCGAAAAACCGGCTAATTTCAATGTTCTGATCCGCCGCACTAAACGGCTATACACCATAGCATCCTTGCTATCGGCGAGTTTGATCCCCGCTAAGCGGTACAGCGTCGTCCTCGCGGTATTAAAGTGCACCGAGGTATAGGCAAACTCTCGTTCCAATGGTTTGTTTTCACTCAATTAAAATTCTTCCCATTCATCTTGATCTTGCTTCATGGGCTTCATCGCATTGGTTTTAGGTTTCTCTGTCACCCTTGATTTTGCCATAGGTTGAAGCTGCTGTTTGATGGGTTTCATCGCCTTCGCTTTGGGCGCCGCTAATCTCGCGTTGCTGCGTCTTGGGGCTTCATCTTCGTCGTCCACGCGAAAACTGGCGACACTGTCTGAGAGTTGCTGCGCTTGGGATTGCATGCTTTCCGCTGCGGCGGCCGCTTCTTCAACCAATGCCGCATTTTGTTGCGTCATTTCATCCATTTGCACTACGGCTTTGCTGATCTCATCGATACCGATGGCCTGCTCATTAGAGGCTGAGGCAATTTCCGCCATGATGTCGTTCACCCGTTTAATGGCGATGACGATTTCCTTCATGGTATCGCCGGACTTACCGACAAGGCTGTTGCCACTCTCGATTTTAGACACAGAATCCGAGATCAGTGCCTTGATATCTTTAGCGGCATTGGCCGAACGTTGGGCTAAGCTACGCACTTCTGACGCGACCACAGCAAAGCCGCGGCCTTGTTCGCCCGCCCGCGCCGCTTCAACCGCAGCATTGAGCGCTAAGATATTGGTCTGGAAAGCAATGCCATCGATAACACCAATAATGTCGGCAATCTTACGCGCCGATTCATTAATCGATGCCATGGTCTGGACAACTTGCTGAATAAGCTCACCACCGTCCACAGCGACTTCAGCCGCTTTAGAGGCTAAGGCATTGGCTTGACTGGCATTATCCGCATTGAGTTTCACTGTACCTGTGAGTTCCTCCATGCTGGCCGAGGTTTGCTCTAGGCTCGAAGCTTGTTCTTCGGTGCGGCTGGATAAATCAGCGTTGCCTTGAGCTATTTCTGCCGAAGCGGTATTGATGGTATCCGCGGCTCGTTGAATATCTTGGATCATGAAGGATAACTTTTCAGCCGTTTGATTTGAGTAATTTTTCAAATCATCAAAGGTGCCTTCATAGTCGTTATAAATGCGAGTGGTGAGATCTCCGTCGGCCAGCGCCATCAGCACCCGCGCCACATCTTGCAATCCACGTTCCGAGGTTTCAATTAACGAATTTAAATTGTTCGCTAGCATTAAAAAGAAACCTTGCTTGCCATCTGTTTCCGCCCTTTGGGAGAAATCACCCGCAGCTGCGGCTGTGACTATGCGGGAAATTTCCTGCTCGGTTTGGACTTCAATGGTGCGGTCGAGCCACTCAACCACAGTCCCTAAGCGCTCACCTCCTTTAGACACTATGGGGCTGGCGGTTAAGCGAAAATGGCAACTCGCGACCTTGATAAGCGATTCATATTTACGGTCTAATTTATCGAGTAAACTTGCTTGGTGAGCAGGATTGCGGTGGAAGATATCCATAGAGCTGCCGAGGATTTTATCCACGGAAAAATGCGGTAAGGCTTGTCTGATCTCACTTTCAGAATGGCGCAACATAGTTTCGACCGAGCGATTCATATAAATGATCGTACGGTTAGCATCGGCTATCATAACGTTGGTACTGGTATTATTGAGCGCTTCGAGGATGCGCAGGGTTGCTCGCTCGGCTTCGATACTTTCGGTGCGGTCTATCCACTCAACACCTGTGCCTAAATGCTTATTTTCAGCCGTGATAATCGGCGTCAAAATCAACCTAAAAGTACGTTTGCCTATGGTGATTTGCGCGGTATGGGATTGGGTTAGACGCTCTAATAAATTACGCTGATGTGCAGGATTTTTATGGAAAATGTCGATATTACTGCCGATCAGTTTGGCAACCGAGAACTGAGGTAACTCTTTACGAATATCGTCCTCTGCCTCTTGTAGTAAACGGACGACGGCTTTATTCGCATAAATAATATTGCGCTGACTGTCAGCTATCATAAAGCTGTTGCCACTGTTATCAAGTAGCTGAAAATAGCGCTGACGCTCTTCATCCCTTTGCTCACGCGCCTCATCATTGCCAAAAAAATTGAAAATACTCATTATTGTTACTCCTGATCAGTCAGACTATTTGCATCAATTAGACCCAGCTCATCACTGCTGATCAGAGCCTGAATATTTACTAAAATGATCATCTTATCCTCGACTGTGGCTAAGCCTTTGAGGTAGCGGCTATCGAACGCCACCCCAAATTCTGGGGCAGGTAAGATTTCCTCCGCCGACAGCTTAATCACATCGGAGACGGCATCGACCACTATGCCGACTATACGTTCAAACACATTGAGCATAATAACGATAGTGAACTCGTTATAAGTGGCGGTTCCAACAGCAAATTTCATACGCAAATCCACGATGGGCACTATGTCACCGCGCAAATTAATCACGCCTTTTATAAAGCTAGGGGCGTTGGCGATTTTAGTGACTGACTCATAGCCGCGAATTTCTTTGACGGACATAATATCGAGGGCATAGTGCTCTTCGCCTAACATAAAGCTTAAAAACTCCACCTCATCATGGGCGTTGTATTCCACTTTGGCGGTCATAGTTGATCGACTCTCCATGGCTATTTCCTTAATTTTTAATGTGCAGAGCAAGCGATTCGACATCGAGGATCAACGCGACGCTGCCATCGCCCATGATGGTGGCGCCGGAAACTCCGGGGATCCTGCGATAATGTTTTTCAAGACTTTTAATCACCACTTGCTGCTGGCCAACTAAGGCATCAACGCACAGGCCAAAGCGCTTGTGGTTGCTTTCGAGCAATACGACTATGCCCTCTTCTGGGCAGCGGGCATTGGGCTCAATTTCCATCAGCTGATAAAGATTGAGCAGAGGTAAGTACTCTTCACGTACTTTTAAGAGTCTTTCTTTGGCGAGAAATTTAAGTTGTTCCGTTTGCGGCTGAATAGATTCTATGATGTGTACTAAGGGCAGAATGTAGATCTGATTTCCCACAGAAACCGTCATACCATCGACAATGGCGAGCGTGAGTGGCAACTGGATTTCAAAGGTTGAGCCTTGGCCCTCAGTGGACTCAATATCAATGCGTCCGCCTAAGGCTTCAATATTACGGCGCACCACATCCATACCAACACCACGGCCAGACACATCTGTGACTTCCTCCGCAGTTGAAAATCCTGCGGCAAAAATCAATTGCCAGACTTGCTTGTCGCTACTGTTATCAGCCACTTGCAAACCATTTTCCCGCGCCTTTTGAATAATGCGTTCACGATTTAAGCCTGCGCCGTTATCGTGCACAGCGATAACGATATTGCCGCCCCTTTGACTGGCTTTAAGGGATAACACACCCACTTCAGATTTACCCGCTGCGAGCCGTTTTTCAGGTTTTTCGATACCGTGATCTAAACTATTGCGCACTAAGTGGGTCAGCGGATCGACGAGCTTTTCAATCATGCCCTTGTCAATTTCTGTGTTGCCACCTTCAATCACGAGATTGACGTTTTTACCCAGTTGCTCAGAAAGGTCCCTCACTAAACGGTTGAAACGGTTAAACACAAAGGATACCGGCAGCATACGCACCGACATCACTGCCTCTTGCATCTCACGGGTATTACGTTCCAATTCATTGAGTGCGGTCTTGAGTCGCTCACCTAAATCGCCCGTCATCTCGTTACCAATGAGAGTCAACATAGACTGAGTGATCACCAGCTCGCCCGCGAGATTAACCAAAGTATCTATCTTAGAGGTTTCGACCCTTAAGGTGGCATCCTGAGCCGACGCGGCTAATTTTTTAGTCGCTGTTTTCACTTCTGCGGTATTGGGCTTTGGGACAACAGATGAGTTTGATGTTGCGTTTGAACTCAGTATTGCAGGCGAGCTTGCTTTCACAGAAGGACTCGTAGGCACGGTTGAAATGGGTGCAGTGGACTCAGCCGCTTTGGCTTTAAATAAGGTGTTTTTGGATTGGCTACTTCCAGTTTCCTTGGCTTGATGTGCTCGACTGGTCGCTGGCTTATAAACCTTCTGCACTAGCGGTTTTGAACTTAATAACTCGATTTCATTAGCGAAGGATTCTGGCGTTAATGCTTCAAAAAAACCAAAGCCTAACTCATCATCGTCAATTGTCACATCACACAGCTCAGCAGTACGCTCTTTATTATTTGCCACACTGTCAGCGCTGATGTCTTCCGCTTGATAAGGCTCATCAAAAAATCCAAAGTCTTCACCTTCGATGGCAATATCACGTGCCATTTCATCTTCAAAAAATCCAAAACCCAGATCTTCTGCCTCCACTGGTATGGTGGGTGCTGCATTTATGATGGGAGTGCTAGTAGCGGCGTCTGTACCATTACGTATCGCAACTGATGAACTAAAAGGCTCACCATTTAACGCTGCGACCAACTGACTTTTACTGTATTCGACCTCCTGCCAATCAATCTGCTCTTCTTCGCGGTACAAGCTCAAGATATGGGATAACGTGTCCACAGTACTCAGCAGTAAATCGATAATAGATGACGTTAATTGGAAGTTACCCTTACGCGTTTTATCCAGCAGGTTTTCCATCACATGGGTGACACTGGTTAATGCGGTAAAACCAAAAATACCACTGCCGCCTTTTATAGAATGTGCAGCACGGAAAATGGTGTTCAGTTCTTCAGGATCGGGAGAAGCAAGGTCCAATGCCAATAGCAATTGTTCCATATTTTCAAGATGTTCATGACTTTCTTCAAAAAAGACCTGATGGAACTCGGCCATATTGATGGACATAACGCACCCCGTTGCAGTTAACCCAGCACTTTAGCCGTAATAGCCAACAACTTTTGAGGATCAAAGGGTTTTACCATCCATCCCGTCGCACCCGCGGCTTTCCCTTGGGCTTTCATGTCATCGCCCGCTTCCGTGGTGAGCATAATGATCGGCGTACGCATAAATGCCGACATAGCACGTAAGGATTTAATTAAGGTCAGCCCATCCATTCGAGGCATGTTTTGGTCTGTCAGAATGAAGTCAAATCTCTGCCCATTACAGATATCGAGGGCTTCTCGACCATCTTTGGCCAGTACTACTTGATAATTAGCCGATTTAAGGGTCGCTTCGACCATTTGTCGAATCGCTGCGGAATCATCAACAATTAATATTCTTTTACTCATGCGCTATTCCATTATGACTTTAGTTATATTCCCTGGCGGTACTAATTCGTATGTCTTAGATAATGTTTTCACCAGCGATAGACCGCGCCCAGACAACTGAGGAATGTCCGCCATCAAATTTTCATCACCCTCAAAGCCTTTGCCACTGTCAGCCACGCTAATATGTAATTCATTCTGCGATGAACGCCAGATGATGCTTACTTTTACCCAATCATTTTCCGTGAGCCTATCTGCAAAACTGTCCCTAATACTATGGTACAGTTCGAAGCCTTCTGGATCATTTTTTAGTCGAGAATCTAATTTTAGTACACCATGATCAATAGCGTTGCTAAATAACTCTGCGACAACAGTAAAAACCCGTTGACAGAAATTAGTCGCAAATCCCAATATGCTGAGAAACTGATTCAATGAACTTAAATAATCAGCGCTGAGTAACATAGGCCCTGCAATGCTGACATCCCAGCAGAACTCACCATCCATAATGGCTTTAATACGATTGACATCACGATCTTGATGCCAAGTGTTTAATCGTTCGAAATCTAAGGTACAAATAGTGATGTCATCGGCAATATTTTCAGCAGAACAGTACTCATGCATATTGTTCTCTAAATATTTTATTAAACCACCTGAAAAATGAATAAAAAGATCTTTTAATTTATCAATGCCAAATGGATTGCCGTCATGGGTATATTGCTCTATTAAACCATCACTAAAAAGACAAGCATGCCCATGGGATGGTAAATCAACCGTAACAATATCCGCTATAAAAGTATGCGGAGGTAAAATACCAAGGGCCATATTTGTCGATTTAAATTTATCGATGGATTGATTACTGACTGAACGAGAATGGTCAGTTTCTTTAATATTGTGGTTTGTTAAACAGTCAATTCCCCCCGTTTGAATATACACGGGGGGCATACCACCATTCCAAATGTGTAATTTATTACGATTAAAATCGGCTTCTAAAATAATACAGGCAACAAATCTGTCTTCAGGGTTTTCTCGGTGGAGCTTAGCATTCAGTTCATAAATAAAAGTAACTAAAGAAAATCCCTTTGAAACCATGGCCCTAAATGTACTGGCAACACGCATGATGGGCATGGCAGCACTCAGGCCATGACCCGTTGAATCGGCGAGAATTAAGAAGAAATTGCCATTAGGCGCTATGCCATTGAGGATAATATCACCGCTAAAATTGGCACTGGCTTGGCAGTAAGTATGTACAAAATCAAAGTCAGTATTATCAATATTGACTAAGTGCTCAAATAAATGCCGGGCCATGTGTTCTTCTCGGGCCTTTTCATAAAGCATTTTTTCAAGTTCAATTCTTTGATGCTCTACTTTATGCTGAAGTTGCACCCGGGTAAGTAAACATTCAACCTTGTACCAAAATATTTCAACATTTATCGGTTTAACAACAAAATCCAAAACCCCCATTCTAAAACAGGCTAACACGGATTGATTTTCTTTTGTCTCGCTCATGACTATAACAGGTGTTTCTTTTTTATCCTTATTCAACTTATCCAGTAACGCCAGTGCGGTACCATCCTTTAACCAATAGTTAATCAGAATTAAATCAACCGTATTTTGCGTTATTTCAAATAAACCTTCTTCTAGATCACTACAAACAATAACGTTGTAACCTTTGCTATGAATAAAGTCACTGATCCTTTGACTCGCAATAGCGTCATCATCGATAACTAAAATAAAATGTTCCGGCTGAGTAAGAGATACCATAATGAGTGCTACTCTATGATGTAGATTTTCTGCATATTGGCAATACTAAGGATTTCATTCGCCTGACCATGTGCACCTTTTACAGACGTAGAAATATGTAACTCCTGCGCCTTACGATGCAGCAGTACCATCATGCCTAAAGCAGAACTATCGAGGTAAAGCACTCGACTAAAATCTAAAATAATATGGTTAACCTCTGGAAGCGTTAAAATATCTTGATAATCACTGGTGAATTTCTTGTGGTAATAAAAGTCAAAGCGCTCTGGCAATAAAATAACTTTAATATTTGACATTATGTTATCCCTAATTAAAAGAGTTCAATTTCACCACAGGTAATTTGATCCCTTGAAACGGGATTATGAGTCTCCTGACGTCGGCGACTCATTTGTATTGTGATGTCATCCCCCTTAATGCCAAACTCCTGTTGTGACATAGTGGTGACGCGATTGAGCGATTCTTTTAAATGGTTTAGGGACTGATTTGTGTAAATCAGGCTTTGGGAAGTAATATCACTGAACTGCAATCCCCGAATAGTATCCGAGATGGCTTGTTCTAGTTCATGTGCCGATGAATCGATACGTTCAATCACTTGAGAATCCTTCTCTGCTTTAACGATAATCTGCCTTAATGCAGTATCTATATCCTTTTTTGCATCAATAATATAAGTCATATCTTGAGCGGCGACTTTACTCACGTGTACCGTCAATTGTTCAATCTGAATTTGGATTGATTTAAGCTGTTTTTGTATGCTTTCACTAAAACCTGCGCTACGAGTGGATAAAGCGCGCACTTCATCTGCCACAACGGCAAAGCCTCTACCCGCATCACCCGCCCGCGCCGCTTCAATTGCCGCATTTAAAGCGAGCAAATTAGTCTGGGACGAGATTTGATCTATGTCTTGCAAGGCTTTCATCGCTTGAGGCATAGACTCGTAGATGAGATTCACTTTTTCCAACAATTCCATAGTTGATGCCGACATTTCTATGGTGGATTGAATAAAGCGCTCTAACGTCATTGAGGTATTGTTGGCAAATTGCTTCATTTGATCTGAATGGAATAACTCAGCATCATCAGTACTCTTAACGAGATCTGAAATAAATCCTGTCTGCTCCGTCATTAACCGCCCTAAACCATCGAATGACTCACCGAGCAAATTGACTGCGTCACCTTGCACCGCTAGCACACTGTCAATGTTAGCCTCGCAGCCGTTAAGCGTCGTGATTGACTCTTGATACAGATTGATATGGGCTTGCCAATCTGCGGCAAGTTGGTTGTTGAAGGACTTATCATCATGCTGTTGAACTGACTGCATTTGCTTATGCTGATAAAATTGCCACAGCAACATCATCAATACAGAAATAACCGGACCAATAGCCCACAATGTCATCAAACTCAGCGCATATCCAACGCCTGCCGCGAGCACCGCAACGACCCCATCCTTGTATGTCATATGGACTTCACAATAATTGTACAGTGATTAAAAAGTAGTTTCATATTGGGTGATTTTCAAACACGAAAGTGAAATTATTCACATTGTTACGTGTCGCAATGCGGAAAATGCAGTTATCGCGATAGAAATCCTCAGCATTGAGCATTAATTCTCAGTAAATTGGCGTAAATTCATGATTTGCTAATAAACTTGTCTTAATGGAACCTGAAACTTAACTGTGCAGTCCTCATACCCTAGGTTACACTGGAAGCGTCATGGATTGGGATGGAATCGCTTATGAGTCAACGTACATTAAACTCCTTATTTAAACCGACTTCCGTTGCCATTATCGGCGCTTCGAATACCGAAAAACGCGCGGGTAATGTGCTGATGAAAAACCTACTATCGAGTGGTTTTTCGGGACCTATCATGCCAGTCACCCCTAAGTATCGGGCAGTGATGGGCGTGCTCGCCTATCCCAATATTGAAGCCTTACCCATCAAACCCGATTTAGCAGTTATTTGTACCCGCGCTTGCCGTGTGCCCGCCATCGTTGAAACCCTTGCGCAATTTGGCTGTAAGGTGGCCATTATTATGGCAGCGGGAATGGCACAGGAATTTAACGAAGATGGAGTGAGTCTGCTCGACCTTGCCATGCAAAATGCTAAGCGTTACGGGATGCGCATTCTGGGGCCAAATAGCTTAGGAATGCTATTACCTCCATTGGGATTAAACGCCAGCTTAGCCCACGCCAGCGCACTACCGGGCAAAATAGCCTTTGTGTCTCAATCTGCCGCCATTTGTACAACGGTACTCGATTGGGCTAATAACAAAGGTATTGGCTTTTCCTCCTTTATCTCCCTCGGTGATGCCACCGACATTAACTTTGACGAACTGCTCGATTACCTTGGCCGCGATAGCCGCACCAGCGCCATCATGCTTTATATCGACTCGGTGAATGAGAAGCGCCATTTCCTCTCGGCTGCTCGAGCCGCTTCACGCAATAAACCAATTCTAGTGATTAAATCAGGCCGCAGCGCCGAAGGTGCCCGCGCCGCAAAATTGCATACGGGCGGTGTTGGCGGTAACGATGCAGTGTATGAAGCGGCGTTTCGCCGTGCAGGTATGTTGCGGGTTAACGATTTAATTGAACTGTTTGCCGCGGTTGAAAGTTTAGCGCATTCCAATCCGCTGCAAGGTGAGCGCTTAGGGATTATCAGTAACGGTGGCGGCCCCGCGGTGTTAGCTGTGGATGAACTCATTATGCGCGGCGGTAAACTGGCGGAGTTATCAGAAAACACCATAGCCAAATTAGAAGCTGTGTTACCTAATACTTGGTCAAGGCAAAATCCCATCGATATTATTGGTGATGCGAACGCGTCACGATATGCTAAAGCATTGACTATCTTGATGGATTCCAATGAACTTGACGCTATTTTGGTCTTGCACTCCCCTTCAGCACTCGGTGAAAGTGTTGAGATAGCTGATACGTTGGTGAGTGTGATCCACGCGCATCCCAAAAAGAATCGTCTCAATATTTTGACGAACTGGAGCGGTGAAGACTCGGCTTATCAGGCACGAAAACGCTTCACTAAGGGCGGTATATCTACCTACCGTACACCCGAAGGTGCTGTGGGTGCCTTTATGCACATGGTTGAATACCGTCGTAACCAAAAACTGCTGCAAGAAGTGCCGCAATCGATCCCCGATAATATTCCGACAGATAGCCTCACGGCGCGCAAATTACTGCAAGCGGCTCAAGCTAAAGGAAAGTCAGTACTGGAAACCCATGAGGCCAGCCCTATTTTGCGGGCTTATGGGCTTAACACCATAGACACTTGGTTTGTGAAAGATGCCGATGAAGCGGTGGCCATTGCGAATGAAGCGGGCTATCCCTTAGCGTTAAAAGTGCAATCCCCTAACATCTTGCATAAGTCCGATGTGCACGGAGTGATGCTCAATTTAACCTCGGCTGAAGATATCCACCACGCCGCGAATGCGATTACCCAAAGGGTGCATCAAGCCAATCCCGAAGCCATTATTGAAGGCATGATAGTGCAGAAAATGGCGTTGACCGCTGGCGCGCAGGAAATCCGCGTGGCCGTGATAAGCGATCCCGTCTTTGGTCCGGCGATTTGCCTTGGCGAAGGTGGCTCAGAATGGGACCCCACCAATGATGCTGCCGTTGCCCTGCCTCCCCTGAATATGGCACTGGCGCGTTATATGGTGATCCAAGCGTTAAAGACCCATAAGTTAAAAGACAGACATTTACCACTGGGCCTAGACATGAATGCCCTGTGCGTGATGTTAACGCAAATATCCCATATTATTATCGATTGCCCTGAAATCGCCTCGTTAGATTTAAACCCAGTACTGGCCGCGGGTGAAAACATCACTCTGCTCGATGTGAATATCCGTTTGCATGATGCCAATGCCGACAGTTCATCGCGGATGGCCATCATGCCCTATCCGAAGGAATTAGAAGAATTCGCTGAGCTTAAAAATGGCCTTAAGGTAATGCTAAGGCCGATTTTGCCCGAAGATGAGCCTAAACATTTGGCCTTCGATAATTCGTTATCCGATGAAGACAGATACAAACGTTATTTTGGGGTGCGCTCGAAAATGACCCATGAAGAAATGGCGGTATTAACTCAAATCGATTACGCCCGTGAGATGGCCTTTATCGCCACGGCTAAGGGACCCGATGGCGATGACATCACCTTAGGTGCCGTGCGTGCATCTATTGACCCTGATAATACCGAGGCCGAGTTTGCCATGGCGGTGCGTGGCGATCATCAAGGTATAGGGTTAGGCAAATTGTTACTCGAAAAATTGATCAAATATTATCAGGCCAACGACACGCCCGTGCTCACCGGCTTTACCATGTTTGAGAATCGCAATATGGCCAGTCTTGCCAAGAGTCTCGGTTTTAAAGTGACCTTCGATATGGAGGAACATTTGATCAAAATGCACATGGATTTAAAACCGCCCAGTGATCAATAGCACCTACCCAGACGAACAAAAACGCCGCAAATCATTGCGGCGTTTTGTTATCCTAAGTAAATGATTATTTGACGAAATAGCGACCGAGCTAATACTTAACGCCTTGAAACATCGACACTCGCACCCATATTCTCAGCCTCTAACACAGTTACGGCCTTCGGACTTAGCTTGGTACAGTGCTTTATCGGCGCGACTAAACAGCGTTTCAGCATCATCCCCCTGTTGCAATGAGGCCATCCCAATCGAGACAGTAATCGCGCCAAGGGAAAGCTTTTTGTCTTTCCCTACCGTTAAGCGCCGCTCAGAAATACGTTCACGCAGATTTTCAGCCACTTGCAATGCGTCGTGAAAATGGGTGTTAGGTAGCACCACCACAAATTCTTCGCCGCCATAACGCGCAACAAAGTCATCTCCACGCACACATTGCTTTAAGGCTAATGCGACATAGGCCAATACTTTATCACCCGTTAAATGACCATAGGTGTCGTTAAAGGCTTTAAAATTATCGATATCAATCAGTAAGAGACTACAGCGGGTCTGGTGATCTTGTGAACGGTAGATTTGATCCTGAATACTCAATTCATAGGCGCGGCGATTATGCAGAGACGTTAATTGGTCTGTCATCGCCGCGAGGCTAAGATTTTCCATTTCAGATTTAAGATTTTGCACTTCTTGACCCATGGTACACAGACTTTGCTCCATCTCACGGTTGTTGATAAGTAGCATCTGCATCTCATCGACCACACCATCAACCAGCTCGTTTAAGGTATTGATATCGGGATTAGTTTGTAATCGCAAACCAAACTCGGCTAATGAGCCAGAAAATGCCGCGGTTCCTTGACTCAACTGGCTGATTTTATTCAACAGGCTATTGATCAAGATTTGTGTTTCAATCTGAACATTTTCAATCACTTCTGGTGACTGTTCTTGGATAAAGGTTTTATAAAGACTGGTATTAACTTCCTTGGTAAAAGAGACAGAATTCGCCAAAAAACCATCAATCGCGCGATTTAAATCGAGATTTGTGCCTGCAAAATATTCATACCAAACAGTGTAATTTTCAGGAGTAACAGGAATATCGAGGGCAGACATTTGCGGCACGGCCAAACGCAAAATTTGCGCGGCAGAATCAAGTTCTTTATTTTCTGCAGTAGAAGACATAAATCGCGAACCATAGATTTGTTATGTTTTTGTATACATTAAGTTAACTCAACTGGTTCAATTTGGATATGGGAGAAATCAATTATTATGACAGGGAGCAAAAGAAAAGAGGATGTTGCCATCCTCTTCCTCATCATGGTGTCGAACCAACTAGAACGAGCTAAACCTCGCGACAATTAAGTCCACAATTAACCGCGGCAGCGAGCAAAGATATCTAATTCAGGCTGATATACCGCAGTTTTGATATTCATTAGTCCCAATAGACTATCGAATAAATTGTCATGGGAGAAACCACCTTTCGCCGCATGCTCAGCCAAACAATCCATATCCAATTGATTATCTTTGCTAAAATCTTTTGATACCCAAGCAAGCATAGGAATGCTCGTCTGCTCAATCGGTGCAATACTGTAAGGCGCGCCATGTAAATACATGCCTTTTTCGCCTAAAGACTCGCCATGATCGCTCAGATACAACATGGCTGGATCAAATTTATCTTGTTGGTTTTCTAACTTTTTAACCACTTCGCTAATAATATAGTCAGTGTACAAAATACTATTGTCATAGGTATTCATCAGCTCATCTTCACTGCAGTTTTGTATATCACTGCGCTGACAATCCGGTGTGAACTTACGGTGTTCTGCTGGATAACGTAAGAAATAAGTCGGGCCATGACTACCAATGACATGCAATACAATCACAGTATCTTTGCGTTCTGCGTTGGCTAAGGCTTCATCTAATTTGTTCAGTAATACTTGGTCGAAACAATATTGGCCAGTGCACAACTTAGGATCACTGTTCAAATCAATAGTTATGTTTTCAACTTGGTCACACACCCCTTTACAGCCAGAATCATTGTCAAACCATTGCACTTTAATACCGCCATGATCCAACACATCAACGGCGGTGTCTTGAGCATAGGCACGGCGTGAATCGTAATCTTCCCGTCCCATGCGAGAAAACATGCAAGGCAAAGATACCGCCGTTGCCGTGCCACATGAATGGGTATCTTTAAAGACTATTAATCCTTGGTCTTGGGTATGGGCGTTGGTTGGCTTGTCGTAGCCATAATACTGATAACTCATTGAACGCGCGGTTTCCCCCACGACGAGGACTAATAAATTCGGTTTACCATTTGAGTTGGCACTGACATTTTTTGCATCGAGGCCAAGTTGCTGATATTCCATTGGCGTTTGCAAGTACTGCACATTGATGTACTTAGACACAGCACCGATAAAATATGTCGGCACGATGTAACGTTTTAGCTCGTCGTTGTTACGGCCAAAGGCCGCGTAATCTTGAAAATAGAAGAAAGCAATAATGCCCAGTCCCGCCAACATCGCCAGCATAAAAAGCACTTTATGCAGTAGTTCTTTTAGGAAAGGTTTGTACTGAATATCCGCTTTATAGATAAGGTACGCGGGTAAAATTCCCGTCAGTAACATATTCATTATCGAAGCAAAATTCACATACATGAACGCTTCGGCATGATTGGTTTGAAAAGTGTTTTCTATCATGCCGTAATCGAAGACGACATTGTATTGATAGGCAGCGAAGAACACACTCGATGATAACAAGGTGAGTAAGATGAAAAACGGTTTAACGAGATACTTCACCGTAAATAAGGAAAATACGAAACTGAGTGCAAAGGTTAAAAACAACGGCACTGTAGCGATGAAGATAGGATCGACATCAGGTTGTTTTTCAATGCCTTTCTTAATGATGCCAAACAATGGGATATTGAAAATACAGACGTAAAATAACGCTGTGATAAAAGTGAATCGATTCACCGATAGAGTCTTAAATCTTGCTAACACTGATAGATCTCACTCAAATTAGTTGTTTGTCGAGAATAACTTAGTATTCTTAAGGTAGTCTTAGCCTTTGACAGTGAAATTTTTTCGCAATAGTAGCAAGCTCTTGGCAATGGCTCAAATTATCTGTGGGTATTGTTAACATTAAATAATAAACGTAAAAAAACGGCCGAACCTCAATAAGTTCGACCGTTTTCTGCTCCCCAACCTATTAGGGTCTTGCTCGGTTTTACCAGTGAAGAGTTAACAATTCATGCTAACCCAGCGGTAATTATCTTAATTGCTGTAATAAGTAGGCAAACGCCATTGAATTAAGTTCCGCGGCTTGATTATTATCTGCAGCGCCGGCGTGGCCACCTTCAATATTTTCGTAGTACAAAACATCAATTCCCATGTCTTTCATCTTAGCAACCATCTTACGGGCGTGACCTGGGTGAACCCTATCATCACGGGTCGATGTGGTGAAAAAGACCTTTGGATAATGCACGTCTTTATGCAGATTATGGTACGGAGAGTAAGTTTTAATGTAAGCCCATTCCTCAGGAATATCCGGATTACCGTATTCCCCCATCCAGCTGGCACCGGCGAGTAACTTATTGAATCTAAACATGTCAAGTAAAGGCACTTGGCACACGACGGCGTTGTACAGATCCGGTCTGCGGGTAAATGCCGCCCCCATTAACAGGCCACCGTTACTGCCACCTTGGATGCCTAAATGTTTACTTGATGTAATTTTACGGGCAATCAAATCTTCCGCTATTGCCTCGAAATCCTCATAGGCTTTATGTCGATTTTGCTTTAACGCAGCTTGATGCCAAGCTGGGCCATATTCGCCACCGCCACGAATGTTAGATAACACATATACGCCGCCCTGCTCTAACCAATTCTTACCAATGGTGGCCGAATAGGATGGACGCAGTGAGACTTCAAACCCACCATAGCCATAAAGTAGCGTAGGATTAGTGCCATCTAACTTAATATCCTTAGCCATCACCACAAAGTACGGTACTTTAGTGCCATCTTTAGACGTCGCAAAGTATTGCTCAGTTTTAAACTTATCCGCAGCAAACTGTTGCGGCATACCTTTAATTTTCTTCGGATTTAAGGTTTTTGCATTAACCGTATAGAGGCTTGAAGGCTCAAGAAAACTGGTGTAATTCACGAAAAAATCATCACTGTCTTGCTCAACGTCCATTACCGTCAAGGCGCCATTCGCTTCGAATGGGACTTGGGTGCTTTGCCAAGCGCCCTTTTCGTCTTGCTCATACCGTACTAATTTGCTTTTCACGTTATCGAGCCAATTCACGAAAATCGCACTCTTACTAAAACTAAGCTGCGCTATCGATGCGGTCTGAGTCGGGCTCACAAATAAACTGAATTTGGCTTTTTGGGCGATAAGATCCGCCACATCGGCATACACGACCGCGCCTTGCTTAAAGTTACCGTCTTTGTTGGTTAAATCGCTCTTTAACTCAATAAATAACTTACCTTTAAAATAACCTTTAATCTCAGCATCTTGAGGTAATGGCAACCCTATGAGTTTGCCATCTTGATAGACATATTGGCTGGCGGTATAAAAAGTATGTGCCTCAGTGACTAAACTCAGCGGCGTTTTATCATCGAATAAAACCCAGCCTGATACAGCAACTGAGGTTTTGTCGCCAGTGAAAATCGGTTTCGCTTGCTCGAGTGCTGTACCACGTTGCCAGAGTTTCACCTCCCGTGGATAACCTGAGTCAGTCATGCTTTGACCATCACCAAAATCAGTACCGACAAAGGCGTGGTCTTTATCTATCCAGCTCAGACTTGATTTGGCTTCTTTTAAAAAGAATGGCTTATCTTTGGTGGCAACAAAGGATTTAGTATTTAAATTAAATTCTCGCACTTCCACCGCATCGGCACCGCCGCGGGAAAGTGAGACAAAACAGCGCTCATTTTCGGGATACTGACAGCTAATATCCTTAAATACCCAATTGACGGATTCAGCTTTACCTAAGGCATCGATATCAAGCACAGTCTCCCATTTAGGATCGGCCTTGGCATATTCTTCCATGGTAGTACGGCGGTAAATACCGCGCACATGGGTGTCATCCTTCCAAAAGTTGTATAACTTGTCGCCAATGTGGGTCGCGTAGGGAATGCGTTCTTTATCGTTCAGGATGGCGAGACTGTTCGCCACTAAGCTATCAAAACCTTTAAACGCTTTAATTTCGGCGGCAGATGCAGCATTTTGGGTTTTCACCCATTCCATCGGCTTTGCGTCTTCAACATCTTCTAACCAAATGTATTTATCTTCTTCTGCGTGAAGTTGACCGCTCATACCGAGCACTCCTGCAATGCACAAAGGCAGTAATTTATTATTCATTCTATTCCTTTTAAACAAAGTCCATCTTGAGATCTGCCCTTACATTACCTTAATTAATATCCAGTTCAACTATTAATCCAACAAGAATGTAACAAAAGGTAAGGTACTGTAATAGCTGATGATTAATCTAGAATGAATCGCGTTTTTAAAAATGTCATGCTATAAAAAAGCGTCCACGAGGGACGCTTTTTAGTGGATGAAATAGGGTAAATTAAAACTCGTTATTCATACGAGACAACAAATTGAGCAGTACGATTCGTTCCTCACTGCTCATTTTAGCGGTGAGATCTGTGGTGAGTTGTAGATGTAATGCATCATGTTCGAGGAACAAAGTTTGGCCCTTTTCGGTTAACTCCACCAGAATCGAACGACGATCGGTTTCATGGGGACGACGTACAACCCACTCAGCTTCTACCATTTTGTCGATTTGGACCGTTAGTGTGCCTGTTGTGACACCAATTTTATCCGCCAGTTCTTTCATCCTCATAGCGCCGTGCACGCCGAGTAACTCAATGGTGTGCACCTGCGATAGGCTAAAACCTTTGTCACGCACAATGGCGTGTTCCCAAGACGACAGCTTTTCATAAAATTCAATAATCACATGATTTAATGCATGATCTGTTGAATGTGCGGCCGTTGAATGAGCAGTCGTTAAATTCAGGTTTGATGAATGATGATGTTCAACAGTCATTTAGGCTTCCTTAACCATACACTCGCGCTGACGACAAGTATGGAGTTCAATAGTGATATGAGCCAATTCAGGAAATTGTGACAGTAACTGATTAAAATAACTGACATCTTTCGGTGAATGGGACACGATAGACACCATAATAGCATGGTGATCGGCACTCACTCGCCAAAGATGTAAATCGGCCACTTGATGATCCGGTACGGCCTCAAGGGTTTCCACGACCTTACGCTGCAATGACGCTTTAACACCACCGTCCAGTAAGATAGGGCTCGTTTGCTGAATGAGTCCCCATGACCAACGGCTAATAATTACAGCACCCACTATACCCATAACCGGATCGAGCCAAGTCAGTCCCATGTATTTACCAAACAACAAGGCCGCAATGGCGAGCACTGACGTTAACGCATCGGCTAATACGTGAAAATAGGCGGCGCGTAGGTTGTGATCATGACCACCGTGTGCCTTCTGACTCTTATGCTCATGCTCATGCTCATGCTCATGCTCATGCTCATGCTCATGCTCATGCTCATGCTCATGCTCAGCAGCATGGTGCTCCTGTTTATGATGGCAATGGCTATGATCTTGATGACTTTCATCGTGTGCATGTGAGTCATCATGTGTATGTGGATCCACATCATGTGAATGAGCCGTATGGACGTGATCGTCATGGGAGTGTGCTTCGCAGCTGTGATGAGCATGCTCGTCTTCATGATCATCTTGATGTCCATGATCGTGACTATGACCATGAGTGTGCCCATGGTCGTGGGTATGGTGATCTTTGAGTAACAATACACTCAGCACATTAACGCTCAAACCTATGACAGCCACAAATATGGCTTCGTTAAAATGGATTTGCTCAGGGTTAATCAGTCGCATTCCCGATTCAATCAACATCACCAGTGCCACAAGTCCTAGCGCTATTGCGCTGGTATAACCGCCAAGCACACTCACTTTGCCAGTACCGAAAGCAAATGCAGGATCGTTAGCGTGTTTACGGGCATAGGAATAGGCGAATAACGTGATCATAAAGGCCGCGGCATGGGTTCCCATGTGCCAACCGTCGGCGAGCAGTGCCATAGAACCGTAGATGGTTCCGGCAGCAATTTCAGCCACCATAGTGATCACGGTTAAATACAGTACATAGCGAGTGTTCTTCTCGCCATCGCGGTTCTGACTCGAAAACTCATGGGCGTGCTGCCACTGGGCGAGTGAGTGCCCTTGGCGGCTTCCCGTAGTAGCTTGATGCCCTGTCGCTTGCTCGGCTGTCATTGATTTCATTGTATGGCCCCTGTTCCATTTCTATCGCTATTAATGGTGAAAAACTCGTCGCTTGAATTATAGTTTGAAAATCAAAATATATGAAGATCAAATTAACTATTTATCAAGATATACTGTTTTCAAACTTTTAAACGTGTATTTGGATCCCCATAATGCATCTGCTCTCCTGCCATCAGTCGAGACACTGATATGTAAATTAAGATAGGCAGCTAGACTAGGCAAAGGATATCAGGCAAGGTTTAATGGATTAGCGCTTGATTTATGAGTAAAAAAAGCTCACATAGCTGAGTTAGATTGGCTTTATTACAGCCTTATGCAGTTATAGACAGACACAGCGGTGGCTTTTCAGTGCAAGTTGAAATCCAAGTTTTAAGGTTTTATCTAGGCTATTTCGTATATTTTTCGCATGATATGAGTCATAAAACAGCCACAGCAAAGAATTGAAATAGCTGCGAACTTAACAAAATAAGTCATTGGAAAGTGTAATTAACCCTTACTATTCAGATTGATAAAGATTATTTGAATAAAAAATCGATTTTTTATTGAATAATTTAACCCTTTTTTACCTCTGCTGCGTTTATAGGGAGCAGAACACAGACAAATTTATCGACATCAATTCAGTTCGATTAGGAGAAACAAAATGAAATTGAAGACCTTATTTAGCGTTAGCACTGTTCCCCTTGCATTTGCACTATTGTCATTCAATGCCGCGGCGGTGAGCCCACCACATCCAACAGGGTTAAATGCGCCTATGATCAGTATTCAACGTTTCGATCCAAAAGATTACAGCGCACAGGAAGCCACTAAGATGTTCCCTGCTCCGGCAGCAGGTATGGTGCAGCACATTTTAAGTTTACCTAAATTAGAAAACGAAGATGACTACATGGTCGAAATCCAAATTGGTCAGACTCAAATGGTTGATTGCAATAAGCATGGATTAAACGGGGAATTGAAGGAACTGACAGTGCAAGGTTGGGGTTATAACTACTATCAAGTGGATGAAATCGCTGAAGGCCCAAGCACTATGATGGCCTGTTTCGAATTGGCGAAGAAAGAAGCTTTTGTACGTATTCCGGGTGAACTAAAAATGCGCTATGACAGTCGCTTGCCTAAGGTGTTTTATCTACCAGAAGGCGCTGAACTGCGTTTCAGAACTTGGAAAGTAGATTCAACCTATCAATATTCCAAGTAAATAGCCGAATTTAACTCTTGCGTCATCAATCAAATGCGCTTCGAGTCTTTGCTGATTGATAAAAGCAAAGACTCGAAGCGCATTAACTAGAATCGTTTGATTCTAACGACTTGCATAATTTCTATTTCAAAACCTGCCACAGTTTCTGTCTCTGGGTAATAGATGACATTGATCTTTTGCCCTTGCAGATTACGATACTTTTTGACCCGTCTAAATTTAAACGGCACGTCACAATCTTCAATCATAACAGTATGTTGTATCCACTCCGCTTTTTCCCTTTGCATATGCGAAACCACAGTCACACCTTCAGAGTGAACCAAATGTTCATGGGTGGCTAACATCTTTTTTACGGCCTTATTCATGTTCAACTCTTTTATCATCTAGTTGCGACAACAGTGACTCAACTTTCTGTTTAATTTCAGCATATCTCAATTTTTCACAGCGGCCGAAACCACTCAACTTACGCACTTGAAAACGACTCACCAAAGGAACTGACATGCCAGCAAGGCAACGACAATAGGTATCAAGTGATAAAGCATCTATGCCTTTGGCCGTTAAATGGTGCTTCAACTCATGTAAATCAGCCAACATCTGCTGATCTGTCGGCCAAGTCGGTTCCGTCGAATAACTCAACTTAGCAAAATTGCCGCGGCAGACACTGCAATGACCGCAGAAAGCCGGCGTCTCATTATCATCAAAATAACGGGATAAATTGTGGCTTAAGCACGTCTCAAGTTCAAAAAAGCGGACTAACTGCGCTATTCGCGCAATTTCTTTCTGCTCTTTATCAATAAAATAATGGTACAGCTCATCGATGAGTTCCGGACGCGCTAATGCGGCAACATCCACCCAATAAACATCAGTAATTCGTTTGGTTTCTAATTCAATCAACTGATGTTCAGCTAAATATTCCAGCGCGGCCAACACGCGACTGCGTTCATGGCCCGTTGCACTGTACAAGGCATCAAAATCTAATGCGCCCCATATTTTCTTCATCTGCGTATGATTAAAAATTTGCGTCAAAAAGGCCTGCCGCTCTGGATTAAAGCGGCTCAGAATGACATGTTTATCCACTAAAAATTTGTAATTAACATCGGCGTAGTAAGCAAATAACGGCTTAACCACACCTAGAATTTCTAGCTGCACAAGTAACGTTTTTAACGGCAACTGGCGAATATTACTCGCCGTCGACACGCCATTAAGCTGACATTCCCACTGACCAGAATCTTGTTCAAGTCGAATAGCTTCAATGACTTGCGCTATACCTTCTCGCTCAGGCGTATCGCCATACACAAAATTTTCAACGGTATTGAGTCCGTCAAGATTGGCTAAAGTCACACAATGGGATAATGCACCATCACGCCCTGCTCTGCCGATTTCTTGACTGTAGTTTTCAATAGATTTAGGCAAATCATAGTGGATCACAAAACGGATATTGCTCTTATCGATTCCCATACCAAAGGCGATGGTAGCAACCACCACTTGCAGCTTATCCTGCATAAAATCATTTTGAATTTGTTGACGTTTTTCATCTTCAAATCCAGCATGATAAGCACTGGTGACTATGCCTTGTTGGCTCAAGAGTCGTGCGACTGTTTCGGCGGTTTGCTGTAACGTCACATACACAATACCAGCACCTGAGAATGATGTTATCTGGTTAACCAGTAAGGCATTTTTCTCTTGAGTCGACACGAGCAGAACTGTCAAATCTAAATTGGGTCGATAAAATCCCGTTTGTACTATGTGTTCGGGCGCAATATCGAAGCGCTTGGCCATATCCAGTTTCACTTTACGTGTCGCGGTGGCCGTCAGTAACAGTACCAGCGGGATCTCAAGTTCGCGCCGATAATCGGGTAATTTAAGGTAATCAGGCCGAAAATTGTGGCCCCATTCTGAAATACAATGCGCCTCATCTACGACCAACATAGATAGCGGAACCGATTGAATAAACTGCCTAAAGCGTTCATTTTTGAAACGTTCCACCGACACCATTAAAACTTTCAGTTTGCCAGAGCGCGCATCTGTCATCACTTGCTGACTCTGCTCAGCGCTTAAGGTTGAATCTATGCTGGCCGCATGAATTCCCTTAGATTGCAAAAATTCCAGCTGATCTTTCATCAAGGCGAGTAAAGGCGAAATCACTAAACTCAAATGGGGTAACTGCAATGCTGTAAATTGATAACAAAGGGATTTACCAGAACCCGTCGGAAAAATCGCTAAACTCGACTTCCCCGCCAACAGTTGTGTTATCGTTTGCGCTTGGCCAGGACGAAATTCAGAAAACCCGAAATCCTGCTGCAATAAACTAACGTATGGATTGGTTTCCGGAATGGGATTGAACATCAACCGTCCTTTACACTTATCCTTACCACCCACAAAATTCGGGCATACCGCAAGAAAAAGATTCAGCATTAAGTGAGTCGACTAGTCTAGCAAATTTTGACGTACTTTACGGAGTTAATTAGCAACAACTGAGTTTTCAAGCCAACTTAACTGCTCATGAGGAGCGTAATTATAGGTTCGAATTTTGTTGCAAAACAATGATTAATATAGGATTAATTTTATTTTTTAGTCGGAAATTAAATATGAAAATAAAACCGATTTGTAAAAATACAAATCCGATATTTCCCATGAAAAAACAAGAAGTCAGATGAATCTCAGCAAAAAATATATCTCCGATAAATTGAGCATTTAAGGTTTTCTAGCAAGATATAGATTGATCAGCGAGGTGAGTTTATCCTGAAATCTTTCTTCAAAACTATCAATATCACGTCCGATAGAGACAAGATATTTAGTCGCTTGTTCGCGGGAAAGTAATTTATTGGCAACACTGTATTGCATCTCATCCAAGGTTTTATCGTATCTTGGGATCAGCAACCAAGTGCCAACATCGACGTCGAAATGTTGCATCGCTTTCTGGGCCAAAGCACAAAAAGCCTCAATATGATCCACACCATCTGGTCCGAGACAGCCAGGTTCAATTCGGCATAAAACCGCAATTTTCCTATCGTTTGCAATACTTAAACTCATCTCTAATGCCCCGCGTTATCTAGTCGTAAACATAAGATCTTAACAGTAATTTTACGTGTCTGCACAGATAAGTCACGGCTAACTTACCCTTATTAGATAATCCATTTTAGGCAATAGAACAACTTTAAAATCATATTCTTCAAAACATAGATCCGCGTTTTTTTGTTCTATTCATCAACAATGTCGTCTACAACATCCTCATCAGTATGTTGTAAAACATTAAGCGAAATATTTTCATTATGCTCTGACAATAGAGTATCAATGGCTTGGTCAAAACTGTCTAACTTTTGAGTTTCCATATAACGTTTTAACCTCAAAATAATATCCCTGCTCAGCTCAATATGAGACTTTTTTTGCCGTTTTTTTATTTGAGATAATTCTTTACGAACCATACGCCAGCCAAAATCAGTAAAATACTGATTGAGCATTTTGTTTACATTAGTAAGCTCGTTGTCGATCCGCTGTGCCTTTTTGCGTAATCGGACTAATTCATTTAGTTGTGTCACCAACTTAGTATAGAAAACCGTTTGTAACTCAGCGTCACAAAACCAATCCGGTTTAGATGCCACAGCTTCAGGATTGATAAGGCGATAAATTAAGGGTAAGGCAAAAATTAATTCTGCTTCCTCAAGCAATAATAATTTTCTCCCTGCTGTTGGTTTGTCTTGTTGATATATCCAGGCTTGCGGTTCCATAAATACGTTTCTTTAGCTAAGCATGCGTTTAATGCGGATGAAATAAATGGGACCTCATGCTAGTACAAATCGATAAGTATTAATATATGGTTCAACCATTTTATTGACTGGGAATCGATCCCTTATGCTTCATTTTGCCTTTGGCAGAAATAGCTCAACTCATAACAGGCTAAGAACCCGATAAGCGGTTGTCGTTATTAGCTTAAATTTCACCCAACACGCAAGCCTAGTTTAGCGGCATTCCATTCAACAAAGTCAATAAAATGGTTAAACCATTCTTTAAAGTTGTGATTCTTTGGCTAACCAAGTTCGAAACCACTGCATAGAGAAAGTACGAATTTCATACTATCATTGCCTTTAATTTTATATCCGCTTAATTAATCGCCATTGTTAGAATAGGTTTATCTTGGCTATTTTTTAAACTAAAAAAACCAACTAAATGCTATTTAATGCGCCCTATTCCGATAACAGAAGTTTATTTGAACAAATAAGCACTCTACCAGTGATAATGACGATTATCACTGGTAGATGTAGGCGTGATTTGCGTATAATTACGCCTTCTTAATTCGATATCAGGTGACTTCAACGGCATGTCTAAAATAATCCGGACAAATAGTAATGCTCAAAATAACACCAATGTATCGAATGAAAAAGTGACTAGATCAGATCATCACAATAATAACCGTGCTGAACAGCCACGCTTTTTTGAAGAGACTTTCCTGCCACAATCTGTTCGAAGTGATTATTTAAGCGCCGCCGAAGAAACTGAATACGAAATTTCAGTCAACACTCGCCGTGTTTATAATACGAGCTTTAGTGTATTTAGCCGTTATTGTGCCGAGCACCAACTGCAGGCCCTGCCCGCAGATCCAAGAAGCGTAATTTCATTTATTGGTCAGCAAAAAGAATTGATCCAAGAAAGTACTGGCGTTCAACTTTCAAAGCAAACATTAACCACAAGGTTGGCAGCCATTCGCTACCATCATATTCAAGCAGGATTCCACTCGCCTACCGAACATCCACTGGTGATCAGAGTGATGCGTGGCTTGAGCAGAAATCAATCTCGCCATGTGAGTGATTATGATCAACAACCGATTATGTATGATGAAGTGGAAATGCTCATTCAAGCTATCGATGAACAAGTGCAACCATTAACCCGAGCAAGAGACAAAGCCATTATTCAGTTAGGATTACAAGGTGGGTTTCGCCGTTCTGAACTTGCAGATATAAAAGTTCAATATGTCAGTTTTTTACGCAATAAGCTAAAAGTTCGCCTACCTTATTCGAAGAGTAATCAGCAAGGTCAACGGGAATGGAAAGACCTACCGGATCATGAACCTTTTGCAGCACTCAACGCGGTAAAAAATTGGTTATCACTAGCCAATATAGAGGATGGACATTTATTTAGATCGCTTTCCCGTGATGGGAAATATTTACGCCCTTATCAAATAGTAGAACATCACTCTGAAGCTAATTCAAGTTTACATAAAAATAGTGGTTTTCTCACGGGAGACGATATTTATCGCATCATTAAAAAATATTGCACAAAAGCGGGCCTACCCGCAAAGTTTTATGGTGCCCACAGTTTGCGCAGTGGTTGTGTGACTCAACTCCATGAAAATGATAAAGATCATTTATACATTATGGCCAGAACTGGCCATACCGATCCGCGCTCACTTCGCCATTATTTAAAACCAAGAGACTAAAACCCAAAAGACTAAACTAGATCATGACTCGATAAGAATCAGTTAGTCTTTTACCTAAAATAAAATAGCAATTTTAATGTTAAATATAAATCTATCATGTTTATGAATAAAAATGATATTCAGTAATTTATATTAAAATTATTTCAAATTTTCATTTTAAAAATAATTAAAGCAATAATTTCACATTATATATTTTTATCTTGGATACAAGATTTGACATCATAGCAGAATAAAAATCCTAATTGAGCTACTTTGACCTCAGCAGCTTAGACCATAGCAAACTGCTGGTTAACATTTTTATAGCATATCGGGTTTATTGCTCACTGCAGTATTATTGTAATATAAAATCATCTTTATTGTCATATTGATACTTTAGCCTTAGTCACGAAATTTAATCCATCGTACTAGCCGGAGTAATATATGAGTAAGGCCACCTTTGATCCTACACTTTATAATAAAAGTAATAACGAGCCATTTAACCAAGTGTTGGATAAACATTTATCTCGCCGTAACTTCGTCAAAAGTGGTTTAGGCCTCAGTGCTATGACAGCTTTTGCCAGTGTAGGTTTAACTGCTTGCGGATCAGATGACACACCCGTTACAAAACCTGTTGATCCTGTGACACCTTTGCCACCAACAAAAAGTACCGCCAAGCTAAACTTTACGTCAGTTGCGGGTTCTCGTTTAGATGCCGTCGTTGTGCCAGAAGGCTATACAGCGCAGGTACTTGCACCATGGGGCACGCCATTAAATGCAAAAGCAGCACCATGGAAAAGCGATGGTAGTAACACTGCCGATGACCAAGCGAACTCAGTCGGTATGCACCATGATGGCATGCATTTCTTTCCATTAAATGATTCGGGTAATGACGGTTTACTTTGCATTAACCATGAATACATTGATGAAGTTGCATTACATCCTGCAGGACAAACTTTTGATCCTACTTCAGGTTTGCGCACGATTATCGATGAAGTACGTAAAGAAATCAACGCCCATGGCGTATCGGTTGTACGTATAAAACTGGTTAGTAATCAATGGGAAGTGGTTAGTAATGATAACCATAACCGCCGATTCACCGGTGCGACTGTGATGGATATTAGCGGTCCTCTCGCCTACTCTTCTCTACTCGAAACCCGCTATTCTCCCGACGGGAGTCAGGCTCGCGGTACATTAAATAACTGCGGCAATGGTTACACGCCTTGGGGCACTTATTTGACCTGTGAAGAAAACTGGCCAGGCTATTTCGCAAACCGTGGTACGTTAACTGCGGAGCAAAATCGCATTGGGATCAGCAAAACCAGCACACGTTATGGCTGGGATGATCTTGCAGGTCATGATGAGGAACGTCTCGATGAATTCGCGCGTTTTGATGTCACGCCAAAAGGTGCAAGTGCTCAAGATGACTATCGTAATGAAGCGAATGGTCACGGTTATATTGTTGAAATTGACCCTTTCAATCCAACATCGCGCGCAGTAAAACGTACCGCGCTTGGTCGTTTCCGCCATGAAGGTTGTACCTTTGGCAAGTTAACCGAAGGTAAGCCAGTAGTGTTCTATTCTGGCCACGATTCACAATTCGAATACCTCTATAAATTTGTCTCGGCCGCGGCGTGGGATGCAAAAGATGCTGACAGCAGCAATCGCATACAAACTGGCGATAAGTATATGAATGAAGGTACTTTATATGCAGCTAAGTTTAATGCAAACGGTGGTGGTGTTTGGTTGCCTTTAACCTTAGATAGCCAGACTACGGACGGAAAAACCCTAGGCAATACTTTCGCTAGCTTAGCCGAGATTATTTTGAACACAGCAGGCGCAGCGGATCTTGTTGGTGCAACACCTATGGATCGCCCTGAATGGTGTGCTGTCGATCCTTTCACAGGTTCAATTTATTTGACCTTGACCAACAACTCAAAACGAACTGAAACCAATCCAGCGAACCCAAGATTGAAAAACCACTTTGGCCATATTATTCGTTGGGATGAAAGTGACAAAGATACTGAATTTACATGGGATATCTTCGTATTCGGATCACCAAGTGATGGTAACGCAGAGACAAACTTATCAGGCTTAACAGATCTTAACCAATTTGCCAGCCCAGACGGTTTAGCCTTCGATCAACGCGGTATTTTGTGGGTTCAAACCGACAATGGAGCCAAGGAGGTCGCAGAAGAAACCAACGATCAGATGCTAGCAATAGTGCCTTCAACGCTTGTTGATGGCCAAGAGAAACAGCTAGGCGTAACGGCTGATAACCAAATGGAATTAAAGCGTTTCTTTGTTGGACCAAACGACTGTGAAGTTACGGGTTTTGCTATTAGCCCTGATTACACTTCTGTTTTTGCTAACATTCAGCATCCCGGTAATTGGCCTTATTCGTCCAATGCCGCTGAAAAAACGCCTGCGGGTACGACATTACGCCCTCGCGCCGCTACGGTCGTTATCCGTAAGTTAGATGGTAAAGAAGTCGCGGTATAAACAATTATGCTTGTGCGAGGTATCTTCTTAATATGAAGTTCCTATAAGTTAATTGCTACACATAAAAAATCCCCTCACTGTAGGGGATTTATTATTTAAGAAGATAGTTAACTAGCCTTTTTCAAAATAGATTCAATCCAACATATATTAACTCTTACTATGATTTGCCTGTTCAAAGGCCAGTTCAAAAGCATCGGTAAAATCTGTAATTGGCAGAAGGTCCTCACGGCAACGACGATTGCGGCCAAGTAAGGAAGATTCAACAAACAAATCAAACCAAGTACTTAAGGCTTTGCCATTAGCCGCTTCGCCAATCGCTCCTAAAGCCAATGATGCCACCTCGGCGGTGCCAAGTTGAAAATCATGACTACCTTTACGCAATGCATAGGTCGCGAGCGTGTCGGGATCGAAGGAAAGCAACGGCAGTGAGTGTAAGTAAGGACTCTTACGGAACATTTTAATCGCTTCACGCCAACTGCCATCAAGCAGAACAAGCAGCGGCCGTTTACCTTCGGCCAATGTCGACATCGGCACTTGGTTCAGTACGGTTTGCCCTTGCTCTGCATACTGGGCAGGAAACACTAAATAGGGTTGATATTGCGGCGAATTCAGCAAAGCAAGCAACTCAGCTTCAGGTTCTGTACGTGACCAAATATAGGCGTGGGTATCAGGAATAAGATCCGCTATGAGTCGTCCGCTATTAGTCGGCTTTAACACCTCATCGTTATACATAATCAGCAGAAAACTGGCGTGAGTATCTAACTGACGGCGTAGCGCACAGGTACAGAACTGCTCACCTAAGAGGCATAATGGACAGCGGATCAGTTTTTTACCGCGGGCACCAAAGGGTTTAGTCGAAATAGACTTACGGTACTGATATAAATGGTGCACTGCATGGGGGGCTAAAGCCATAAAAACCAATTCTCTATCAAACTTATTAAGGATCGCGACCACATCAGTTAGCACTTTTAATCGCGGTGGCGCAGTTTATCCCTTGGCCATCAATGGTGCAATCGCGTAATACATTATCATGATAAAAGGCCGGTGTCAGTGGTTGTGGTTTCATCTGCAGCCTAACGTCAGCGAGATAATTTAAGAGCACAGAGCAACCATCTCTTAAAACATCTGTAATGTATTAATCTGTGTTGCCACTTAGTATGCAACACTAAACCGACCAAATTAACGTTTAACTTACTTATTGGGAGAGTATTGAAGCTAAATATCAGTAATGACTTAACTTAGTGTGGAATTGCCCTAATATCATGCGAAAATCTACTCTACAAATACAATCTCAATGAAAGGTCAATTATGCACCCAAAAGCCCCGATCGCTTCTATACCGTTATTAAGCGGTGTACTGCTCACTGCTACGCTATTTTCTACTGTCACTACGGCCCAAACGCTTAATACCAAAGACATCCAGTCAATTGTAGATTCCGCAGTTAAACCACTGATGGCCGAGTATGCTATTCCCGGTGCAGTAATTGGCATCACCATAGAAGGTAAACAGTATTTTTACCAATATGGCGTCAGTTCTAAAACCTCTGGGCAAAGTGTGACTGAAGATACCCTGTTCGAGATTGGCTCTATCAGTAAAACCTTTACCGCAACACTGGCTAACTATGCACAGGGCGAAGGTAAATTAACACTCACGGACATGGCCAGTGATTATGTTCCAGCATTAAAAGGCAGCCATTTTGATAAGATTAGTCTCATCAATTTAGCCACCCACACAGCGGGGGATTTGCCGATGCAAGTTCCTGATAAGGTCACTAATAACGCAGAGTTAATGGATTACCTTAAGCATTGGCAACCATCATTTGCCGCGGGGACCCACAGAAATTACGCCAATCCGAGTATTGGGCTGCTTGGCATGATTGCCGCGCAGAGTTTAGGGCAAACGTTTCCACAAGTACTTGAGCAAACACTATTTCCACAATTGGGTATGACAAACAGCTATCTCAAGGTTCCTAGCAACAAAATGGCCGATTATGCCCAAGGCTATGATAAGCAAGACATGCCAGTGCGAGTCAATCCCGGTGTATTAGCCGATGAAGCCTACGGCGTTAAAACCTCAGCCAAGGATTTACTGCAATTTGTTGAGGCCAATATGCAAATGCACCCGCTTTCCAAACCACTGCAAACGGCACTCGATAAGACCCACACGGGATACTTTGATGTGGGCATGATGACCCAAGATATGATTTGGGAGCATTACTCATATCCTATTGATCTGGATAAAATACTTATGGGCCATACTCAGGAAGTCGTGTTTGGCAGTACACCCGTTAAACCCATAGTGCCGCCCCTCGCGCCGCAACAAAATGTGTGGATCAATAAAACAGGTTCTACTGGCGGTTTTGCCGCTTATGCTGCCTTTATTCCTGCAAAAAAACTCGGCATTGTACTGCTGAGTAATAAAAACACCCCCGTTCCGCCACGGGTCACTGTGGGCTACCAGATTTTAACTGGGATCGAAAAGTTGCAAAAATAACCATGCACTAGGATAGAGGAGATAAGTATATTGGTGCTATCTCCTTTTTCTTAACAATATTCTTGTCGCTACTGATTTATGGCTGACACCTTGCTGCTAACTCACAGTTTCCTTGCAATCTCCCTTTCCTCATCGGCGGCTTGTAAGAAAATATGCACCACAGAGTTAATCCTTGCGTTAATTCATTTGCAACTCATCGACCTAGTTAACAGACAAATAACCTATCGTAAGTTTAGCTTTACAGCTTAAAATCAGGATAAAAACTTATGTATCACATTAAAAATTATTTCGTTAAATCAATATGATTGACACTTGAAGTTACGCTTTTAGGGAGTAAGATGCGCGCAAATACCTTAAGTGACCTTTTTCGGAAATATCATGTCAGGCACGCCACATTCTCCTATTCATCACGATGTCGCTCCAGCGGCGAGTCAGTCTAGCCTACTGTTAATGATTGTCTTTATGGTCGCCTGTGGCCAAATGGCGCAGACGATTTTTGTACCTGCCCTTCCACAAATCGCACTCGGGCTCCATGTGGACGCCAGCCAACTACAAGCCGTGATGGCCTGTTACTTACTCTCCTACGGGATGTTTCAATTTGTGTATGGCCCAGTGTCAGATCGCGTTGGCCGCAAAATGCCACTCGTCGTGGGTATCGCAATTTTCGTTCTAGGCGCTGTATTCGCGGCGAAGGCCACAAGCTTTAACCTACTAATTATGGCAAGCCTTATCCAAGGATTAGGCACAGCCAGCGCAGGCGCATTATGCCGGAGCATTCCCCGCGATCACTACTTTGGTGACCGACTGGTAAAATTTAATAGCTATGTCTCTATGGCTGTAGTGTTTTTACCTTTGCTTGCACCATTTATCGGCAGCGCCACTGCGGCCTATTTTGGCTGGCAAGCCGTATACTGGGTATTAGCGGGATTCGGTGTCGCGGTCTGGCTGTTGTTAATATTCCTCTTTAAAGAGTCTTTACCCAAGACGCAACGGGAACATCAAGCCGTTTTCAAATCCTATAAGCATGTCCTACGCCATAGAGCGTTTCGCGCTTATTTATTTTCATTGATCGCCACCTTTGCCGGTATTGCGGCGTTTGAAGCAATTGCTGGTGTACTCTATGGCCAATATCTCGGACTGACACCTTTTATGGTCAGTTGTTATTTTGTTGCGCCAATTCCTGGCTACTTACTGGGGGCACTCATCGCGGGCCGACAGAATAAGCCACAAAGAGTTGTTTACCAAGGTGTTGCGTTACTCGGTGCTGGCGCCTTATTCATGTTGATCCCGGGGCTTTTTAATTTAGTGGTTGGCTGGAGCTTACTTATTGGATCAATTTTATTCTTCAGTGGCGCAGGCATGCTGTTCCCTACCCTAACATCTGCTGCGTTAGAGCCATTTCCACGTCAGGCGGGGATTGCGGGCGCATTATTGGGGGGATTACAAAATTTTGGTGCCGGACTTGCCGCATTAACAATGTCTTTAGTGCCTATGGGCGGCCAGTTGAGCATAGGTTTATTAAGTGCTGTAATGGTGGTTTTAGTGATCCTGTCTCTTTATTACGCCAAAGATCAAAATGATACTCACCAGAATTTAATGCCACAGATTTAATGGATATGATTTGAAGCGACAATTCTTGGTTTAAGCTAAATCTATTACCGTCAGTCAATAAAAAGCCCACATTGTTGTGGGCTTTTTAAATCGATAAGACACTGTAATAAATCAAAAATATCGATTAATTTATTGCTTCGATAGCTTTAATCGTTACAGAATGCGACGCAGTAAAAAGTCAGCTTTAAGGCGACGAATTCGGGTCATGATCTTCTTCACTGGCGCAGGATAGCTCTGTAAGGTATCCACTTGGCTGTAGTGATATAACCGCTGTGTGTGTTCCAGAATATGTGCCTGCTCGGCTTCAAACTGGGCTTTCCAGCAGCCAATTTCATCTTGGATCAACAAACCATTCTCAAGATCCAGCGCCCAAGCTCTTGGATTCAGGTTAGAACCTGTGATCAAATGCTTATTACCGTCGGCACTGATGCCTTTGAGGTGATAACTGTTGATGCCGTGTTTCCACAGATGGATATTCAACTGACCATTATCAATCGCCCACTGTTGGCGTTTAGCGAACTTACGCAATGATTGCTCATACATATAGGGCAAGGCACCTATGGTCGAGAAATCCTGCTCAGGCGGAATATAAAAATCGTTAGCCGTCTTGTCGCCCACAACGATATCGATACGTTTGCCATTGCGTAAATGCTTAGCTAAAGCGCGCACTAAAATGTACGGCGGATTGAAATAGGGCGTGCAAATAAACAGCGAGTCTTTTGACTCTTCCACCAAGGCGACAACCACTTTATTGAGCAAGTTTTTCTTGCGTCCTAGCCCAAGTAACGGCGTGATGCGATTGCCATCACGGGTCTCCTTAAACTGATACTCAGCGTCAGACAGTCTCAGCTTAAAGCTACGCATGTCCGTCTTTGGTGGTAGCACTTCTTGCTCAGCATCTTGCGTTAATGAACACACAGCTGGATCAGAAATGATATTTTTCTGGATCATCGCGCGCATACTGCGTGCTAATTCGGCAGACTCAATCAAGTGATAACGATCGAAACGATACTTATCGTGTTGTTGCAAATAGATATTATTGAGACTGGCACCGCTATAAATCACGGCATCATCGATAATAAATCCCTTAAGATGCAACACACCCATAAATTCACGGGATTTGACGGGTACGCCTAAGATATCGATGGGATGTTCGGCTTCAGCCATAACTTTGCGGTACATCAAATAGTTACCGCTATCACCTTTATGGCCAATCAAGCCACGTCTCGCACGGTGAAAATCGACTAACACTTTGATATCAAGCGTTGGATTTGCTGCTTTGGCATCCATGAGGGCTTGTAATATCTCACGACCCGCTTCGTCATCTTCTAAATACAGCGCCGCAATATAAATACTGTGCTTGGCGCTCGCAATACGAGCGAGTAATTCTGCCTTGAAACGGCATGGCGTGAGCAACCACGTTAAAGCCTCGGGTTGAACGGCTATTCCACCAAGCTTATCTAGCAAGGCATCCTCCTTTAAACATGCTGACCACCCCGATAGGAAGCACTGGGGTTCAGTGATAAAAACATCACAGCAATATGTGTTAACTCTGGATAGGCCTCTGTCACTGCCAACCTGATCGTTTGTTCTACTTTAAGATGTATATCAGGGTCCTTAGGGAACCAGAGTAACTCAACTTGGACAAAGCGTTGATCAATTTTTCCATTTCGAAAACTGATGCTTGGGATCCAATCTAATGTGAAACTCTCTGCATTACCTTTACATATATCCGCCAATGACTGCAGTAATGTTTGGCTGAACGCTGCAACGACCGCTTGTGGTAAGCCGCGCATACTAATATGTGGCATGGTTTAGTTGTTACCTAAGAACCTAAAATCGTAAGGGGTAGAAATTACCGACTTCACCTCGTCTCGGCAAGACTTTTCTCCCAAAAGTCTTGTTAAACCTAACGGTTTTGCTGGTAATTTGACCTCACGCGATTTTATTCCACTTCAGTGCACCAATTTACCTAAAAATCATCTTCATTTACCCTTGCTTGAAATCGCATTTTACGGCGGATATTTTCGGCATTATTTGCCCGTCCACACAATATGTTGCCCCTAAATAGGGTGATTCTTAACGCTACAAATCAGTCCAAATTTCACTAAACTGCACCCAAAATGTCTGCCAAATCACAAAATAATCTTCAAACCCATTTCATTCACCCCGAATCCAGTGATTTAGCGTAAACTAAACCGCCTATTTGCGATTAGACCACACGATACAAGATTAAGACTATGAACAAAAAAATTCTGCTGACGTTAGCACTGACATTACTGTTTGCTTGGGGTATTTTCCATTTTAAAACCCAGTTAGGGTTACTCATCCTGCCGTTGTTTATTGGGCTGGTATTGTTTGTTACCCTACGTTTATATCGCTTGATGGAAAAGGATGACGGCAGCAGTGAGGATTAACCGCACACAATACCAACCTAATCTTAATGATGTTTTGATAAAAATGGCCAATAGCTAACATGGAAACGTTACTGAAAACCACTCTATATGCCGGCCTGCTCCTAACCGCAAGTCATAATATGGCCTATGCAGAGCAACATGATTCTAGGCCGATAAGTGCTCAAACCACTTCGCTTAGCCAAGCAATCAGCAAGATCAGCCCTCGACATTCACAAATCGCCTTACTGGCAATGGATATGTCGAACAATCAAGTAATCTATAGCCAACAAGCTGAGACCTTGTTTATTCCAGCCAGTACCCAAAAGCTGCTCACGGCAGTCAGTGCTGTGGCTCAGCTTGGGCCTGATTTTCGTTATGTCACGGAATTATGGACAGATGCACCGATACGCAAGGGCCATATCGCAGGCAGTGCTTATCTGCGTTTTAGTGGCGATCCCACGCTAACTCAAGCCGATCTCAAGGCCATTTTTGCCAATCTCGTAAAACAAGGCATTAATCGCATTGATGGACATCTGTATTTGCTCGGCGATAAACAAGAGCAAATGCAAGCTCCGGGTTGGGTTTGGGATGATTTGGGCATTTGTTTTGCCGCGCCAGTGTCGAGTTATATTATCAATCAGAACTGCGTCTATGGTCAGTTTAGCCCAAGCTCTACCAGCAAACCTTCACAGGTAAGTCTGCGCGCGGGGAGTTATGGAGTTAAAATCAGCAGCGATGCGGTGTTTGATCAAAAGGCGAGCCGCGAATTTTGCCAACTTGATATGGTCAGATTAGGTCAAAATAACTACCATTTACGCGGCTGTTACCCTGGCGGTGAGGCGATACCACTGGCGATTGCGGTCAGCGATCCGTTCAAATTTGCCCAAGATAACCTCACCTCCCTACTTAAAGGCGAGATGTCTCTTGCGGGTAAAGTACAACTCGGCACTAGCTTACCCCAAAAGGCAAAACTAATTGCCAGCCATAGCTCGGCGCCCTTACCTGAGCTGCTCGAGACTATGCTGCTCAAGTCAGATAATTTGATTGCCGATAGCCTTTTTAAGCAACTTGGTAAAAGTTATTTTAAGACCCAAGGCAGCTTTACCAATGGTGCCGCTGCCATGCAGCGAATTTTAACGAATTTAGGCATAGATTTGAGTAACGCCAATATTGTGGATGGTTCAGGATTGTCACGCTATAACTTGCTCAATGCCAAGCAGTTAGCCGCGGTGTTGGCGCTAATCCACCAAGATAGCCGCTTTAGTCCGTTAATCACGAGTCTGCCACAGGCGGGGATCAGCGGCACCTTAAGATATCGCATGGGCTACAACAAGCCGCCGCTTAAACAGCAAATTTTTGCTAAAACAGGCTCGATGCAAGGCGTGTCTAACTTAGCGGGGTTTATCCGTTTGCCCCAGCATAACGATACCTTGTTTGTAATCCTTGAGAATGGCATGAGTCCTGAATTGAAAAATCAACATAAACCCTCATTCAATGCCGAGTTTCTTAAACAATTGATTTCAGTGCTGCAACCGTCATCAACCACTGCGACTGTGAATACTGCGGCTCACTAGAGTCATTAATTAACTGCTACAGAGTAAAAAACTTGCACAAAAAAGCACTGAGTCATCAGTGCTTTTTCAGTTTTTATCTAAACGAATATACCGAAGCCTTGTTAAAACAACTCCGCAGGCATCGCCATAGTCGTCGCATCACCAGCTCTGACTTGAGCGATATGGTAATCCGCTTTTGGCAATAACTTATCAAAATAGAACTTAGCCAAATAGACTTTCTGCTCGGCGAAAGCTTTATCTTCATGATCCGCGACCTTATCGACCATAGCCAACCAGTAGAAACCATACAGGGTGTAACCAAAGGCATCTAAAAAGTCGACCGCACACGCATTAATAAGTGCAGGCTGAGCCACTTTGCGATCATTAACTGACTCGGCAACGATGACCAAGGCATCTAAACGTGCGCATACTGCCGCCACTTTCACCGCATCAACGTGAGTAAATGCGCGCATTTGTGCTTTCAAGTCAGCCACAAATTCATTTAATGCGGCTAAGTTATCGCCAGTGACTTTACGACCGAGGAAATCGATGGCTTGAATGCCATTGGTGCCTTCATAAATCTGAGCGATACGGGTATCACGAACTAATTGCTCAATACCTGTTTCACGAATATAACCATGTCCACCAAAGACTTGTTGCGCCATGATAGTCGCATCTAGACCCCGATCGGTTAAAAATGCTTTCGCCACTGGCGTTAATAAACCCACATAACGCGCCGCTTTAGCCTTAACCTCATCTTGGGCATATTTTGCTAAATCCAGCTGTTGTCCTGTAAACACAGACAAAGCACGGCCCGCTTCTGTCATCGCACGAATGGTCAACAACATACGGCGCACATCGCCATGGACAATAATGGGATCAGAATCACTGCCCGTCGGTGAGCCGCCAGCGGCGATGCCTTGATTACGCTCTTTAGCATAATCGGCCGCCATCTGGTACGCCGCCTGCGCACAGCCAAGCCCTTGAATACCAATCGCTAAACGCTCATAGTTCATCATAGTGAACATGCACACTAGGCCACGATTAGGCTCACCAATCAAGAAACCTTGGGCATTATCAAAGTTCATCACACAGGTCGCAGAACCTTTAAGGCCCATCTTATGCTCGATAGACCCCACTGATACACCATTGGCATTGGCTAAGCTGCCATCGGCATTCACCGATATCTTAGGTACCAGGAAGAGTGAAATCCCTTTACTATCCGGCAGCTTAGCAAGCACTAAGTGGATGACGTTTTCAGTTAAATCATGATCGCCACCTGTAATAAAAATCTTGCTGCCCGTGATGGCATAACTACCATCATCCTGCGGCAAAGCTCGAGTGCGAATATTACGCAGATCAGAACCCGCTTGCGGCTCCGTCATATCCATAGCACCCGCCCATTCGCCGGAATATAACTTAGGCAAATAAGCTTGTTTCAATTCTTCGCTGCCGTGGGCATTGATACATAAAGCCGCCCCCGCGGTTAACGAGCCATAAAGCGTAAACGCATTACAAGCACTGTAAGCCATTTCGTCGACTAAGATCCCCAGCATCTTCGGCATCCCCATGCCACCAAATTCAGGATCGCCACACAAACCAATCCAACCGCCCTGGGAATACTGCTCATAAACGGCTTTGTAGCCATCAGGGGTAATCACTTGATTGTCTTGATGCAACACGCCCTGCTCATCGCCCGTCCGGTTCAGCGGATGGATCAACTCACAACTTATCTTGGCTGCTTCTTCCAAAATGGCATTAGCCGTGTCGATATCGACCATTTCTGCAATCTCAGGCAATTGTGCCCAAGTGTTTGGAGCATCAAATACCTGTTCCAGTAGGAAACGCATATCCGTTAACGGGGCTTGGTAAGGATTCATTGGTAGACTCTTAAACGTAGGATTAAAACAGTTGTTTTAATTTATACCAGTTCACTGTAGAAAACAATCTCATTACAAATACAGCTGTGAATAATATAAAAGTATGCGAGTGTGCGAGCTAAATATAAATTTAACGCATAAAAAAGCCCTTAAGCCTGAACTTAAGGGTCTCTATTTTATAAGCTTTACCACAGGATTGTCGCAGCGTTAGCTCACAGGCTTGTGGCAATTACCACATTAAATCATCAGGAATTGCGTAATCTGCATAGGGATCATCTTCAACGACCACAGCTTTAGATTCATCCTGTTGCCACAAATAACCACACCACTGCGGCACCAGCAGTTTCACTCGCTCGGCTAACTTATGTGGTACTAAGTAACTCTTATCTTCGTAACGCACTATGCCTAACTGCCCTTTAAGCAATTCTGCCTGCAGTTTTTCATCTATGTATAAAGAATAGATTTTATTATCAAGAGTATAGTTAAATTTCACTTCAGCATAAGCTGGGATCTTAATCGCAGACTTAGTGAACTCAGTGATTAAACCGCGCACCTGTCCACGCTCTGATGCCTCTGCAAAACGTTGCTCATTTAGCGCTTTATCTTTTTGCGCCTGCAACCGTTTTTGCTCGGCCACTTCTTGCTTAAAAGCACTTGAGCCATCATCAACTCGAGATTTTTTGTCTCGGCGTTTTTGAGTCTTAACGTCGCGAACCTTTTGTTTACTGGCAAGCCCTGCTTTGAGTAGCTGCTCTTGTAATGCATTAGCCATGGATCATTACCTACTTAATCTATATAAAATCAAAGTTCTCGATTTTGAATCTCAATAATCTAAAACCAAACTACATTTTTGCGGCCAGTTCGCCAAGCTCTGTCATCGCGATACTGGCGCCGCCAAGTGACCAACCGCCATCAACCGGCAGCACAACTCCCGTAATATAGGAAGCTAATTCAGAGCCTAAGAATAGCGCGGCATTGGCGATATCCTGACCTGCGCCGTTGCGTTTTAGCGGAACGGATTGGGCAACCTTTTGCTGTAATGTGGCGCTGGGTGCAAGGCGATTAAAACCTTCAGTATTGGCGATGGGGCCAGGCATAATCGAATTAATTCTCAGCCCTTCACAGCCCCACTCTAACGCTAAAGTTCGCGTCAGCATATCCACACCCGCTTTAGCCGCACACACATGAACTTGCATTGGCATAGCGATCGAAGCCTGCGGCGCCGAAATCTGGATAATATTGCCATTGGGGCGACGCAGCAAAGGATAAGCCTGCTTTAGCACTTGAAAACTGCCGAGCAAATCAATGTCCATCACCGACTTAAAACCATTGGCCGAAAGCTTTGCGGCGCTGGCAGGGAAATTCCCCGCCGCGCCGCTTACCAGCACATCGATAAAACCAAACTCAGAAGCGATTTTATCAAAACCGACTTCAAGGGCGCTAAGATCGCGCACATCAAAACTCACCCCCAAATGAATACCGTCAGGATTGGCCTGTTGCAACTGCAATACCGCGGCATCGATTTTATCTTGACTGCGGCTTGCAACGGCCACATTTGCGCCAGCCTGTGCGAACGCAATGGCAATCGCGAGATTTATCCCACTGGTTCCTCCGACAACGACAACATTCTTACCTTGATAGTTAAACATCGTAGCATTAAACATGGGCGTTCTCCGTGAACAGTGAGATAAGCACTCAGGATGTGATTCATTATTCTATGCTGTCATTCAAGATACTATTTCAACTTTTATCAATCATATCAAGGATACCAACAAGCGATTCCAAGCCTTTTTTATTTAAACGACGATCAAACGGCTTTCAAACCGCGCTTTAGACGGCTAGTGTGGCGCCTATGCCAATGATTGGTGAATCGCTTGCAATGCCGCTAACGGATCGGCAGCTTTGGTGATTGGGCGGCCAATCACTAGGTAATCTGAACCGGCGGCAATCGCTTGAGGTGGCGTCATCACGCGATGTTGATCGCCAGCATCACTGCCAACTGGGCGGATCCCCGGCGTCACGAGCTTGAAATCATGACCTAACAGTGATTTCAAGGCTGTCGCTTCTTGGGCGGAACACACCACGCCATCGAGTCCCGCTTGCTGCGTGAGCTTCGCCAAACGTTGCACATGCTCAAACGCAGGAACATTGATGCCGAGTAATTTAAGATCGTCATCACTCATCGAGGTTAATACCGTGACCGCGATCAGCATAGGCGCTTTATCGCCGTATGGCAGTAATGCTTTTTTTGCCGCTTCCATCATGGCTAAGCCACCGCTGGCATGTACGTTCGTCATCCATACGCCCAGCTCTGCGGCTGCGGCCACGGCTTTGGCGACAGTATTGGGAATATCGTGAAATTTCAAATCAAGGAATAAATCAAAACCACGATCATGGATATCTTTCACCAGTTGCGGGCCAAACAAAGTAAACATTTCTTTGCCGACTTTAAGGCGGCACATGTTGGGATCGAGTTTTTCTATCAGTTGTAAAGCATGGTTTTTATTATCGTAATCAAGCGCTACGAGGATAGGTTTAGTCGTCATCATCTCTCCAACGGGGTTACACAAACTGTGTATTCTTCTAATAGATTATTCGCCGTCTAGGCCTCGGATCCGTTTAATGCTGCCCCAGTTTTTACAGGAAGGACAATGCCAGTAAAGCGCATGGGAAGGAAAACCACACTCCTTACAACGGTAACTCGGACGGAATTTAATTTGTTGTTCAACGAGCTGCTCTAGCATAGTTAAACTTTGCTTAGCTTGCCCTTCTTCGGCTTGGCGCAAATGCATCTGCATCAAGTGCTGAAAACCTTTCATGGTCGGATGGCGATATAACGCATCGAGCACCATGGTCTCTGCCGCTTTAATCTCATCAAGACTTATCATGTGCTGCGCTAAGGCGACCACCACAGAAGCTCCAGCGCCATCGGCCATGGCGCCCGCGAGTAATTCTTGAAAACCTTCTTTATCTTGCGTGTCGCGATAAACTTGTTTGGCCGTTGGAATTGCATCGGCAAAAAGCTCGATATCGGCTTTTTTCAGTTGCAGCAGCATTTGCTTACACTCGGCATAATCTTGAATATCGAGGAATTTTTTCGCTAGGGTCAATAATGCACGACCGCATTGGGCATCTTGCTTCAGCGCCTGTTGCAGCAGTTTAATTTTCTGCGCATCATCACTGGCTTCATCGGCTAACTGGCAATAGAAATGCGCCGTTAACGGCTTTAAAACTTGCTGACGTTTACGACTCAAACGCTTAGTGATATCAATGGCTTTCTGCCACTCTTTAATCACTTGATAGATAGCAATCAGCTGAGTTTCAGACTCTTCACTGTGATCGTCTTGGCTGACCAAGTTGATAAAAATTTCTTCGGCTCTGTCGTAAAAACCTGCTGCTAGATAATCTTTACCCAGCTCCATCATAGCGATGTCGCGCTGCTCATTAGTTAATGTAGGCCGCGCGATTAAATTTTGATGGATACGAATAGAGCGGTCGACCTCGCCTCGCTTACGGAACAGCGAACCGAGTGACAGATGGGTATCGATGGTTTCATCGTCAACATCTAGCATACTGATAAACAAATCGACGGCTTTATCCGATTCGTTCGACAGTAAGAAATTGAGGCCAGTAAAATAATCCCGGCTCAATTGTTTACGTTGATTACTTTGATTCTGCCTTATGCTCCGTCGCCCCATATACCAGCCATAGGCGGCAGCAATGGGAAGCAACAGAAAGAGGATCTCAAGCATATTAGGCGTCTACATCCTGAGGGATTTTAGCGATCACTTGATTTAGTTTCTTTTTAGTTGCCGCTAAACTTAATTTCAAGCGGACAATATAGTAGCTAGCAAATAACCAACTCAAAATAAAACCAGCAAAAAAGACAATCGCTAAGACAACAGGTAAACGATATTCACCCTGTGCGACAAAATAGCTGATGGTCACCACTTGTTCGTTGCGCGCGCCAAAAATCAACGCCAGAATAAATAACAGTGCCACAAGCACAGTTGCTACAAATGATTTCACGCTGCACTCCCTAAACGCGTTTCAATTTAATGATTATCCAAGAAATTTACTAAGCTGACCAGCATTGCCTTGCAATAGATACAAAAAAGCCTCCTAACGGAGGCTTTTTACTATGCGGTCAATCACACATTAACGGCGTCAACACGCTCGCGCAGTTCTTTGCCTGGCTTAAAGTGCGGGACGTATTTACCTTCCAAATCGACTGATGAACCAGTCTTTGGATTACGGCCAGTCCGCGGTGCACGATAGTGAAGCGAGAAACTACCAAAGCCACGGATCTCAATACGATCACCGCTTTCTAATGTTGTTGCCATTTGCTCCAACATTTCTTTGATTGCGCCTTCAACCTCTTTCGCCGACAGCTGCGACTGCCTGGTGGCGAGTTTTTCGATAAGTTCAGATTTCGTCATCCTAGCTATCCCCTATTATCAAGCCAAACACAGTCGCCTAATGGGGAGAGATGCCTCCCCAAACAACAGGCGATTATTTACGAGCTGCTTTAAACGCTTCAGCCATTGCATTGCTAATAACAGCGTCATCTTGTTTGTTCAGAGTCGCCATTACTTCTTTCTCTTCAGCTTCGTCTTTCGCTTTGATTGACAGGCTGATAGAGCGGTTCTTACGGTCAACACCCATGAACTTAGCTTCGATTGCATCACCTACATTATAGACAGTAGATGCATCTTCGATACGCTCACGTGAAATGTCAGCTACACGGATGTAACCTTCAACAGTGTCAGCCAGTTCAACAGTCACACCTTTAGCATCAACAGCAGAAACAGTACCGTTTACGATAGTACCTTTCTTCTTGTCAGCCAAGTATGCGTTGAATGGATCATCTTCAGTTTGCTTAACACCTAAGCTGATGCGCTCACGCTCTGGATCTACAGACAGAACCACTGCATGGATTTCATCGCCTTTCTTGTATTCAGAAACTGCGTCTTCGCCAGTACCGTTCCAAGAAATGTCAGACAGGTGAACTAGACCATCGATACCGCCGTCAAGACCGATAAAGATACCGAAGTCAGTGATTGACTTGATCTTACCAGAAACCTTGTCGCCTTTGTTGTAACGAGTTGCGAAGTCATCCCATGGATTGGTCTTACATTGTTTCAGACCTAGAGAAATACGACGACGCTCTTCATCGATGTCCAGAACCAGAACTTCAACTTCATCACCTAAGTTAACCACTTTAGATGGGTGAATGTTCTTGTTAGTCCAATCCATTTCAGAAACGTGAACCAGACCTTCAACGCCTTCTTCGATTTCTACGAAGCAACCGTAGTCAGTTAGGTTAGTAACGCGACCAGTTAAACGTGTGTTTTCTGGGTAGCGTTTGCTGATTTCTAACCATGGATCTTCGCCAAGTTGTTTCAGACCTAGAGACACACGAGTGCGCTCACGATCGTACTTCAGTACTTTAACGTTGATTTCATCGCCAACATTGACGATTTCTGATGGATGTTTAACACGTTTCCACGCCATATCTGTGATATGTAGCAGACCGTCAACACCACCTAAATCTACGAATGCACCGTAGTCAGTCAGGTTCTTAACGATACCCTTAACTGCTTGACCTTCTTGCAGGTTTTCTAACAGTGCATCACGCTCAGCGCTGCTTTCTGATTCGATAACTGCACGACGAGAAACAACAACGTTGTTACGCTTCTGGTCTAGCTTGATAACTTTGAATTCTAATTCTTTGTACTCTAAGTGAGCGGTGTCGCGAACTGGGCGCACGTCAACTAGAGAACCTGGTAAGAAGGCACGGATACCGTTTAATTCAACAGTGAAACCGCCTTTAACTTTACCATTGATGATACCGATTACAGTTTCAGCATCTTCATAAGCTTTTTCCAGAACGATCCAAGCTTCATGACGTTTCGCTTTTTCGCGAGACAGTTGAGTCTCACCGAAGCCGTCTTCAACAGAGTCAAGAGCTACGTCAACTTCATCGCCAACTTGAATTTCTAAAACGCCTTGAGCGTTTTTGAATTGTTCAGCTGGGATTGGGCTTTCAGACTTCAGACCCGCGTCAACCAGTACCATACCGTTTTTGATTGATACAACAGTACCACGAACGATAGAGCCTGGACGGAATTCCAGAGTTTGAAGGGATTGTTCAAATAGATCAGCAAAAGATTCAGTCATGTTTAGGTTACTTTCTTTATTAAACCACTGTCCGTCCTAGACGTGGAGTCAGTCAAATTATCCGTATCATCCTTAATACGAATACCTATCCGGTGGACTAACTTAGTTAGTGCCGGATAATTTTTGGTTGATAAAGTTAAGCGCAAGCGCTAGCACTTCATCAATACCCTTACCGCTAGTATCGATAATGAGCGCGTCATCGGCGGGGACTAAAGGAGCCACCGGACGATTCATATCGCGGTCATCACGTTCGATAATTTCACTTAAAAGGCGCTCGATATTAACATCGAAGCCCTTGTCCTGCAACTGATTATAGCGTCTTTGGGCACGCTCTTCAGCTGAGGCGGTTAAATATAATTTTGCCGGCGCACTTGGGAAAACCACTGTTCCCATGTCACGACCATCGGCAATTAATCCTGGCGCCGTTTTAAAGGCCCGTTGGCGACGTAATAAGGCTTCTCTCACCCGTGGAAAGGCAGCGACTTTTGAAGCGGCATTCGAGCACTCTTGGGTGCGAATGTCGTTGGTGACGTCTTCACCTTCCAATATCACTTGAACCGGATCTTTATCATTGCCTGTTAGAAACTTCACATCCAGATGTGCCGCTAACAACGTGATAGACTCTTCATTTTCCAGTTCAACGTTATGATGAATTGCTGCAAGCGCAAGAACTCGGTAAATAGCACCACTATCAAGTAGTTGCCAACCTAGATGCTGAGCCAATAATTGACTAATTGTACCTTTGCCAGCACCACTTGGGCCGTCGATTGTGACTACAGGAGCCCGTTCAGACATACATTCCTCCGCAAAAAATAACCATCATCCGTGAGTTCATCAAGTGAGCCCCCGAAAATGAGCGCGCCGCATTGTACAACAAAAGACAAACAAAATCCGTGGATTTTTTATGAAGATTAGAAGCCGCACAAATACGGCTTGCTATTCTTGACATCGATGGTTGTAACAATGACGAAACAAACAGACTTAGCCTTGCAGGCTCGCAAACTGCTTAAAGTAGTCAGGGAATGTTTTAGAAGTACAATCTGGATCATTGATGGTGATACCGCAATCGGCAAATGCCAGCATAGAAAAGCACATGGCCATGCGGTGATCATTGTAGGTATCAATTTCAGCGGTGTTAATCACGGCTGGCGGGGTGATTTTAATGTAGTCATTCCCCTCTTCAACCTCGGCGCCCACTTTTCGCAGTTCAGTTGCCATAGCCGCTAACCGGTCGGTTTCTTTAATACGCCAGTTATAGATATTGCGAATAACCGTCGTGCCTTTAGCAAATAATGCGGCCGTTGCAATGGTCATGGCCGCATCGGGAATATGGTTCATGTCTAAGTCGACGGCCGTTAATTGGGAACCGCGGGCAATAATATAGTCATCGCCCCACTCGATATCTGCGCCCATTTTTTCGAGCACATCGGCAAATTTTACATCGCCTTGGATACTTAAACGACCCACACCCGTGACTTTGACTTCGCCGCCCTTAATCGCCCCTGCCGCGAGGAAATACGATGCCGATGACGCATCGCCTTCTACCAGTACTTTGCCTGGTGATATATAACGCTGGCCTGCAACAATCTCAAAACGCGCGTAGTCATGGTTAATGACGTTAACGCCGAACTGCGCCATCAAGGCGATAGTAATATCGATATAAGGCTTAGAGACTAACTCGCCTTTGACATGGATATTGACGCTGCCCTTAGCAAGCGGCGCCACCATCAACAAAGCCGTTAAAAACTGGCTCGATAAATCGCCTGCAATTTCAACATCACCGCCATTAAGGCCAGTGGCATTAATCGTCAGTGGCGGGAAACCGTCATTTTTAAGATAAACAATATTGGCACCGAGTTGCCTTAAGGCATCGACTAAATCGCCAATCGGACGCTCTTCCATACGTGGTTCGCCCGTGAGAATAAATTCACCTTGGCCTAAGGTTAAGGCGGCGCATAAGGGGCGCATTGCGGTACCCGCATTGCCTAAAAACAATTCCTGCGCGGATGCTGAGGAAATCACACCACCTAAACCATCGAGTTCACACACAGTATTGTTTTGCGATAAACGGTAGTTCACCCCTAACTGCTTGAGGGAGGCCAACATGTGGCGGATATCATCTGAGTCGAGCAGATTGGTGAGCGTAGTCGTACCTTGGGCTAAGGTGGCCAATAATAAGGCTCGATTTGAAATACTTTTTGAGCCCGGAATATTGATTTCACCGCGGACTTGCACAACAGGTTCAAGACGTAATTGCTTCATGAATAAATCTTCTTTCTCTATAGGGCGTCATCATCACGATCACGCGGACTGAATACGCAAAATGGCAACTTCACGCTACAGCGCGTCAAGTTAAGATTACAAATAAAAGGAGATTGGGGCCTTGTTGGTGCTTCGTCGTTATAAAATTACCGATTGTCGCTAAGGATTCAACCGTTTTTTCGAGAAAAATGGCATTTTGGTCAGATTATTTGCTGAGATCAGTGTAAAAATAACAAAAACGCAAAATTAAAGCGGTTAATTTATGATTTAACCGTATTTTTGGCAGGCTTTTTTGCCAAGATAACTGGCGTGTAATCACAGTTTTCACTTTAATTACTTTACCTTTCCGCGCTATTCTAACCTCCAAACGATAAATAACGCATATCTGATACGAACAATCACGTTTGCACTATAACCAGAAAGGTAGATGGAGCTATGTTTAACTCACTCATCGCAATGCCAGCGGACCCCATCCTTGGCTTGTTAACTCAGTACCGCGAAGACTCTCACCCACAAAAAGTGGATTTAGGTGTGGGCGTTTATAAAGATCCTACCGGCGTTACCCCTATTCTAAGCTGCGTGAAAAAAGCGGAAAAATTCCGTCTCGATACCGAAACCACCAAAGTGTATATCGGCCCAACAGGCTCACCACAATTCAACACCTTGATGACGGAATTAGCCTTTGGTGTTGGCCACAGTGCCATTATCGCTAACCGTATCCGCACCGTTTCAACACCCGGTGGTACAGGCGCGCTGCGCGTGGCGGGTGACTTTATTAAACGCTGCAACCCGAATGCTGTGTTATGGGTAAGCGATCCAACTTGGGCAAACCATATCGGTTTATTCGAAGCGGCTGGCATTACTGTTAAAACCTATCCTTACTATGACTACGATAGCAAATCATTGAAATTTGATGAGATGCTTGCTGCATTATCGCAAGTAAGTCCTGATGATGTGGTGTTATTCCACGCCTGTTGCCATAACCCAAGCGGAATGGATTTAACCACAGAGCAATGGGATAAAGTGGTTGCCCTTACAAAAGATCAAGGCTTTACGCCGCTGATTGACATGGCCTACCAAGGCTTTGGTGATGGCGTTGATATTGATGCCTACGGCGTGCGTCATATGGCGGCAGCGGTCGATAATATGATCCTGTGCAGCTCATGCTCGAAAAACTTCGGTTTGTACCGTGAGCGTATTGGTTCCTGCTCTGTGATTGCCAAAGATGCCAATACCGCCAATATCGCGCAATCTGTACTGCTTTATGTGGTTCGCTGCCTTTACTCTATGCCACCTGCCCATGGTGCGGCGATTGTTGAGACGATTTTAGGATCAAAAGAATTAACCCAAGAATGGCTTGATGAGCTGAAAGTGATGCGCGATCGCATCAACGGCAACCGCGCCATTTTAGTGGATAAACTTAAAGCCAACGGCGTAAACCGTGACTTTAGCTTTATCGCCCGCCAAAAAGGTATGTTCTCTTTCCTTGGGGTGGCTCCAGAGCAAGTGGCGCGCCTACAAAAAGAATTCAGCATCTATATGGTAGGTTCAAGCCGCATCAGTATTGCTGGGATCAGTGAAGATAACGTCGATTACTTAGCCCAATCAATTGCTAAAGTGCTCTAAGCGCCGCTGAGTTTATCTGCACCGCTCACTCTGCTGTATTCCCGCAATAAAGGAATACAGCAGAGTTCATTTACCGCCTCAAATGTTAAATTTTTCAATCATCCCACCCGATCAGTTTTGGCAGTTCATTAACCTCAGTTTCATATTCACAATATGACAAGCAAGGCCACGTCTCACTGTTCAAGCATTTATTTTTAATCGTAAAACCACATTCTAGCGATTTTATCATCGCGGCGTTATCGCAATAAGCCACAGATTGTGACCTCGGTCGGCGGATTTCCATTTCATTAATCAGGACTGCGGCTATTTTCACTTTTTAAAGCCAACGCCACTGAGTAGATTAGTGGTCATCATAGAACTTGTGGATGTTCAGCCATGTTATTACAAGATAAATTAGTGCAAATCGTCACCAACCCGCTGCTTTCACCCAAGCAAAAATCCAACTATTTAGCATTAGAAGCGGAAGCCAGTTTGCCCTATATGTCGATATCGCCCGAGGTAAAAGCGGCGATGAATGACGGTATTATTTGCGACATGTTTGAAGGCCATGCGCCGTTTAAACCACGCTATGTGTTGCCAGATTATGCCCGCTACCTTCAACAAGGCTCTGAATACTTAGAGTTATCTGCGGCAAAAAACTTGGACGAAGCCATCAATGCCTTAACGATTCTGTATCATCACGTGCCATCGGTGACCAATATCCCTGTGTATTTAGGTCAGCTGGATGACATTTTGATGCCTTTCGTTGAAGGAATGGATGCGGAAATCCTTTATCGTAAATTAAAACTGTTTTGGATCATGCTCGACAGAACCCTGCCCGATGCCTTTATGCATGTGAATATTGGCCCTACAGATAACATCGTTTGCCGCACCCTGCTGCGCATTGATGCCGAGTTAAAACAAGTTGCACCCAATTTGACTTTTATGTACGACCCCGCCGTCACACCGGATGAATTGTTGTTGCTTGCGACCACCAATATTTGTCAGTGCAGTAAGCCGCATATCGCGAATTACCCACTGCATGCCAGTGCGTTTGATGAGCGCGGTTTTGGTATTGTCAGTTGCTACAACGCGTTGCCGTTAGCGGGCGGCGCCAATACCTTAGTTCGACTTAATCTTAAAGAAGTTGCGTTAAAGGCCAATTCTATAAACGATTTTTTTGATACTGTATTGCCAAATTACTGCTCACTCACCTTCGAGCTCATTGACGCGCGCTCGGCATTTTTGCATCAAGAATCACACTTCTTTGACAGCTTTTTAGTTAAAGAGCAATTGATTGATGAATCGCGCTTTGCACCCATGTTTGGTATTTACGGCATGGCAGAAGCCGTGAATATTCTGCGGACATTTACGGCTACTGATGCAACGAAGTTATCTCAACGAGATCAACACACTGGCTATGGCCATAGCACGGACGCAAATCAACTTGGCTACCGTATTTCTGCCACGCTCGATGCCATAGTGAAATCCACACCCGTCGCACATGGTTACCATGGGCGGGCACTACTGCATTCACAGGGCGGTATTAGTATCGACAACGATGTGACTCCTGGCGTTCGCATCCCCTATGGCACTGAACCGAATCCCATCGCCCATATTCAAGCCTTAGCGCAGCATCATCAGTATTATACGGCGGGGATTAGCGATATTTTGACCATAGATGAAACTGTAAAATCCAATCCTCAAGCCATGTTCCAACTATGTAAAGCCGCACTTGAGTTAGGTTTTAGGGAGTTTACCGCCAATGTCGCCTCTAACGATTTAATGCGCGTGACTGGCTATATGGTAAAACGCTCAGATATTGACGCGTTTAAACAGTGCGGCTCGCGTCTCAATACCACAGGCTTAGCCGCAGAAGCTGCGGTTAATACGGGAATATTGCAACGACAAGCACGCGTTATCGCCCATGAGCACTCCCCCCTGTGTTGTTAAATGAACCGGCCATAAATAAACAGGCAATAGTCAGTCAGCTATTGCCCTTTTCATGCGTCGACGGGCCTGGCAGCAGGCTCGTGTTATTCTTGCAGGGCTGCAACTATCAATGCAAAAACTGCCATAACCCACATACCATAGGTTTATGCGATGCCTGTGGCGATTGTGTCGCCACCTGCCCTGAAAATGTGCTGACATTGATAAATCTCAATAATAAGCATCATATTCAATGGGATAGTGAGCGTTGTAGCCAATGCGATACCTGCCTTGCCGTGTGCCCAAAACAAGCGAGCCCCAAGCTCACTCGTTACACCGTTGAGGAGATACTGACGATTCTCCATAGTCAGCGTCACTTTATTAATGGCATTACGGTTAGCGGCGGCGAAGCGAGCCTGCAACTGCCGTTTATTATTGCCTTGTTTCAAGCGATTAAGGCCTCAAAACCGTTATCACACCTGACTTGTATGCTCGACACCAATGGCAGTTTGAGTCTAACGGGATGGCATAAACTGCTGCCGTTTTTAGATGGCGCTATGGTGGATCTTAAAGCGTGGCAGCAAGATACCCATAGATACATTACTGGTCGTGATAACCATGCCGTGTTCAAATCAATCCAGTTATTGGCTAAACAGCAAAAACTGTATGAGGTGAGATTGCTGCACATTCCGAGCATCACGGATTATGAGGACGAAATAGAAGCGCTAGCGACCTATTTACTTCTGCTAGGCCCAGATACGCGAGTTAAGTTAAATGCCTTTCACCATCATGGTGTTGTCGATGAAGCTCTCAATTGGCCAAGCTGTAAACAAGCCGATATTGAACGCTTAGCCGCAACGCTTGCAAAGCGAGGCGTAACCAATCTCGTGTTACCTTCTATATACCTTTAACGACTGCAAAGCAAAATTTGCTCATAAAGCCAGCGCAGTGCGGGATCTTTCATGCTTTGACTATGCCAAACTAGGCTGTAAGCCACTTTACCATATTCTATGGGTAAAGATTTAATCGTTAAGCCTTGAGCTTGGCTGGCGATGGATGCCCAGCGGCGCGAGCAGGTAAAGAGCAGCTCACTGTGATGGCACATTAACGCCGCACTGCCAAAGTCTGGGACCGAAATGGGGACGGCCCGTTTTTTAGATTGCTGGGCGAGCAAAATATCAAAAAAAGGCGTGCTCAAATCTGTGTCTGTAATGCCAATATGGCTAAAACTCAGGTAATCATCGAAGCTGATATGCGGCTGTTTAGCCAAGGGATGGGATGAATTCATCAGGCAGATCATTTCATCGCTAAACAAGGTTTCCCACACCAGATCGTCTTGAAGAGGATTAGGTTGACTCAGATCGTGGGGTAACAGCACAAAATCTAATGTACCTTTAAGCAATCCATCAAAACCAATATTGTCTTTGCTGTAAATATCGAGGCGGATATTAGGAGCCAAGCTCAGAATATGGGCGCTTAGCTTGGCGGCCAGCAGTTCAAAGGTGCTTTCGCGCATCGCAAGCGAGAAACGCCCCTCAAAATGTGCAGGGTTAAACGCATCCTGACTCATGATCTGATTCATATCATTGATCATCTGCTGCACACTTGGCCCTAATCGTCTTGCCAATGGGGTTGCTACCAGTGAGTTGCCGTTACGATAGAACAGTTCATCGTTCAAGCTGTCCCTGAGCTGGCTTAAGGTTTTACTGACGGATGAGGGACTTAAACATAAACGTTCGGCGCTGGCGGTTACACTCAGGGTATCGAGCATCACATGCAAAGTGATCAAATGCTTCATACTAATCCGCGAAAGCTTGGCCAAATCCATCGGTGACATCCTATTGATTTATCGTGTATACGCATCCAGAAATACGTTCTTTTAATTATGATAAACAATAACATACAACTAACCCATCATCTTATTCAGTAATGCGCGTCAGCTCACAGGCTTTCTCACCGCGAGTGTTCTTGAAGGCATCTGGTCTCAACGTCATCTTGCTTAACGCCATTGTCGATAAATTAAAGCTAACAAAAAAGCGAATGCATTTGAGCATTCGCTTTTGAGATGGCTAACTGATGATCAACATTCAATAAGCATAACGTTGATTTTCAGGCAGCAAAGCCTAGACGCTAAGCGTCGCAAGCTAATGAGTGACTCAATACAGCTAAGCCTAGCTATGTTTGTTTGCAAACTCATTCATAAACTTGACCAAGGCAACTACGCCATCGAGTGGCATTGCATTATAGAGGCTAGCACGCATACCCCCTACGATACGATGGCCCTTTAAGGCAACGAGTCCAGCAATTTGCGCTTGCTTTAGGAACTCACTATCGAGCGCTTCGTTGACTAATTGGAAAGTCACGTTCATTTGTGAGCGGTTCGCTGCAACAACCCCATTACGGTAGAAAGCATTACCATCAATGCATTGATATAACATCTGCGCTTTTTGTTGATTAATTTTTGCAATACTCGCAATGCCGCCAATGGACTTAAGCCAAGCAAAGACTTCAGCGGCGAGATACCAAGCAAAGGTTGGCGGTGTGTTGAACATAGAGTCATGCTCAACGGCTAAACGATAGTCCATGATGGACGACTGCGGTAAACTCGGCAGTTTTAACATGTCATCGCGCACTATCACTATCGACAGACCCGATGGACCTATGTTCTTTTGTGCGCCAGCGTAAATCAAACCGTAGCGGCTGACGTCGATTTCACGTGACATAATGGTTGACGATAAATCGGCAACAATTGGCCAAGGTGAGTCTAATTCATCAAAAATTTCGATACCATCTACTGTCTCATTAGGGCAGTAGTGAACATAGCGATAATCGGCATCGATTTTATGTAAATCAGGCAAGACAACCGCATTGAGTCCATTGTGTTTTTCAACAATATTCAAGCTATCAATCTGCTCTTCACCCACGAGCTTTTGTGCTTCGGCTAATGCGGCAGATGACCATTGACCACTGACTAAATACAGAGCTCTGCCATGATTACCTAAAAAATTATTCACAACAGCGGAGAACTGTCCACGACCACCGCCGTGCATAAATAGCACATGGTAATTTGTGGGGATCTGCATCAGTTCACGTAAATCAGACTCGGCTTGTTGTGTAAGCGCGATGAACTCTTTACTTCGGTGGCTGATTTCCATCACGGAAACGCCTTGGCCATTCCAATCAAGTAATTCCTGTTGTGCTTTTTTCATTACCGCTGCGGGTAACATTGCAGGTCCAGCACAGAAATTATAAATCGCGCTCACTGACACTCTCCTTAATCCCAACCATGATGTATGTATTGATAAATACGAAACCATTCTAAAACGAACAATGCTATCAACATCAATGCCATTAAAAAAACGAGCGTCCAATTGGACGCTCGTTAATATGACACTTAATTACTCTTCGTCTTGCTCATCATCAGCAAGTTCGTCTTCATCTTCGTCCAACTCTTCTTCATCATCCAGCGCTTCTTCAAGCGCCTCGTCGGCTAATTCACCTTCGATAATGACAGGAACAATCGGTAAACCGTTTTCATCCAGCTCGACTTCATCTTCTTCAGTTTGGATTTCGTCGATACGTTGTAGGCCGACCACTTTCTCGTCGCCCGCAGTACGGATAATCGTTACACCTTGCGTGTTACGGCCAATGATAGACACGCCGCTCGCAGGTGTACGCACTAAGGTACCTTTATCACTGATGAGCATCAGTTCGTCGTTAAGACCGACTTGAACAGCCCCAACAACAGCGCCGTTACGTTCGCTCACCTTGATTGAAACCACACCTTTAGTCGCACGGCTCTTCGCTGGATATTCAGACAGTTGCGTCCGTTTACCGTAGCCGTTTTCAGTCACAGTCAGAATCGCGCCATCGCCTTTGGGTACGATAAGCGACACGACTTTCTGACCTTCTTCTAAACGGATACCACGAACGCCTGTTGCAGTACGGCCCATAGGACGTAAGGACAAGACTTCTTCGCCGGTTTCAGGATCGGTTTTCACTTCGCCTGTTTCAGAATCACGTACTTTCTCACCAAAGCGAACCACTTTACCTTCGTTCGAGAACAACATGATTTCGTCATCACCGTTAGTGATATCGACACCGATCAGTTGGTCACCGTCTTTGAGGTTAACGGCGATAATACCGTTTGCACGTGGATTGCTATAAGCAGTTAGTGCGGTTTTCTTCACAGTACCGTGTGAGGTCGCCATGATGATGTACTTGTCAGCCGCGTATTCACGTACTGGCAGAATCGCAGTAATGCGCTCGCCATCGGATAACGGCAACAAGTTAACAATTGGACGACCACGGGCCGTACGGCTCGCTAATGGCAATTGATACACTTTGAGCCAGTACATCTTACCAAAGTCAGAGAAGCACAAAATGGTGTCATGGGTATTGGCAACTAACAGTTTCTCGACGAAATCTTCGTCTTTCACTTTCGTCGCGGCTTTACCTTTACCACCACGGCGCTGAGCTTGGTAATCGGTCAACGGTTGATACTTGGCATAACCTAAGTGCGACAGTGTTACCACAACGTCTTCTTCGTTGATCAAGTCTTCAAGACTCATATCGACTTCGTTGGCATTGATCACTGTACGGCGCGCATCACCATATTCTTCAAGGATTTGAACTAATTCTTCCTTGATCACTTCCATCAAACGCTCAGGACTGCGCAGAATAAACAGCAGACCCGCGATAAATTCGAGCAGTTCTTCGTATTCGGCGATGATCTTATCGTGCTCAAGACCGGTCAAACGGTGTAAACGCAGTTCCAGAATGGCCTGAGCTTGTTGCTCAGTCAGGAAATATTGACCGTCACGAATACCGTATTGTGGCTCTAACCACTCTGGACGCGCGGCGTCATCGCCCGCTTTTTCCAGCATGCCTTGAACGTGGCCTAATTCCCAACCTTGCTCAACCAATTTCACTTTGGCATCTGCAGGCGTGGGTGAGGCTTTGATCAGTGCAATAATCGGGTCAATGTTAGCCAGTGCAACCGCCAGCGCTTCCAAAATATGGGCACGCTCACGGGCTTTACGCAGTTCAAATACGGTACGACGCGTCACCACTTCACGGCGATGCAGAATAAAGCATTCGAGCATTTCTTTAAGATTAAACAGTTTAGGCTGACCATTGGTCAGGGCCACCATGTTAATCCCGAAAGAACACTGCATTTGCGTTTGAGCATAAAGGTTATTGAGTACAACCTCGCCCACTTCACCGCGCTTAATTTCGATAACGATACGCATACCGTCTTTATCAGACTCGTCGCGTAGACCGCTGATGCCTTCAAGCTTTTTATCTTTAACCAGCTCGGCAATCTTCTCGATTAAACGGGCTTTATTCACCTGATACGGGATTTCAGTGACGATAATGCGCTCACGGCCATTATCTTCGGTTTCCACATCTGCCAGAGCACGCATGATCGCGCGGCCACGGCCAGTTTTATAGGCATCAATAATGCCTTTGCGGCCATTGATAATCGCTGCTGTGGGGAAATCCGGACCAGGAATGTATTCCATCAACTGTTCAATCGACAGTGAGGGTTCTTCAATCAGTGCCAAACAGCCTTTCACCACTTCTGTTAAGTTGTGGGGTGGGATGTTGGTTGCCATACCCACTGCAATACCCGATGAACCGTTAATTAACAGGTTAGGTACGCGTGTAGGTAATACAGCTGGGATCTGTTCTGTGCCGTCGTAGTTAGGGACGAAATCCACTGTCTCTTTTTCAAGATCGGCCAGTAATTGGTGCGCTAACTTATCCATACGGATTTCGGTATAACGCATTGCCGCCGCTGAGTCACCGTCGACCGAACCGAAGTTACCTTGGCCGTCTACTAAGGTGTAACGCAGTGAGAATGGCTGGGCCATACGGACGATAGTGTCATAAACAGCAGAATCACCATGGGGGTGATATTTACCGATGACGTCACCAACCACACGGGCAGATTTTTTGTAAGGCTTGTTCCAATCGTTCTTCAATTCACTCATGGCAAACAGAACGCGACGATGAACCGGCTTTAAGCCGTCGCGCACGTCTGGTAATGCACGTCCCACGATAACGCTCATGGCGTAATCAAGGTACGAATTCTTTAGTTCGTCTTCGATATTAATTGGCGAAATAGATGATGCCAGATCAGTCATAAACTGCTCGTTCCCCTGAAAAATAGCCGACAACGTATAATCCGTATCATTGCCTAGCCCAAAAACGTGATTTGGCATTCTAACACAGTTATTTAATGTCGCCAGACCTATCATTATCGAATTGAGAGTCTGGTGGCTTAATAGATGAAAACACTGTCAATTTGGTCGTTTGAGCTATAAACAAGCGTTGAAATACACGGCTTACGATGAGGAAAAATCGTCAACGGGATGAAGTAAAAGGTCGATACGGAGCACAACAATTAACATAAAAGCAGATAACTGCTGAAAATTCACTCAACCACAAGGGCTTAGCTCAGTCGAGCACTTTGTTTATCAAACATAGTCGTTATAATAGCCGCACAATACAGCTTCTTCAGGTAATAGCATGCATCAGAATACCAATGTAGACCCACAGGAAATCGCAAAGTTTGAACGTATGGCCGAAACTTGGTGGGATCTCAACGGCGAATTTAAGCCGCTGCATCTATTAAACCCGCTGCGCTTAAACTATATCGATCAAACCGCTGGCGGTATTTTCGGCAAGAAAGTGCTCGATGTCGGCTGTGGTGGCGGCATATTGTCTGAAAGCATGGCCCGCATCGGCGCCGAGGTTGATGGCTTAGATATGGGTGATGAGCCCTTAGAAGTCGCCCGCCTACATGCCCTCGAAACGGGCGTGAGCATTAATTATGTAAAAAATACTGCCGAGGCCCATAGCCAAGATCATCAAGCCTATTACGATGTGGTGACCTGCATGGAAATGCTCGAACATGTACCCGATCCACAATCTGTGATCAAGGCTTGCTGTGACATGGTTAAACCCGGTGGTCATGTGTTTTTCTCCACCATCAACCGCAACATTAAATCCTACGTGCACACCATTTTAGGCGCGGAATATTTGCTAAAAATGCTACCAGTTGGCACCCACGAGCATAAAAAATTCATTAAGCCTTCAGAGCTGATTGAGCTAGTAGATAATACCGATCTTATCTGTACCGATGCCTTAGGGGTAAGCTACAACCCATTGACGGGCATTTTTAAGTACACGCCTAAGGTTGATGTGAATTACATGATAGCGACGCGTAAGGTTGATTAATATGAGTCTGGCACAGATCAAAGGCGTACTGTTCGATCTCGACGGCACCTTAGCCGATACCGCGCCGGATCTAGTGCAGGCCCTCAATTTAAGTCTTCAAGACGTCGGCATCGCCGCGCAGCCGTTAGCGGCCATGCGCTACGCCGCATCCCACGGCAGTTTTGCCTTAGTCGATGCCGCGATCCCTGATGCGGCAGAAGATCTTCGGTCTCAAGTTCAGCAAGGGCTACTCGCCCACTATCAGCGTATAAATGGCGATCATTGTGCGCTATTTACAGGCATAGTGGCATTACTCGACTGGCTCGAGTTAACTCAGTTGCCGTTTGGGGTGATCACCAACAAGCCTGCGCGCTTTACCCGTCCCTTATTGCGAAAACTGAATTTACACTTGCGTATGCCCGTTATCATCAGCGGCGATTCTACAAAACACCCAAAACCCCACACCGCACCAATGCTGTTAGGCGCACAACAACTAAACTGTGCTCCAGAGCACATTTTGTATCTTGGGGATGCCGAGCGAGATCTGCTCGCGGCCGAGGCTGCTGGCATGTTAGGCGGCGTGGCCCTATGGGGTTATCTGGGCGTGAACGACAAGCCGTTGCAATGGCCTGCGCACGCGCATTTTGCGAGCCCAACTGAGCTACATCAAGCACTAATCGAAGCATTGGCTTAACAACATCAACCAAAAACAGCGCCTACAATGCTCACGAATAAGGCATCCAATACGTAACCTCACTGACGGACATCAGTGTGTCAGCATACTATTTATGACCCACGGAAAAAGTCAGACGGATAAAAGATCGGCACTCGTGAGCGATCGCGATCTAAAGAAAAGATCGCCTAAAAATCCCCCATGAGTGTGACACGCTAACCTGAAATTGAGCTTCAAGGTTAGTCGTTACTAACGCAAAATTTTATCCTCACGTTATCCACAAGATGTCCCCTGAATTCAGACTTGCAAATAGGGGCAAACCTCACTATCTTGTATCCCATATAATTTAAAACACCATATCTTGTGTATAGGTAACAATCAGACACACTAGAAGCTCGCCGCTTAATTGACTCGTTTTTAACCAGTCAGCTGTATTTAAGGGACGATTATTGATTGTTTTACAAGGATACGTACGGTGATTTTGCTCACCTAAATACATATAAGAACCAAGGCCTATCTCCAAATGAATAGCACTATGACAGTCACAAAACGCTGTGGCGATCGTGAGAATATCGATCTCGAAAAAATACACCGCGTAATTACTTGGGCAGCCAAGGGATTAAAAAACGTTTCTGTTTCGGAAGTTGAACTTCGCTCGCACCTACAGTTTTTCGATGGCATCCCAACCGAAGCTATCCATGAAACCATTATCAAGGCTGCGGCGGATTTAATTTCGCCAGAATCACCGGACTATCAGTTCCTTGCTGCCCGTTTAGCGGTGTTTCATTTGCGTAAGAAGGCCTTCGGTCAGTTTGAGCCGCCCGCATTGTATGCTCACGTGACTAAGTTGGTTGAGCTAGGTAAATACGATCAACACATTTTAAGAGATTACACTCGCGAAGAACTGGATGTGATGGATACCTATATCGACCATTGGCGCGATATGGACTTCTCTTACGCAGCGGTAAAACAGCTTGAAGGCAAATATTTAGTTCAAAACCGTGTGACCCACGAAATCTACGAGAGCGCCCAGTTCCTTTACATTTTGGTTGCGGCTTGCTTGTTTGCCCGTTATCCAAAAGAGACGCGCCTGAAATACGTTAAAGATTTCTATGACGCGGTATCAACTTTTAAACTGTCGCTGCCAACGCCAATTATGGCCGGTGTGCGCACCCCAACGCGTCAGTTTAGCTCTTGCGTACTGATCGAATGTGGTGATAGCTTAGATTCCATCAACGCGACCGCTTCGTCTATCGTGAAATACGTCAGCCAACGTGCGGGTATCGGTATTAACGCCGGTCGTATTCGCGCCTTAGGTAGCCCAATCCGTGGTGGTGAAGCCTTCCACACAGGTTGTTTACCTTTCTATAAGTATTTCCAAACCGCAGTGAAGTCGTGTTCTCAAGGCGGCGTGCGTGGCGGTGCTGCGACCCTGTTCTACCCTATTTGGCACTTAGAAGTCGAATCTCTGCTGGTATTGAAAAATAACCGCGGCGTCGAAGACAACCGTATCCGTCATTTAGACTACGGTGTGCAGTTGAACAAAGTCATGTATCAACGTCTGATCAAAGGCGAAAACATCAGTTTATTTAGCCCATCTGACGTGCCTGGCTTGTACGATGCTTTCTTTGAAGATCAAAACGAATTCGAACGTTTATATGTGCAATATGAGCAAGACAGCAGCATTCGTAAGAAAACCATAAAAGCCGTTGAGCTGTTTTCACTGATGATGCAAGAGCGTGCCTCAACGGGCCGTATCTACATTCAGAACGTGGATCACTGCAACACTCACAGCCCGTTCGATTCAAAGGTCGCGCCGATCAGACAGTCTAACCTGTGTCTTGAAATCGCCCTGCCGACTAAACCATTGAACAACATCGATGATCCAGAAGGTGAAATCGCGCTTTGTACGCTGTCAGCACTTAACTTAGGTTCTATCAAAGCGTTATCAGATATTGAGCCATTAGCCGACCTCGCCGTACGCGCACTGGATAATCTATTGGACTATCAAGATTACCCTATCAAAGCCGCGCAAATCGCCTCGATGAATCGCCGTACCTTAGGCATAGGCGTGATCAACTTCGCTAACTATTTAGCGAAAAACGGCATGAAGTATTCCGATGGTAGTGCGAACGCTTTAACCCACAGAACCTTCGAAGCGATTCAGTACTATTTACTGAAAGCCTCAATGAACTTAGCCAAAGAGCAAGGTGCGTGTCCGTTATTCCACGAGACCACTTACTCTCAAGGTATTTTGCCAATTGATACCTACAAACGTGATTTGGATAAAATTTGTGCCGAACCATTGCACTTAGACTGGGAATCACTGCGTAGCGATATCAAGCAATATGGCCTGCGTAACTCGACGCTGTCGGCATTAATGCCATCAGAAACCTCGTCGCAAATCTCCAATGCGACCAATGGTATTGAGCCACCACGTGGCCTTATCAGCGTGAAATCGAGCAAAGACGGTCAGCTAAAACAAGTGGTACCTGATTTCGATACACTGAAAGATAGCTATGAATTGCTGTGGAAAATGCCAAGCAACGACGGTTACTTACAGTTAGTGGGTATTATGCAGAAATTCGTTGACCAAGCGATTTCGGCTAACACTAACTACGATCCTTCACGTTTTGAAGGCCGTAAAGTACCCATGCAAACCCTGCTGAAAGATTTGCTCAATGCTTACAAGTTAGGTGTTAAAACGCTTTACTACCATAACACTCGCGATGGTGCGTCGGATTCACACGATGACATCACCAATTTAGAGAAAGAAGATGACGGTTGCGCCGGCGGCGCATGTAAAATCTAGTCTTTAACTTTAACGTTAACGGTTTTATAGGGATCCCTATTTAGTGGATCCCTATCCATTGGAAAAATAGCACCATGGCCTACTCTACCTTCTGTCAAACACCTAACGATGCCACCCGTGAACCTATGTTTTTAGGTCAATCGGTCAACGTGGCTCGTTACGATCAACAAAAATATGAAGTGTTCGAAAAACTGATAGAAAAGCAGTTATCTTTCTTTTGGCGCCCGGAAGAAGTAGACGTCAGTCGCGATAAGATTGACTACGGTGCATTGCCTGATCATGAAAAACACATCTTTATTTCGAATCTGAAATACCAAACCCTACTCGACTCGATTCAAGGCCGCTCGCCCAATGTGGCCTTTTTGCCGCTGGTGTCACTGCCTGAATTAGAAACCTGGATTGAGACTTGGTCTTTCTCTGAGACGATTCACTCGCGCTCATACACCCACATCATTCGCAATATTGTTAACGATCCTTCAGTGATCTTCGACGATATCGTCGTGAACAAAGAAATCTTAAGCCGTGCGACCGATATCGCCGCTTATTACGATCATTTGATCCAACTGACTCAGATATTCCATTTACTCGGTGCAGGAACCCATGTCATCGATGGCAAAGAAGTCATAGTAAACACCCGCACCCTGAAAAAAGCCTTGTACCTGTGCATGATGTCAGTCAACGCCCTAGAAGCCATTCGTTTCTATGTTAGCTTCGCCTGCTCATTTGCCTTTGCTGAACGTAAGCTCATGGAAGGTAACGCGAAAATTATTCGCTTAATCGCCCGTGATGAAGCCTTACACTTAAACAGCACTCAGCATATTTTAAGCATCATGCAAGGCGGTAAAGACGATCCAGAAATGGGTGAAATTGCTGCAGAATGCCAACAGGAAGCTTTCGATTTATTCTTCAAAGCCGCAGAGCAAGAAAAAGAATGGGCCAAATACCTGTTCAAAGACGGCTCTATGATAGGTTTGAATGAACAGATCCTGTGCCAATACGTTGAGTTTATTACTAATCAACGCATGAAGTCGGTGAATCTACCGCAACCATACCCAGAAATAACCAATCCATTACCTTGGATGAAAAACTGGTTAGAAAGCGATGCAGTGCAAGTTGCACCACAGGAAGTTGAAGTCTCTTCATACCTTGTCGGCCAAATCGACTCCGCGGTTGATGGTGATGAGTTCCTCGACTTCGATCTATAAGACACTTAAAAGTGACGTTACAAAATGGCATTAAAACAGTGACATCAAAAAAACGGCCACAAAACCTGTTTGCGAAGGCGCCAATCGTGCGCCTTCAAGGTCAACCTGTGTTGCTCTTTACCGAGCAACAAGGCACTTTGCTGCAAGCGCTCGAAGCCAAAAAAGTCAAAATCTTCTCAGAATGTCGCAACGGTTTCTGCGGTGCCTGCAAAACACGCGTCATCAGCGGAAAAGTCAGCTATTTAAACGAACCCTTAGCCGAACTCAAACATGATGAATGTTTGCCCTGCTGCTGTGTACCAACCGAAGATTTAGAGCTGGATCTATCACCTGAAGGTGCAGCTGTGGTCACCTATGCGTGTCAATCGAATCAGAATAAAGCCAGTTTGGCAAAGTCAAAGCAAACACAAAATGTAGCAAGTGACACACGCACGCAGAAACAGGCAGTGTTTGAAGACTCATAACGGCAAGACTCGATTGTTCAATAAGCTGCTTTAAACAAGATGTAGCGTTAAAAGCAAAAATCGCTTTCAAACAAAAATGAGCTCTTAAACAAAGAGTAGCTTTAAGACAAACAGCCCCTTTCAATACAGCCTAAATCAATCCGCGCCATTAGATACCAAACGTATTAAAACCCACTATTTTCCCTTCTCTCTATTTTCAATGCATTCACACTAAAAAACCTAAAACAAACTAAAACAAACTAAAACAAAAAAGCCTGAACACAGGTTCAGGCTTTCAGGATCTAAAATTGAATACTTAACGCTTAAAACGTACGACTTAACGACTTTCTATAAACGCATTGCCAGTTCAGCGCCTTGGCGGATTGCACGCTTAGCATCAAGCTCTGCCGCGACATCTACGCCACCAATCAGATGCACAGGCAGGCCAGTTGCTTTCATCTCATCCACTAACGTGCGATTCGATTCTTGCCCAGCACACAAAACGACGTTATCAACGGCCAGCACTTCAGCGGTTTCACCCACGCGAATATGCAGTCCTGCATCATCAAACTTATCGTAACTCACGCCCGTTTTCATCTTCACATCATGTTGCTTAAGCACAAGACGGTGGATCCAGCCGGTGGTTTTGCCTAAGCCCTTGCCCATCTTCGACGTTTTACGTTGCAGTAAAAACACCTTACGATGATCAGTATTGTCGGAATGAGGTTCAGTTAGGCCGCCTGCATGCTGGTAAGTTTTATCTATGCCCCACTGTTGTAGCCATTTATCGGGGTTCAAGGTGCTCGACTGGCGCTCACACAAAAAGTGCGCCATATCGAACCCTATACCGCCGGCGCCAATCAAGGCCACCGTATTACCGACAGTCACTTCACCCGAGAGCACTTTTTGATAATCGACCACCCGTGGGTCGTCAAAACCAGGTAAGACTAAATCACGCGGCACAACGCCTGAGGCGATTACCACATCATCAAACTTTTCGGTCGCCAACACACTGGCATCGAGGCGAGTGTTTAATCTCAGCTCCACCTTATGCAGCTTAATTTGGTTAATGAAATAACGAATAGTCTCGTTAAACTCTTCTTTCCCAGGGATTTTACGGGCGAGATTAAACTGACCACCCACCTCAGATTTTGCTTCAAACAAGACAACGTCATGGCCACGCATGGCGGCATAAACAGAAAACGCCATGCCCGCAGGGCCTGCCCCCATCACCGCAATACGCTTTTTATTGGCTGTGGGTAAGAAGTTGATTTCAGTCTCATAACAGGCGCGAGGATTCACTAAACAGGTTGCGCGCTTGAGGGAAAAGGTATGGTCAAGACATGCTTGGTTACAGCCAATGCAGGTGTTGATAAGCTCCGGCGTGTTCACCGCAGCCTTATTCACAAACTCAGGATCAGCGAGGAATGGCCGCGCCATCGATACCATGTCAGCTTGACCTGAGGCGATAATCTGCTCACCAATCTCAGGGGTATTAATGCGGTTAGTCGCAATTAAGGGAACGGAAACAGATTGTTTGAGCTTTTCTGTCACCCACGCAAAGGCGCCACGGGGCACGCTTGTCGCAATGGTCGGTACTCGCGCTTCATGCCAGCCAATGCCCGTATTTAGAATGGACACACCAGCTTGCTCTAACCACTGGGCCAGTTGCACTACTTCATCCCAAGTCGAACCGTTATCCACCAGATCGAGCATGGATAAACGGAAGATAATGATGAAATCTTTACCAACTTTTGCCCGTATCGCGTTAACAATCTCAATCGGGAATTGCGCCCGTTTTTCAAACGCACCACCCCATTCATCGGTGCGAGTGTTGGTACGCGCACTAACAAACTGATTAATCAAATATCCTTCAGAACCCATCACCTCAACACCATCGTAACCCGCTTTCTTGGCAAGGGCGGCGGAGCTGGCGTAATCCTTAATGGTCGAGCGCACTTGGCGACTAGACATAGCAGACGGCGTAAAAGGTGTAATGGGTGATTTAATCTTGCTCGGTGCTTGGGAAAAAGGATGATAGCCATAACGTCCCGCATGCAAAATTTGCATACAGATCTTACCGCCAGCCTCATGCACCGCCTGCGTTACCACGCGATGCTTACCCACTTGCCAAGGAAAACTCAGCTGACAGGCATGGGGCGTAAGGCGACCACGAAGATTGGGGGAAATACCACCTGTCACAATCAAACCTACACCGCCCAGAGCGCGTTCTTTGTAGAACGCTGCCAGTTTCTCAAATCCGCCCTTTTCTTCTTCCAAACCTGTGTGCATTGAGCCCATAAGCACACGGTTTTTAAGCTGGGTAAATCCCAGATCTAAGGGTTCTAATAAATGGGGAAACGACATTCAAACATCCTTTTAAAACAAGTGATTTAAATCAGCATACCTTGTGTCAAATCTAAGCTCAACCGTTGGATCGAGGCCATCAGTCAAAATCCTTTACAATTGTGTTTAGCCTGTAGCGCCATTTTCAGTTAGCATTGGCAGATTGGACTTATAAAGGAGTGGCAGATGTCCGCTAACCCATCGTTTTTCAAGAGAATATGTTTGTTTATTTGGCACACCCTGAACGGGACACGTAAACTCATCCTCAATCTAATCTTTTTTGGACTCTTAGCCGCGATCATTATCTCCATTGGCAGTAGCGAAGATATCCAAGTTGAAGATAATTCGGCACTGGTGCTTAATTTAGCCGGCTCTATTGTCGATCAGAAACAACAAGTCGATCCCTTAGAAGCCGCATTCAAACAAGGCCAAAATGCCAACGCCGATGGTGAAATCCTACTCGCCGATGTGCTTTATGTCATTGACAATGCAGCGCAAGATCAACGCATTAGCGTACTAGTGCTCGATCTGGTCGATCTTAAACGTGCTGGGATCAGCAAACTACAATCTATCGGAAATGCACTCAATCGCTTTAAAGAGAGCGGTAAAAAAGTCATCGCCATCGGCAACTACTACGAGCAAAATCAATATTTCCTCGCCAGTTTTGCCGACACCATTTACCTCAATCCCCAAGGCGGTGTCTCGCTTGATGGCCTGAGTATGTACAACCAATATTTCAAATCGGCCTTAGAAAAACTCAAAGTCAAAGCGCATATTTTCCGCGTGGGGACCTTTAAATCTGCGGTTGAACCCTACATACGTGACGATATGTCAGATGCTGCGCGGGAAGCCAGTAGTGCACTGTTAGCCGATGTATGGCAAAGCTACACACAAACGGTTGCAGGCAATCGCAATATCGAACCGCATTCTCTGGTGCCCGACGCAACCACTTATTTGGCAGAGCTCGATAAAGCCAATGGCGATTCAGCCACAATGGCAATCAACATGAAATGGGTTGATAACCTAGCGACCACAGAAGATTTTCGTAAAACCATGCTAGAAACCGTAGGAAAAGCCAGCAGTGGTGACAGTTTCAAGCAAGTCAGTTTTTATGATTACTTGACCTTAGTGACGCCATTACCCAACTTTGTAGAGCAAGACAGTGTTGGTATTATTGTGGCAAGTGGCACAATTTTGAACGGCACTCAACCTGCGGGCCAAATTGGCGGCGAAAGCACTGCCGAACTGCTACGTAAGGCACGTTTTGATAAACACATTAAAGCCTTAGTATTACGCGTTGATAGCCCTGGCGGTAGCGCCTTTGCCTCTGAGCAAATTCGTCAAGAATTACTGGCACTTAAAGCAGCAGGTAAACCCGTGGTTGTGAGCATGGGCAGTTTAGCCGCATCCGGTGGTTACTGGATTTCAGCCAGTGCCGACTATATCTTCGCAACGCCAACGACGCTCACGGGTTCGATTGGGATCTTTGGCATGATCACTACCTTTGAAGATTCATTGGCCAGTATAGGCGTGCATACCGATGGCGTATCGACCTCAGAATGGGCAGGATTATCTGTTACCCGCACACTTTCCCCCCAGATTGAAGCGATTATCCAACGTCATATTGAACGCGGCTATTCAGACTTTATCTCCCTGGTCGCTAAAGAACGTAAGATGACCATAGAACAAGTCGATAAGATTGCTCAAGGCCGCGTTTGGAGCGGTAAAAAGGCTCTTGAACTTGGCTTAGTCGATGAACTGGGTGATGTAGATGAAGCCATAGCTAAAGCCGCTAAACTCGCGGATATGACGCTATTTGACACCCGCGTCATCGAACAAGAGCTGACACCCGAACAAAAATTCATGCAGCAGATGTTTGCCTCAGTATCGAGCTACCTGCCCGCCTCACTAAGTCAGTCATCGATGTTAGAGCAAATGCTACAACAGTGGACTAGCAGTTTGAAAACGTTAACCTCTTTTGATGATCCAAATAACGTCTACATCTACTGTGATACTTGCAATATGATGAACTAAATCTGCTAGCGTCTAGGTTGCAGCTCGCAACTTCAAGATGATGACAAAGACAAAGCCCGGATCTCCGGGCTTTTTTATTGGGTTTATGTCAGTAAAATCGTATAATTCGGCCACTTGAAGCTAAGAAAACGACAAGAATGACTAAACGCTCCATTTATGTTGCCTATACTGGCGGCACCATCGGTATGCAAAAGACCGATAACGGCTTTGTCCCCGTCGCGGGATTCCTGACTCAGTGCGTGCAATCTATGCCTGAGTTTTACCATGAAGAAATGCCGACATTCGTCATCCACGAATACTGCCCGCTTATCGACTCTTCCAATATGGCACCAACCGATTGGCAGATGATCGCCGACGATATACAAGCCAATTACGATAAGTACGATGGCTTTGTGATCCTTCACGGCACAGATACCATGGCGTACACAGCTTCGGCACTGTCGTTTATGCTGCAAGGCTTATCAAAACCTGTAATAGTGACGGGCTCGCAAATTCCCCTCGCCCAGCTGCGCTCAGACGGCCAAACCAATTTATTAAACTCACTCTATATTGCGGCGAATTATCCAGTCGCTGAAGTGTGTTTATTCTTCAATAACAAACTCTTTAGGGGTAATCGCTCGACTAAGGCCCACGCCGATGGCTTCGATGCTTTCGCCTCACCCAACTTCCCGCTACTGCTTGAGGCGGGGATCAAAATCAATCTGCGCGCAGGCAAGATCACCGTTGCCAACGATACCCCATTAGAAGTCGCTCATATCAGCCCACAACCTGTCGGTGTGGTGACCTTGTATCCTGGGATATCGACACAGATTTTTGAGAACATTCTGCAACAGCCAGTTAAAGCCCTCATACTGCTGACATTTGGTGTGGGTAACGCGCCGCAGGATGCCGCCTTACTCAAAACCTTAAGGCAAGCAGATGAACGTGGCATAGTGCTAGTGAATCTAACCCAGTGTTTCCAAGGGAAAGTGAATATGGGCGGCTATGCCACAGGTAATGCATTAGCCAAAGCAGGCGTGATCAGTGGCGCCGATATGACTATAGAAGCGGCCTTAGCAAAACTGCATTATTTGCTATCTAAAAATTTGCAACCAGCTGAGATAAAAGCGGCCATGTTACAAAATCTAGTCGGTGAACTGAGCATAGATTAAAGATAGTGTCTTCTAATCTATTTGTTGCCCTCAAACGCTAGCAACAAAAAAAGCCCATATTTGATGGGCTTTTTTGATTTAAACTCAGACTAGATTTTAGTTCAGACTTAACAGCACTAAATGAGCGTTTATTTTAAGACTTTTGCGGACCAAGAGTTGCATTGAAGTTATTTGATATCAAATCAATGTTAGCATTGATATCACTAACAAAAGATAAAATGCTAGCTCCCCTTGCCAACCTCAGACTTACACCTAATTCCTAATAAAGCACACCTTGCAAGCCGATCTGCGCGGCCAGTCAGAAATTATAAATCCTGCGCTTTAAAGCCAGCAATCGGCTCACCGCGGAATTGCTTTTTCAGCTCGGCCTTAGACAGCTCATTTATTTTACCGTCAGATGCAATAGTGAAATGCTCTGTTTGCTCAAGCTTACGCGCTTGATACAACATCACCACCTGCAGAGTCGATTCACGCTGAGTCTCACTCAACACAGTACCATCCTCCCACTTACCCAGCTCAGCAGCACTGCGAAGCCTTTCATAGACTTCAATGGGCATTTGATCGATCACTTGATTGATATCCGTCATACACTTTTCCGCTTATGTAACACGATTCTGACTCGTGTTACGAGATAACCTACAAAACCAAACACAAAACATATTCCGGCGATATTCGCCCGCATACCTTCGGCGGGTTCCCCACCCCAAAACCAAATCACCACACCAGCAATGAACAAGGTCATAGCAACGAAACTCTGATTCATTAAGCTGCTGGACTTTTGAATATGGCTAATGCGCGATAAGGACTCATTGTCGCCATCGGTTTTTGCTTGGCAATGGGGGCATGAAGGCGCTTTGCTCGACATACGTTTACGACACACCGGACATTCAATTAATGCCATATCAGCCTCGCCCTAACGTAACTTATCAACAACGGCGAGCATGGCAATCAGCGATGCTTCACCTAAATAAATACTGCGTTCTGGTGACCAACCCACAAAAGGATCGGCCAGATTGTTATTGTCTTTAAACGGCATCTCAAGGGTATTTGATAAACACTTGAAGGTCTGGGCAACCCAATTAGACGCTACGGTCAGATTCGCTTGGCCGGGCTCATCTTTATCATACCCATACTGAGTTTGAAAATCGGCACTGGCTAAGGTCAATGCTTGACTAAAGTCCGCTTGCAGCTGCGCCAGTTTATCATTGTAAGCGGGGACGCCTTCACAACCCGCTAGAAACACATAAGGTAAGCCTTCATCACCATGCACATCATAAAACAGGTCAACACCCGTTTGCTGCATCTTGTTGACGACGTGATATACCTCAGGGCTTTTTTCTAAACTCGGTGTTTGCCACTCGCGGTTTAGATTAATCCCAATCGCGTTAGTGCGCAGATGACCTCTGACACTGCCATCGGGATTCATGTTGGGCACTATATAAAAATTGGCCTTATCAAGCAGTGCTTTTGCCGTGGGACAGTCATTATCGAGTAAACGATTCACTAGACCTTCAACTAACCATTCAGCCATCGTTTCACCCGGATGTTGTCTGGCGGTGATCCAAATATTGCGTTTAGAAGGATCGCCATTCCCTACTTTCATCAGAGTAATATCGCGGCCATCTAAGGTCAGACCTAAATGCTCTAAATTGACATCTGGGTGTAACTGGGCGCCGCTGAGTAAATCTAAATGACGCTCATAGCTGTAGGGTGCAAAGTAAGCGATTTGAATGGCATCGCAATCTAACTCTATGCTAATGCTCAGTTTACCGTCTTGATATTGAGTCGGAATACGGAACCAATGCTGGCGATCATAACTGGCCACCGCCTGATAATCTTCCCATCCCTTGGTATAAGAAGCGGTTCCCGCATTGATAATATTCAAGGTGTAATGGTTACCCACTTCACCTTCAAATCGAAAATTGAACCATTGATAAAACTCACCACCCGCATCAGGGCGGATAGCAAGTTGAATATCGTCTTTATTATCAAGATTGACGACTTGGATATTTCCGCCATCAAAGTTGGCACTGATCCGCATAATGATTCCTAATAGGTTGTTAAAACTAAGGGCAATTTAATGGCGTGCGATAGATATCACACGGCACATTTTATTATATGGCCGATAGAATAAACCAAAACATCCCAAGGGGAAAACGAAAGCCATTAAATTCAGTCAAGACACTTGCAATCGACCTTTAATTAACCAGTTAACACGCCTAAAATCCATAAAAAAAGAGCCTTTCGCTATAAATTAATGAAGATATTAGACCATAAAACTATAACCTTGGCCTCGTACTGTATTTATCAAATTACGCGGCAAGCTGATATTGGCTAGCTTGCGGCGAGTGTTACTAATATGCATGTCCAGATTACGGTCAAATCGGCCCAAATCTTTCTGTAGCACTGAGCGCTGCAACTCTTGCTTAGTGATGACTTGGCCTTTTCTTTCAAAAAGATATTTAAATAATTTAAACTCGGTTTGGGTCAAATCGACATAGCGGGTGCCAATAGTGATCCTATAACTCATTTCATCGAAGTTAATCACTTTAGCCGCCACAGTCGCCATTTGCGGCGAGTGAGAGTGACCAGCACAGAGACGCCGCTCTAAGGCTCGTAAGCGGACAAAAATCTCTTTTATGCTAAACGGCTTACTCAGAAAATCATCTGCTCCCAATTCATAACCAGTGATGCGATCATCTTCATTATCACGTGCTGAGATCATCAGTACCGGCGTTGAACATTCACGCGCTTTTAGCAACTCAAATCCATTCATCTGTGGCATCACTAAATCAAGCACTATGATGTCTGGAGCAAAACTTTCAATGCATGCCAGACCCTCGATGCCATTAACCGCACACTTAACCTCATGCCCTTGCGTACATAGGGCATCAGCTAACCAAACGCTAAACAATGGATCATCATCGACCAAGAGTATTTTACTCATCCTTAAAGCCCAAACGAGAATCTATATCATTTATATTACCATGCGAATCGAGACGACTCTAGCGCTATTACATTCGTTAAGATGTGTGATGTTGAAAACTGTGAACAAAATACGATATTAACAACCAATCAACTGATGATTAGCGACTCTAAAATCATCTCATAAACTCCCAATAAAAAAGCGCCCTAAGGCGCTTTTTAGAAACTAAGAGTCTGAACTTAGCTTAGAATTTAACAGTTACACCACCGTAAATCACGCGGCCGACTGTGTCATATACTTGTGGAACTGTACCACCATCGCTACCGTTAGAAACAGTAACTGGTTTTTCATCAGTGAAATTCTTAACGCCTAAACTGACAGTCGTCATATCATTGATATGATAAGTACCAGAAATGTTATGGTACAAAATTGAGTCTACATCAGTACCTTGAGCTAGATCTGTCATTCCGCCGATATAACGATTGAAGTACATAACACTCCAATCATCTTGACCCGCTGACAAGCTAAAGTTGTTACGAACTCGGGCATAAGCACCAAAGTTACCATCAATAGTACCAGTATAGCTTTCACCATCCTGCTCGAAGTTAACTAAGTAAGTTGTGTCATTGTTTAGTTTCCAATCTAAACCAATAAGCTCAAAGCTGTAGGCTAAGTTGAAATCTACACCACTCGTGTCTTGTGTACCCACGTTAGTTAAAGCATTCGTTAAATTATCTAAATCGCCATTAGCGCCGATATTGAAAATTTCACAAGATGCTGCACCTGTTGCATCGCCATCTACTTGGAATCTATGACATGCATCTAGACCTGCTTGAGTGTCCATACGCGCAATCGCGTTATCAACTTTGAAACTCCAGTAATCCAAAGTCACAGACATACCATCAAGATAGCTTGGCGAATACACTAAACCAGCCGTATAAGACTCTGATTCTTCAGGCTTTAAATCTGGATCTGATGTACGATTTACTAAAATTTGTGGATCTTGAGCATTGCCCCATGGATCATCTAAATAATCAAACGAACCTGAGTTACCACCATACAATTCAGCAACACTTGGAGCACGGAAACCAGTAGCCGCTACACCACGAACCATTAACTCATCCGTTGCAGCATAAGTTAAGCCAATCTTCCAAGTGGTTGCTTTACCAAAAGTAGAATAATCATCTAAACGTAGCGCAAATTCACCCGTTAATTTCTCAGTGAAAGGCACACTTACTTCTTGGAAAATAGAAATAACGTTATAGTTACCATCTGTAGGGTCTTGTTGAGCAGCAGTACTTTCACCAGCAACAACTACAGGATCAGGATTATAAAAACCACTTTCACGACGGTATTCTGCACCAATCGCAAAACCAACGGCACCTGCTTTTAAATCAAACAATTCGCCATTTAAACCAGCAGAAAGTGTTTGTTGCTCATTACCACCATTTGCTTGCTCTGAATAACCGATTTCGTTAATCATTTGCTGTGTTAATGGGGTGCCACTAAACCATGCATTAGGATTTGCATAGATCGAATCAAGCATATCTGATGCATTGATAGAATTATCTACTGCAGTTTTAGCTTGGTTTTTACCATAGGTGTAGGTTACATCCCAGTTCATACCAGTATGAACATCTAAGGTGCCCGCTAAACCACCTGATAAACGCCAAGTATCAGTATCCTGAGTATAAATACGAGGACCTACATCGTTAGTCCGGCGACGATAGTTAACTAAACCCTTATCATCGGCTTTAATACCTGCTGCGATCATGCCGCTATCAAGCGTTACACATGGAGCTCCGGCTGGAACGCCCGCCGCGCCGCAAACATTTAGCATAAGATCAGCGGGTTGAGCAGCCATTTGCTGGTTAGAACGACGGTTGGTATAAATAGCATCTGCAGTTAACACAACATCATTACCTAACTCTTGAGTCATGTTAGCAAATAAACTACGACGTTCACTTGGTGTTTGATAGTAACTATCTTGGGTAAAATCATAACCGTATGAACGGTCTACCCAGTTGCCATTGGCATCTTTAATCTTGCCGCCTAAAGTACCTTCAGGGATAAATGAACTTGCACCAGGTTCAGTCCAATCACGGTCACCTTGGATCACGCCACGACGGTCAGAAAAAGCAGCACCAAAGGTGTAATTACCACCATCGGTATTGAAACCGTATAGTGCACTTACGTCGCCATTTTTACCGTCACCCTTGTCAGTGCCACTACCGTTAAAATCGAGCTGGAAACCTTCAAAGTCTTTCTTAGTGATAATATTCACTACACCAGCAATCGCATCAGAACCGTAAACAGCTGAAGCGCCGTCTTTCAGAATTTCAACACGTGCAATCATAGCGACTGGAATAGAGTTCAAATCCACAGAGCTGTTAGCACCGGAACCAGAGTTCACCATGCGGCGACCGTTTAATAACACAAGCGTACGTTGTGAACCCATGCCACGTAAATCAACTTGTGCAACACCGTCAGCACCGTTGTTTGTTGTTGAACCAATTGCCGCACCCGCCATCGAAGTCTGTACTTGCAGCATTTGGTCAACAGAAGTAAAACCTTCCGCTTTAATCGCAGCAGCATCAATAACGGTCACAGGAGATGCTGTTTCCATATCTTGGCGTTGAATGCGTGAACCTGTCACTTCAATACGTTCAACTTTTGCTTTTTCTTCAGCAGCAAATGCGCTTGACGTAACAAATGCACCAGTAGTGATAGATGCAACGATAGCTAAGTTAATAGCTGACGCTACTTTAGTTCTTTTGATCATGTATGAATGCTCCCTAGATCTTACTATTATTTTTATGCTTACAGCTTGTACAGCTATTGCTGTACTAGTGTTGCACCTGATACTGAGGATTCACTTTAACTCCGTCAATGCTCAAAATTTTAACCAATAAAAACAAATTGTTAATTATTGTGATTTATTTGGTTAATTAATTTGAATGCTATTTTTTAATACCCTTATTTACCACACCTATACAGAGTTAATCACCACGATATGAATATTAAGCAGGCTTTAAGACTGTTAATAAGAAACATAAATGCAACATTTTGCACATTAAAAAATGTGATGTGGATCACACTTTTCAATCCTTATTAAAGTTATCTAGAAGAACAGTGTATTGATTAACTATTGTTAAATCTGCATATCTAGCAATATCCACAGATAGCCAAAGCGCTAAAATACCGATAAACATAGATAAATTGCATTAAAACAGAGATACACTATGTATCAATTGTGCTAATTATGCATTTTAACAACGTCTAAAATTATGGTTTAACAATTAAGGTACAAATAATTCTGCACGCCTTTGAAATGACTATTTGTTACTGATCTTGCATATTAATTTTGAATATAAGTATTAGCTTCCAATCCCTCTAAACACTCCCTATTTCTTATTCTTAAATAAATGACTTACATCTCATACGGACCACATTCAAGGACAAATTTTCTTTATAAAAAAAGCGACCACTTAGGTCGCCTCTTATAGTCTGTATCATCAAACTGATGTTTACTCGGGTTTGATCAACTCAAAATGTTGATATGCCCGTGCGGTTGCAATACGGCCGCGGGGCGTGCGTTGGATAAAGCCTTGCTGGATCAAAAAGGGCTCTAGCACATCTTCAATGGTTTCGCGTTCTTCGCCTATGGCTGCTGCTAAGTTATCGAGTCCAACTGGGCCACCCATAAACTTATCGATAATGGCGAGTAGTAACTTGCGGTCCATGTAATCGAAACCTTCATTATCGACATCCAGCAAGTCTAGTGCATGATCGGCAACAAACTTAGTGACAGCGCCATCATGCTTCACCTGCGCGTAATCCCGCACGCGGCGAAGCAGTCGGTTAGCTATCCGCGGTGTACCACGTGAACGGCGTGCGATTTCAAATGCTCCTTCAGCATCAATATCCAGTTCCATCACCTGCGCCGAACGCGTGACTATGGTACTTAAATCTTTGATATTATAGAATTCAAGCCGCAGCGGGATCCCAAAACGCGCCCGAAGTGGTGAAGTCAAAGCCCCTGCCCGTGTTGTCGCACCCACTAGAGTAAACGGCGGTAAATCAAGCTTGATAGAGCGCGCTGCCGGCCCTTCACCTATCATGATATCCAGCTGATAATCTTCCATCGCCGGATACAAAATCTCCTCCACTACAGGGCTTAATCGGTGGATTTCATCGATGAATAACACATCACCGGATTCGAGATTGGTCAAAAGTGCGGCGAGATCGCCCGCTTTTTCCAGCACAGGCCCCGAGGTGGATTTAATGTTCACCCCCATCTCGTTCGCCACAATCATAGCCAAGGTGGTTTTACCCAATCCCGGCGGACCGTAAATCAACATATGATCTAAGGCTTCATTACGATTCTTTGCCGCTTGAATAAACACCTTAAGCTGTGCCCGAGTATCATCTTGACCCGTGTATTCATCGAGCATTTTAGGGCGCATCGCCCTGTCGATGGATTCATCTTGAGCTTGGATCTGCGGCTGGATGAGTCTGTCTGCCTCAATCATTATTATTCCTTATCGCAGCTTTCATCTTAATTATCATCATTGTTCAATTAAAGCATCGATTTAAGGGCGGCTTTGATCAGGGTTTCTGAATCCATGCCCTCTTTGTAGGCTGCAGAAACCGATTTGCTCGCCTGCGGTGGTTTATAACCCAGTGAAATTAAAGCTGAAATAGCATCTTCTTCGGCGCTATTGACTGTCGGCGCGGGTGAGTAATTGGATTGCAGCACGAACTCACGCTCTGAGCCTGCGGAGGCTTCCATCAAGCTCTTGAGCTTATCGCGCATTTCTACCAGTAACCGCTCGGCGGTCTTCTTACCCACTCCCGGTAATTTCACTAAGGTCACTATGTCATCGCGCTCAACGCAGCCCACAAATTCTCCGGCTGTCATGCCTGATAAAATGGTCAGTGCGAGCTTGGGACCGACACCATTGGTCTTGATCAGTAAGCGAAATAACGCCCTTTCCTGCTTAGTGATAAAACCATAGAGTAGCTGTGCATCTTCACGTACCACAAAGTGGGTGTAGACCATAGTTTCATGATTAACTTCAGGCAGCTCATAAAAGCTAGTAAGCGGCATCTGCAACTCGTAACCAACACCATTAACATCGATCAAAATTTCTGGTGCTTGTTTCTCAACGAGCACGCCCCGTAAACGACCTATCATCTGTACCGTCCGTATGTTCTTGCCGTTGCCCGGCCACTCAATGCAATTAAACTCTGGCTGGTGTGATAATGACACACAGCAACACCGAGTGCATCTGCGGCGTCAGCTTGTGGGGCTGCAGGTAATTTAAGTAGTTGTTGGATCATGTGTTGTACTTGGGCTTTCTGCGCTCGCCCCGTACCCACGACGGCGCTCTTAATTTGAGTCGCACTGTATTCGGCCACAGGTAAATTGGCGACTGTGGCAGCAACAATGGCCGCGCCGCGTGCTTGGCCTAACTTGAGCGCAGAATCGGCATTTTTTGCCATAAATACGCGCTCAATCGCAAATTCATCCGGTTGATACTGACGAATAATCTCAGTGAGCCCATCAAATATTTGCTTGAGCCTGCCAGGCAGCTCTTCAGACGAAGTGCGAATACAACCACTGCCGAGGTAAATCTGATGCCGTCCCTGACATTGGATCACGCCGTAGCCTGTGATCCGTGAACCTGGGTCAACACCTAAAATAATTGCCATTCAATACCTTATATGGGATCTACATTTGCGTCCCTGTTCCTACGTTAGCGTTTGCGAGCTAAAATTGGCATCAATTGACGCCCTAATTCAGCTCACAGTCAATCTAGCCTAGGCTTGCCATCACATCATCGGAGATTTCCGCATTATGATACACCTCTTGCACATCATCGTGATCTTCAAGGGTGTCGATAAGGCGCATAAATTTTTCGGCGGTTTCTAGATCAAGCTCAGCTTTCGTCGAGGCTATCATCGCGATTTCGGCATTATCCGCCACAAAATGGGCTTTATCGAGCGCCTCTTTCACCATATAGAAATCAACGGGATCGGTAAACACATCCACAGAACCATCATCATAGCTGACAATATCTTCCGCGCCCGCTTCAAGCGCCGCTTCCATCAATGCATCTTCATCAGTTCCCGGCGCATAGGATAACACCCCACGCTTAGTGAACAGATAAGAAACCGACCCATCCGTGCCTAAGTTACCGCCCGATTTACTAAACGCATTGCGCACACCGCTCACAGTCCGATTACGATTGTCCGTCATGGTTTCAACCATCACAGCGGTGCCGCCTGGGCCATAACCTTCATAGAGAATGGTTTCGAGTTGCTGGCCTTCTAATTCACCGGCGCCGCGTTTAATCGCACGCTCAACCGTGTCTCGGGTCATATTACCACCGAGGGCTTTATCAATGGCGACACGTAATCGTGGATTAGAGTCGGGATCTGAGCCACCTTCACGGGCTGCAACGGTTAACTCGCGAATGAATTTAGTAAAGAGTTTACCGCGTTTAGCATCTTGAGCCGCTTTACGGTGCTTAATGTTGGCCCATTTACTGTGACCTGCCATGGGAAGTCTCCTCTACTTAGGTATCATCTAGGTGCCATCGCAAAGCTTATCAAGAGCCGAAGGTGGAATGAGACTAAATAACGGCTATTTACTTAAAGGATTGAACTAACAGATATTGATAAGCGGTGGAATGACGGTTCACTAAAACAAACCGAGGCTCATGCCTCGGTTTTCGGTACGACAAAAAATAACTGACAAGGCTAACGTCAATCGACTTACACTAAAACGATTTACATAATGTCGATTTGAATAAGGTCGATTTACAAAAGTCGCCTTACAAAGCCCTCTTACAAAAGATCAGTCTTCAGCTTTAACAGCTTTCTCAACCACGGCAATACCAAGTTCAGCTAATTGCTGCGGATTGGCAAAACCAGGCGCGTTAGTCAGCGGACAAGCGGCAGTGGTGGTTTTCGGGAACGCCATCACATCACGGATTGAGCTTGCGCCCGTCATCAGCATGATGATGCGGTCTAAACCAAACGCTAAACCTGCATGTGGCGGTGTGCCGTAACGCAACGCTTCTAACAGGAAGCCGAATTTCTCTTTAGCTTCATCGTCAGTAATGCCCAGAATACGGAATACCGCAGACTGCATTTCTTGGTTGTGGATACGCACTGAACCACCGCCTAATTCGCAGCCGTTTAATACCATATCGTAAGCATCAGAAACGCGATTTGCTGGGTTAGCTTCAAGTTCAGCTGCCGTTACGCCGCGCGGTGCGGTGAACGGATGGTGAACCGCGTGGAAGTTGCCGTTGATTTTCTCAAACATTGGGAAGTCAACTACCCACAGTGGACGCCATTCACCTTGTAATAAGTTGAAATCTTCGCCCGCTTTAAGACGCAGTGCGCCCATAGATTCGGCAACCACAGTCGCCTGATCTGCACCAAACAGGATAATGTCACCAGTTTGCACGCCAGTGCGGCTCACGATTTCATTGACTATGCTTTCGTTTAAGAATTTTAGCACAGGTGATTGAATGCCTTCTAAGCCAAGGCTTAGGTCATTAATCTTCATCCACGCTAAGCCTTTAGCACCATAGATGCCAACAAATTTAGTGTAATCATCGATTTGCTTACGAGACAGCGCAGCGCCGCCCGGAATACGCAGTGCAGCAACACGGCCTTCTTCATCGTTCGCAGGACCAGAGAATACCGCAAATTCGACTTCTTTGAGTAAATCGGCAATGTCCACCAGCTCTAATGGGTTACGTAAATCTGGCTTATCTGAACCGAAACGACGCATCGCTTCGTTGTAGGTCATGCGCGGGAACTCGCCGAGATCGACGTTCAGCATTTCAAGGAACAGACCACGCATCATCTCTTCGGTTTTCGCCATCACTTGCTCAGAGCTCATGAAAGACGTTTCGATATCGATTTGGGTGAATTCTGGCTGACGGTCGGCACGTAAGTCTTCATCACGGAAGCATTTTACGATTTGATAGTAACGATCAAAGCCTGACATCATCAGCAACTGTTTAAACAACTGTGGTGATTGTGGCAAGGCAAAGAACTGACCTTTATAAGTACGGCTTGGTACTAAATAATCGCGGGCACCTTCTGGGGTTGCCTTGGTCAGGATCGGTGTTTCTATGTCTAAGAAACCGTTTGAGTCGAGGAAACGACGCACAGAACTGGTCACTTTAGCGCGGAAAATTAATCGCTGCGCCATTTCTGGGCGACGTAAATCTAAGTAACGATACTTAAGACGTTGCTCTTCGCTGTTGTTCTGGTAGTTATCCATGCTCAATGGCAGTGGATCGGCAGCATTGATAATCGTCAAGGCTTGACCTAAGACTTCAATCTCACCCGTCTTCATTTGACCATTGACTTGGCTATCAGGACGGGCACGAACTAAGCCTTTGACCTGAACGCAAAATTCGGCGCGCAGCGTGCTAGCGACATTGAACACCTCAGGTAAGTCTGGATCATAGACCACTTGGATGAGACCTTCTCTGTCTCTTAAATCTAAAAAGACAACGCCACCCAAATCACGGCTACGATTAACCCAACCTACCAAGGTAACTTCTTGTCCAACGTGAGACTTATTGACGTCTCCACAATAATGACTGCGCATCTAACTCTATCCTTTATCCGGAAACCGGTGCTTTGGAAATAATCAAAACGAGATAAAAGCGGCATTATAGTAAAATAATGCCGATTACCAAAGTACTTCACACTTAGGCGGTGAAGTATCAAACAGTTTTACGCCCTTGACTAGAGGCGAACGCACTATCTGAGCATGAGCGTTCAAAAAAACATCAAGCTGAGCGATAACAACGCCCGCCGCTACTTTTTGCTTGGTACATAAGCTGATCGGCTTTTTTCAACAAACCTATCGCGGTGTCACCATCGCGGGGGTAAATCACCACGCCGATACTAACGGCGATGCTGACACTGACGCCTTGAATAAGCAAAGGGCTCGACAGTGCCTGTAGAATATTATCAGCAACTTGGGTAACTGCATCGAGATCTTGCACACGATTTAGCAGGATAACAAACTCATCGCCGCCAAATCGCGCAACGGTATCGGATCCACGGATAACCTTGGTTAACTTTTGGGCGACCAGTACCAATAATTCATCGCCAATGGGATGACCGTGTTGGTCATTGATTTGTTTAAAACCATCGAGATCGATGAATAACAAAGCGAAATGTGCCTGTTCTCTGCGATGAGATAGCAAAGCTTGGGTTAGTCTGTCATCAAGTAAGGCACGATTGGGCAACTGAGTTAAAGCATCATGATTAGCCACATGCAGCAAACGTTTCTCTGCCACCAATCGCTGGGTGATCTCACGATTTAAGCGGCGATTCACTAACAACACCGCCACCATCACTAAGCACAAAATTATCACACCAAATACGATATAACGCAGCCATTGCAGATATTTAGCACTCTCTGTCGCCACAGAAAATGACACCCAGCGCGTATATATTTTTTGCTGATGTTGAGCGTCAATCAAGGCTAAGGCTTTGTTAATCAGCGGCACCAGCGGTGCAAATTGAGGATAAACACCAATATGACTATGCTGATCGGCGAGATCACTGAGCAGCGACATTTTCAGTGTCGGATAGTGGCTGGTTTTAAGCTCAGAAGCTAAAGTCACCACTTTATCGATAAACACATCCGCATTGCCATTCGTCACGGCCGCTAATCCGGCCTGCGTATTTGGCACTATGACTAACTTGAGCGAAGGCTCCAGACTCATCAATTGCGCCACCAAATGATATCCCTCAACCACAGCCACCCTTTGCCCTGCAAGCTGAGCAATATTAAAAACCGAGACTTGTTCCAGTTGCGACACTAAGGCCCACGGCGATGGCCAATAGGCTTCACTAAACGCTAAACGCTGCTGGCGCTCCGCCGTTTGCGCGACACTGCCGGCTAAACTCACCTCGCCCTTTTGCAACGCCTCGATTAACGAATGCCAATCATCAAAGGCAACGGGCGTGAGCTTAAGTTTGAGTTGTTCCTTGAGCAATTTGACGATATCGCTGTTGATCCCCGCAAACTCACCCTGTTCATCCATAAACTCCATCGGTGGCCATTGCTTTAAATAACCGACTTTGAGTTCGCCTACACTTTCCACATAGGCCTGTTCTGCGGGGCTTAGGCTGACATGGCGCTCAGCTTGGGTAAAAACATGATCTTTAGGATTGAGCATCCATTTATGTTCAATCTCAGCAAATTCTTGATTGCTAATACTGTTAAACCCATTGGCTATCCTCTGTGTAAGGCCAGCATCATCGCTACGGGTCAGCACATAAATGTTGGTGCTAAATTCGAGATCAGGATACTGGCTAAAGTCAGACCAGCCTTTATTGAGCAGTAAATAATGGGATGTCCATGCACCCGCGGCGATAAAACCGACAACTTCTCCAGACCTCGCCCCCGCCACCATGGCATCCATACTGTCGTAATAACGCAGTGACACTTGGGGTAATGCTTTACGCAAATCCACCAAATAAGGCGCTGTCGGCACCACACCAATACGTTTACCTTTTAAGCTGTCTAAATCGGTTAACTGTTGCTGATAGAGAAAGAGTCGACTCTTCACTGTATATAAATGCCAAGCCTGAGTAAGGCCCGTTTTAACATCATCACTTTCAGGATAACCTATATGGGCATCGGCGAGACCACGACGAACATCGTCCACGCTAGAGTTCATATCACCAGAAATAAAATCAACGGCAATACCCGTTTTCTCAGACCAAAGCTGCCACATGTCCACATACAAACCATGGGGTAAACCATCGACACCTAAGTCCACAAAAGGCTCGACGCCCAGTTGCATCGAAATAACGAGTCCAGCTTGTTGACGTTGATAGCCAAGCCAACGTCGCTCCGTTTGCTGAATAAAGTGCGCATCGAGCGCAGTGAAACCTTTATTGATTTTATCGACTAATGCAAGATTGCCCTTTTGAACTGCGGGTACAAACTGCATCGCCTTAATTTGAAGGCGGGCAGTATTGGGAAAGTTTGCGGCAATCTCTTGGGATGAGTCGGGATCTTTCAAATAGCCTTCTAACCCCGCAAAGACTACGATCTCGCCCGCGGCGACCCCTGCCAATAATTTCTCACGACTTTCGTAGCGTTTAAACACAAGCTGCGGTTCGATACGGTGTAATTCCGCTTCATGGGATGAAGCCGCTACCACACCAATTTGAAAGGGGATCAGTTCTTTGATGGATTTTTTGCCCTGCAGGGATTTATGCAAATACAAAAATGTACCGACATCGGCGATGGGCACAGCAAAGTCGAACTCTTGCTCACGCTCAGGGGTTTTCCCCATGCCGATATGCACTTGCGCCTTACTTTGCCGCAGTTGATCAAGGGACTCATGCCAATGGCGCGCCACAAAAACCACTTGGGTATGGCTTTGTTTAGCCCACTCTTTCCATAAATCAACCAGTAATCCAGTCGGCTCGCCATCGTTGTCGACATATTGATAGGGAAAGCTATCCTCACCCATAACGATGATTAATGGCTCAGAGGACAACGGACTTGCCTGCCCCGTTATGCTCAAAAAACAGCTGCACAAGATCACAATTAAGTGGATCACAAACTTCAAGTTGAGCCCTTAGTACTTGATGTACATGTAACGATTTTGTTATCTATAAAGTATTAGACAAAAATTTATCGCAAATTACTAGCATGAGACTTGCTGCTAATCGCTCTGATTCGTTAAAATGCGCAGTTGAATTCCCATGAAAAATCTCAGATGAACGTTTCTCAAGACACTATCTACGCTCAAGCGAGCGAGCATATTAGCGATTTCCAGTTTGATAACCGTGTAGCAGGCGTCTTCAGTGACATGATCCGCCGCTCAGTGCCTGGATATACGCAAATTATCAATACCATAGGCGATTTTGCAGATCGTTTCGTCATGCCAAATACTCAAATTTACGATTTGGGTTGCTCACTCGGTGCCGCGACCTTAAGTATTCGTCGCCAAATCCAAGGCCGCCAATGTCGCATTATTGCTGTAGATAACAGTGAATCTATGGTCGCACGCTGCCAAGAGAACCTGAATGCCTATGTCAGCGATACGGATGTCGATCTGGTTTGCGGTGATATTCGCGATATCGATATTCAAAATGCGTCATTGGTGGTACTCAACTTTACATTGCAGTTTTTACCGCCAGAAGACAGAGAAACCCTGATAGCCAAGATTTATCAAGGTCTGAATCCTGGCGGGATATTAGTACTGTCAGAAAAAATTCGCTTCGAAGATGCTCCTATCCAAACTCTATTGGAAGAGCAACATTTGGACTTTAAACGCGCTAATGGTTACAGCGAACTTGAGATCAGCCAAAAACGCAGTGCGCTGGAAAATGTCATGAAGCCAGACACCTTAACCACGCATCAACAACGACTCACCAGCCAAGGCTTTAGTCACTTTAGTCTCTGGTTCCAATGCTTTAACTTTGCTTCTATGGTGGCCATCAAGTGATCAGCTTTAGCTCGTTTTACCAACAAATCGCCGATTCGAATCTACAGCACTGGCTCGAAACCCTGCCGAGCATTTTAGGCAAGTGGCAACGAGATCATAAACACGGCAACCTGCCAAAGTGGGAAAAAGTGCTCAACAAGCTGCACTATCCAGCACCCGACCAAGTGGATTTTGTTGATAGCGTGACCGTCGGTAGCGGCGAGCAACTTAGCCCAGGCGAAAAAGAGAAGCTTGAAAACCTGCTGCGTCTATTTATGCCATGGCGTAAAGGCCCCTTCCACATTCATGGCATACATATCGATACCGAATGGCGCAGTGACTGGAAATGGGACCGCGTTAAGCAACATATTTCGCCGCTTAAAAACCGCACTGTGCTCGATGTCGGTTGTGGCAGTGGTTATCACATGTGGCGCATGTTGGGCTCAGGTGCCAAACGTGTCGTCGGTATCGACCCTTCGCCATTGTTTTTATGTCAGTTTGAAGCCGTCAAACGTTTAGCGGGCACACATCATCCTGTGCACTTGTTGCCTCTTGGCATTGAAGAGCTGCCACCGCTCGATGCATTCGACACAGTTTTCTCCATGGGTGTTTTATATCACAGACGTTCGCCTATCGATCACTTGTTACAGCTGCGTGATCAATTGCGCACCGGTGGTGAGCTCGTGCTAGAAACCTTGGTGATAGATGGCGACGAAAGTGCCGTACTCGTGCCTCAAGATAGATATGGCAAAATGAATAATGTATGGTTCATTCCATCCGTTGCCGCGCTCATGCTCTGGTTAAAGAAGTGTGATTTCACTGATATCCGTTGTGTCGATACCGATGTCACAGCCCTTGCCGAGCAACGCCGTACCGACTGGATGCTCAACGAATCACTGGTTGAATACCTAGATCCTAACGACATCACCAAAACGGTTGAAGGTTATCCTGCGCCCAAACGCGCCACGATTATCGCAGTGAAAAATCAACCTAATCAGGATTTAAATTAACCTTTTCAGTCTGAAGTAAGCGAATATCAGTCATTGCGTCCTCAAGGTTTGAGTTGGTAATGGCTGATATCAAAAGCCGAAAGATCACCATTCCTCTAGTACATCTGGAATCTGTAGGTGTTCAGCAGCTCAGTGTAACTCCTTCCTTGAATAGCAATACATTTGCGACTCCCACCCTTATCGTTGACATCCAGAACAGAACAGGGTTTCATGCATAACAATGACTTGAAGCTAACTCAATTAGATACTAAGTCAAAGTTAACTCATTCCATCACAGATGCAGAACACATAACCCATGTTAAAACCCACTTTTCTGGTTAGCCTGTTTGGCTTAAGCCTTTATATTACGAATGCCGCCTATGCGGCGCCAAGCCCTGTTCCCCTCTTAGTTGAACAATGCCTGCGTTTGCCAAGTATTGATCTCGCGACTGTGTTCGCCAATGCACGTTTAACTGCGTCTGAATTAACCTTGGCCCAGCGCGCGCTTATTTTTGAGCAACAGATGTTAGGGCTTAATAATATCAACGATAGGCTCAACTATTACCGTGGGTTTAGCTTAGCGAGTGAAGAACGCGAAGGTTTACTGCAATGCCAGTTACACCTCGCCGACACCCTATCGCAACTTCTCAGCCAAACTGAATTGAGCCAACTCGCCTACGCCTTAGCCCAAGGCAATGCAGAACAAATACTGCTGAGCCAACAGCTTAAACAGTTACTACAACAGCATTGGAGCGCCGAGGAAAAAGCGAAATTACATACAGCGCAAGCCAGCATAGGCCAAGGGTTAGGCAGCCAGCAATTTAATCTTGCCTTCAATGACAGCCAATGCCAACCCGAAGCGACTCAGCAGCAACATCATCTGCATAAAAAAGGTGATAAAAGTGATGAGCCGAAGCCCGACAATTCAAAGCAGAGCGACTTTTCTGGCACTATCGTCAGTTACTTACTGACGCAGGAAAACGCCGTATGTCGCCAAAATGTATGGCAGGCCTACCAAGTCAGAGCCAGTGAAACCAATCAAACGGCATTAGAGCGAATTGCTGAGCAGCGCCAACAAGCCGCCACTGCTGCAGGCTTTACCGATTACAGCGCATTAGTGCTTAGTTCGCAGCAGTTATCGTCCCCTGAATTAGTCAAAGCTTTTCTTGATAGCCAAACCCAAGATCTGCAAGTGGCTCCCTGGGATATTGGACGAACCCTGTCACAACAAGCATCAGCCAAGGGGCCGACATGGCAAACTTCTGACGTCTTGAGTCGCAGCTTTACTTATCTGCAAGTGTTTGGTTTACACTTTGAGACCATAGAAACCGCTAAGGTCGATAAAATACCTGCCGATCCCAATCGGCCACATATCGTCAGGGTCTACCACCAGCAAAGATTGTTAGGTGAAATCTATGTGGCGTATAACCCAAATCCACAGCAAGGTAGTCAACAGCAGACATTGCGTCAAAGTGTACTCGGCCAGCAATTTGGACAACAAGCGTTGGATCTCAAACCACAGCTGAGTAACTACAAAGACATTGAGCAATTAACCGAATCCATCGCAGAGGCTGTCACTTCCCTTGCTAAAGCGAGTCATTTCTACCTCAACAATGCCATGGGACAGAGTCAAGATAGCTATTTTGTGGCGAGCCTCTGGTTAGCTGAAGTGCTACGCCATCAACTATTTCCGCAATTTGAGCACACCTATTTACAGGAGCGTGAAACACTGGCTAAAGCTTATTCGAAGCAGCTTAAAGTCTTTCGCGCTAAGGTTGCAGTCAACTTTTACCAAAACTCAAGTGCACAAGTCTACCCCGATCTCGGTGCGGAGTTTAATGCGAGCTTTGGCCAAGACTGGCCACAAACACAGGATTATCCTTACAGCTTCAATGCTATCGCCAACGAAGGACCGCTCTACTACCAATCACTCTGGCAAGCATCGCTAGCTAGGCTGATAGATCAATCCACATTCAACTGCCGAGACAAACTCAAATTATTCAATGTATTAGTCATCAATGAAGACGCTTTGAGCTTAAGTGACCAATTAAAAGTGGTCATTGGCGCCCCCGTTGATAGTGCTGCGCTGATCCAAAGAATTTCAAATAGCGCCGCTTCAGAACATGCTGACAATTCCAACAATCAAGCTTTCGACGCAACAGGTTCTTGTGCGTTTTAAGTGTGAATGCTTAGGATGTGTTTGTGACTCGCTCGGGTGCAAACACTGAAAATCGTCATGATTAGCCTCTCTATCCCCTCAATAACTTAGCGCGACATAACTATCTATATGTCGTGGGAATGACTGACTCTATGATATTTAATTGAAAAAGTCGTAAGAAGTGGCCACTATAAGCCTCAATCTATCGTTTTTTTGAGATTATAATGACTCGAGCTAAATCTACCTTAGAACAATGGCGTATTTTGCAAGCGGTGGTCGATTTTGGCGGCTATGCCCAAGCGGCCGAAAAACTCAACAAGAGTCAATCGTCACTTAACCATGCCGTTGCCAAATTACAGCATCAATTAGGTATCGAGCTACTCGAAGTCAAAGGCCGTAAAGCCTATCTCACCCCGCAGGGCGAAGTGCTGCTGCGCCGCTCACGGCATGTCACCCAAGCCGTCAACGAGTTAGAACAACTTGCGAGTAATCTTGAACAAGGGTGGGAGCCAACACTCACGATTGCCCGTGAAATTATCTATCCGATGGAAAGCTTAGTGTGTGCCCTCAATGCGTTTCTGCCCCACAGTCGTGGCACTCGAATCATCATGCTGGACTCAGTGATCACCGGCACTCAAGAGCTCATTCAGCAGAGTAAAGTCGATATTGCTATCTGTGCAGGGGTGCCGCCTAAAGGGTATTTATCCGAACCCTTATGTGAACAAGAACTCTACCTCGTCTGTCATCCAAATCATCCACTCGCTGACTTAGGCACAATTGAAGACGATAAACTACTGGCACAATATTTACAGTTAGTGATTAAAGATACTGGAGTGCAATCCAACATTGATATCGGCTGGCTCAAAGCTGAGCAGCGCTGGACAGTCTCTAACTTCCATGAAGCTAAAGTCATTTTAAATCAAGGTATTGGTTTCTGTTGGATCCCCTCTTTCTTAGTCCAAGAAGAATTGGCTTCGGGTAATCTAGTACGTTTACATCTTGAGGGTAGCCAAAAACGTCGCATCATGTTGAGCTTAGTTATCCCTAATAGGGATCAACAAGGGCCTGCATCAAAACTGCTTGCTTCCTTGATTTTAAAACAGCACGGAATTGAAACGACGAATAGTCATTAACAGCAAGATACCAAACGAGTTATCAATTCGAGTGAGCAAAACGATAAATGCTAACTGCTGATTAAATGCTTAGTTCTTAGTGGTACTGAGAGGTTGTTTCGAAAAAGATGATGAACAGCGAATGATGGGAATAGTTAAAGCCTAATCTTACACACTAAAGTCGACATAGCGCGCTTGTTGATAACCCAAATATTGCGGCTGAATAAATCCCGTCTCCTGCAAGAGGTCATCCTCCACATATAACTCGCTCTGCAAAGACACATTCGTATTCGCGCTAGCACTGATATTTGAAGACTGCTCATTTACATTGTTTGCGGACAAAACATCCGTAGATTGCAAATTGCTAGGGAGCTCATTTGGAGATGCCAGATAAGAAGGCAGAATATTGGCTTGCGACGTCATATCGACACGAGCTGAAGGCCCAGCACTGGCTTGTGCAACCGCGACATAATAACGGCTTGCAGCACTATCGGATCTTGAGATAAAACCCGTCGCTAAATCCGCTGAAGTTGAAGCATCTCCAAATGCTAAAGTTGCGGTCGGTGGCTCAATCGTTTCCACTGTGGTCGATGTAGTGACTGAGTCACTGATATCAGAAGAGGTTTTCGAACCCGTATCAATGACTCTCGTATTGGCCGTTTGCGCCTCGATCGCTTGTTTTAGCTTATCAAGCGCAGTAGAGGCGGGGGTGAATACAGCCTCTTGGGGCTGAGCAATATTACCTGACTCATCAACGTCTCCCGTCACTACAGGTGTATGTTTTTCTAACGGTGGCAACCCTTTTATTTGTGCATCTGCGTCTATTAATGTTTGAGCCGTTTGCAAGTCAACAATTTGTTTTTGTCGCTCCTCTGCCAGCATCACTTTAGCTTCATTCATTTTTTGCAAGGCTTCCGCGGCAACACGGATATCCGCTGATGACGGGTCAACAGGAGCCATTGCTGCGGCATAAACTTGCTTCATTTTGTTTATCGTTGCAAGCGGGTCGCCTCCCACTGGAGAGACATCAATCTGCACTTCGCCATCGGTGGCGTAACGTTGGCCATCAGCACCCTTTTCATACTTAAAACTCGGGCTCTGAGCGTATTGTCCTCCGACGGTTGCGTGGGCATGCTCATGGGCTTTAACCTCTGAATCTCGAGTTTTAAGTTCATTGACTTGCTGTTGCTGTTGAGCCTGCACTTTTTCTTGGGCTTGTATCTCTTGTTCTTGAGCCTGTTGAACCAGTGATTGCTGCTTTGCCTCTTCCGCTGCTGCTATTTGCTGTTTCTGCGATTCTTCTTCCTGTACTTGCTTTTCAAGCTGATTATCATTTGGAGCAAAGACAGCAGCTAAGACTTGTTGACTATCATCTGGGTTAGACGCTGTCGCAGGAACATCTACAGGACTAGCTTGAGCCTGAGCTTCACCAAAAACTTGAGTAAATTGTTCTAACACAGTCGGTTGAGCAACATCATTGCTAGCGGATTGATCTACGGCTTGCGCAGAGTTTGACTGACCAACAGGCCCTGCACTCGTTGCTACACTCTTATTTACAGAACTGTTAATTGCAGAATCGGACGTAGTGGGATCAACTAACGCAGCTCCAGTAAAGACAGTTTGTGGCCCAAACACTGCCGCTAAATCAGGCATTATTGGAGAAACATCACCCGTGCTAGATGGATTGAAAGCAGGAATATCAGTACCCTTAGTGCCAATTGATGGACTCAGAGGCGTAAAAATATCAACGGGAATATTGCTCGTTACACTGAGATTTGGACTTATTGTAGCCAAGGAATTTACCCCAAGTCCGCTATTACTCGTACCCGCGACGGGCGAAAATACCTGAGTAGAAATAGGTGCCGCAATCTGTCCCCCGCGTACACCAGAAATGGATCTTGGTCCTGTTAACAAACTAAAACTCGCATCGGCATGTAAGCTAGCTCGATCATTTAACGTATTTACCTGAGGATTGCTCCTTGGCGTTGGTACGGAAAAAGGAGCGACCTCGAGTGCTTGGCTTGCACCATTCAGTACAGGAAGTACAGATGCAGCAGTTGATGAAACAGCACTAGAAGCTGCAAAAGACACATTTGGTGATGAGTGGAGAGATTGGGAAACGTTAGCAGCTAATGAAGTAATAGGCGTGGCTTGAACTGGAGCAAATGAAGTTCCAGTAACCTGTAGTTCATGGACACCACTCGCTTCAATTTTTGCGGAGCCTGCAGTGTGAGCGCGGGCTCCTTGATAAGTGCTATTAGCGTGACTCTGGCTTAGATTCGAGCTGAGCATCTTATCATGTGCCGAAAATGAAGAGGATGACGCTCCAACCTTAGGTGATAGCGCCACAACCGACATGATATTTACACCTTAATATTAATGATCGAACCTATCGTTTCAGAATCAGTTTCAATCACTTCTGTTGACGCTTCCCCTTGTCTTAATGACTCATTAGCGTTAAGTAATGCCGAGGTTTTATCAGGCTGCGCAACATCTCTTGTAGATTCAGCCGGAGCCGCACTTTGAGTCGGTGTAGGTTTAGCCACATCTATTGTTGCTTGAGTGAGCCCAGATTGAGCACTTTGCAAGCCTTGCAGACCGGATGAATAAGCAGATTGGATTTGCATAACGGTATTCCTGCACGCTGTGATTAATGGGTCAATTATTGACCAACTACCTGCAAAAGTACAGGTTTTATCCGCATTCTCACCATTTATTTACGGTCTTATTTATCCTGTGATCCAATTGGCTTCCCAATCCTTAAATACGGGATTAAAACCCTGCCGTTGCATCTGTTCGATGACTTGCTCAACGCTGCGATCATCGCTTATCTCAAATTGATCGAGTTGACTGTCGGGTGCTTGATAGCCGCCCGGTTGTGTCGAACTACCCGCACTGATTTGAGTAATTCCAAGTGGCAAAAGATTATCCCTCAGCTCAGGGCTTTCCCTTGTCGACATACTGATATCAAGCTGATGATTAAAAAGTCTAAATGCACAAATCATTTGCACTAAACCTAAATCCGATAGCATAACTTTTGGGGTGATCCCGCCAGTACAAGGCCTTAACCTTGGCAGCGAAATACTAAAGCGAATGCGCCAATAGCGACGCTCTAAATAGTCAAGATGATATCCCATCATTAACGCATCTAAACGCCAATCATCCAGCCCCAGTAATACCCCAAGACCAATTTTATCGACCCCCGCCGCCGCAACTCTATCCGGTGTTGCTAAGCGATAGGCAAAATCCATTTTTTTACCTCGGGAATGGTGACGAGCATAAGTCTCGGGCTGATAGGTCTCCTGATAAATCATCACAGCATCTAAACCTAGCGCGACTAACTGGCGATAATGGTCCTCACTCATGGGCTGAACCTCCATCGCCAAATGGCTAAATTGCTGCTTTACCAGAGGCAACATTTGCTTGAAATAATCGATACCAACCTTAGTTTCATGCTCACCTGACACCAGTAAAATAGAATCGAAGCCCCTATCTTTGATAATGGCTATTTCAGCCATCAACTCCAGCTCATTCAAGGTCTTGCGTTTGAGTTTGTTACTCATGCTAAAGCCACAGTAATCACAATCATTAGCGCACAGATTCGAGACGTATAGCGGTAAATACATGCCCAGATTCGCGCCAAATCGCTGCCGCGTAAGCGCCGCAGAGTGCTGCGCCATGGTTTCGATATAAGGTTCCGCCGCAGGTGATAACAAGGCCAGTAAGCTGCGCAAATCCCCTGCTGGACTCACTAACGCCCGCTCGACATCTTGGGCTGTGCAAGAATACAAATCGAGTAACAGTTTATCCCGTGGGATGTTGGCAAATTCCGCTACAAAACTCATTGATTTAAAAATCCTGTCAGAGGACTGGTCTGTACCGCGCCCGTTTGTACTCGGCCAAGCCCAGCTTCAAAGGCCCGTCTGCCGCATTGCACCGCCTCTTTAAAGCACTCGGCCATCACTATCGGCGACGCACTGCTGGCGATGGCGGTGTTGACGAGCACCGCATCGGCGCCCAGCTCCATTGCCCGCGCAGCCTGTGAAGGTGCGCCAATGCCAGCGTCAATCACCACTGGCACCCGCGCCTGCTCTATGATGATTTTTAAAAAGCTTTCAGTGACTAAACCTTGATTACTGCCAATCGGACTCGCCAGTGGCATAACAGCAGCGCAGCCCACTTCTTCCAAACGACGGCACAGCACAGGATCGGCATGCACGTAGGGCAACACGATAAAGCCTTTATCACAGAGAATCTTGGCCGCTGCTAAGGTTTCAATTGCATCGGGCATCAGGTACTTAGGATCGGGGTGGATTTCGAGCTTAATCCAATGAGTTCCCAGCATTTCACGGGCAAGCTCAGCCGCAAACACCGCTTCCTTGGCGTTTCTCGCCCCCGAAGTGTTAGGCAATAGCCGGACACCCGCTTGACGTAACGGCGTGAGTAAATCATCAAGCCCCATTTTAAAATCAATTCTTTTCATCGCAACTGTCACTAACTGCGATTTTGAAGCCATTATCGCCTCGATCATCACTTGGCTATTACTGAATTTTCCCGTCCCGGTAAATAAACGCGACTCAAATTCCACATCAGCAATCTTTAACATACTAGCCTCCCGCTACAGCTGAGAAAAGTTCTAATTTATCTTCATGTTGGCAGAGAATAGATTGCCAGCGATTGCGCGGAACGACCTCAGCATTCAACACGATAGCAACTGAATCGAGGGCAATATTTTGTGCGAGGATCACAGCCGCGAGTGACGTCGGTTCAGATAACGACTGCGGGATATTGTTTATGTGAATTAAAATCATATCAAACCTCAAGACTATCTTTATTTGATGATAGATAAGCCCCTTTGGGACCACACACGTCACAGTGGGGATCCCGCGTTAATACAGCAGCAGTCCACGCAAGTGATTTAGCGTTAAAGCGCCAAAAACGCCCCAACAAGGCATTTTTCGGTTCATCACAACCGCTGTCCACACTCAGCAAGAGTTGCATTGCCACCAAAGATTGCATTGACGCCATCACGCCTACGCTGGGGCCGAGTACACCTTGGGTACTGCAGCTCTGCGACACTCTCGTCTGTGCGGGGAAAATACAGTGATAGCAACCGCCAGAGGGGAGCTGCATTTGATCGACCGCAAACAATTGACCGCTAAATGCTGCGATTGACGCGCTGACTAAAGGTAAAGCCGCTTCGATACAGCAGCGATTAATGGATTGGCGAGTCGCAAAATTATCTGTGCAGTCAAGTACAAGTACTCTTTTACCCTGTTGTTTTAATTGTAAAACCTCAGCGAAGTGATGAGCTGATGTCTCAGCACTAAATACTGTTTCATGGGCAGTAACAGTGCACTGCGGCGCTAAACGATTAAGCTTTTGCTTGGCAACTCGCGCCTTATTGAGGCCAATGTCGGCATCGTTGAATAGCAATTGTCTTGGTAGATTCGAAACTTCAACCTTATCCATGTCGATTAAGGTCAAGCGACCAATACCTGCACAGGCCAGATATTGCGCCGCCAATTGCCCTAAACCGCCAAGCCCTACAATAACAACGCTGGCGTCGGCCAGTTGTAATTGCCCTGCCTCACCGACTTCTGGCAATAAGACTTGCCGAGAATAGCGGATGAAATCAGCATCACTGAGTGTATGAACGCTTTGTGTTCCGTCGCTGAGAACGTCTGCGTGAGAAAGCGGTGGTTTTTTACTCATGCTTTGCAACCAACTTATGCTTTACAGCCAGTTCTTCAGACAAGCTACATTGCTCCCAAGCTTGGCTCAGCTCTGCGAACGCTGCTAACGGATCCTTAGCTTTCGTTATTGCGCGCACCACAGCAATATTGCCTACCCCAGTAGCTTTCACCTTTGACAGATTATCTAAGTCGATGCCGCCAATGGCGACCAAGGGATAATGGTCTTGGAGTAACGCCACATAGTGCTTAAGTTTTGCGAGCCCTTGGGGCGCAGAAGGCATTTGCTTCGTCGTGGTTGGGAATATATGCCCAAGCGCTATGTAGGATGGCGAGTATTGATGCGCCAATAGCAACTCGAAATAACTGTGGCTGGATAGACCTAACGCGAGTCCCGCGGCTTGAATGGCCGCTAAGTCGGTAACGGCGAGATCTTCTTGGCCTAAATGTACCCCAAAGGCATGGTATTTTATCGCTAACTGCCAGTGATCATTGATAAAAAGCTGCGCATTAAAATGCTTGCCTAAGGCAATGGCCGTTTGAATTTTTGCCTCTAATTCAGAGCCAACCAACTCAAATTTACCTGACTCAGACTTGCCTAGCGCAGATTTATCTCGCTGGTATCCTGCTAACCCTGCAGCAGTTGACCCGCTGGTATCGGTTTTTATCCGTAACTGCACGGTTTTAACACCCGCAACTAACAAACTTTCCAGCATGATTAAGTCACTCACCACGGGATAAACACCAAGATCGGCATCGAGCACTTTAAAACCGTGGGATAAAATATTTTGAGGTGGCGTCGAGACTATTCTTACCTGAGCGGTTGCCTGATCTGTTGCAGATAAAACTGTTGCAACTAAATCACTTCTAACATCAAGATGTTGATTGAGGTGATGACTTATAAAATTGCCATCACACAGATTTATCTTGGCATAGCGGGACAAGTCATTGGGCCACCCCGTACGGGCCAACGGCCCTGGACCTTGCCCTAAACCAATCGCCGAGCTTAAGCCTTGACTCACATAGGCTTTTGCAACAACCACCGCATCTTGCAATACAAAACCCTGCGCTAACACGGCGGCAATGGCCGATGACAAAGTACAGCCGCTACCATGGTTATGACGGGTATTAACCCGCGGGCTTGCCAACCAGAAACGCCCATTTTGATGCAGCTCAGAGCTAGCGCGTACTTGATGGCAAACCAGATAATCCTCGGCAAGCTCAAAATTCCAGCCGTTGCTATCGAGAGTGCTAACATGAATGTTAGCCTGAGTTTGAGCATGAGTATCATCAAGAATATCAGTGCTGCCAAAGCTCACATCGCCCCCTTTAGCGAGCACACTGCAATCAAGACTCTGGGATAAAGCCTGTGCTGCAGCAGCGAATTGTGCTTTCGTTGAAACATCACTGTGAGTTAACCGCCCAAGTTCAAGCACATTGGGCGTGATAAGTTCGATTAAGCCTTTGAAAGGATTAAAATCTAAGGCTGATTTGGCCGTACTTTTTATATCCTGACAGTTATCTGCTGCTAATGCATCGCCACAACTGGCAACCATCACAGGATCGACAATCACAGGCACAGATGGATAGTGGATTTTAAAACTCACGATCCAATCTGCCAGCAATGCCACTTGAGTTTGATCTGCCAGTAAGCCGATTTTGATTGCTTTGGGTGGCAAATCTGACAGTAAAGTGGTCAACTGAGCCATTAACATCGCAGCTGACACGGGCTCGACTAAAGTGACCGCCACTGAGCTTTGCGCCGTCACTGTGGTGATCACGCTGCAACCGTGACAGCCCAAATCCTGAATCGTTGCCAAGTCCGCCTGAATACCGGCACCGCCGCCACTGTCTGAACCGGCTATGGTCCAAACAAACGCGGGACGCTCGGTACTCATGGGCAATTTCCCCCCATGAATACCCAGCATAATTAGGCTTCCTCAGCTTCGGCGACAAGCTTGTCTTTCACGTGATAGATCTCGGCGCCCGAGGCAGCAAATTGTGCCGATTTTAGCGCCATTGCCGCTTCCAAATCCTGCGGCGTCTTGATTGTGACTTGCATGGCTTGGGCAGCCGCTTCAACTTGCTCCGCTTTCGCTTGTGCCGCCTCTAAGCCAGCGGCATAGGCGCGCACATCTTGGGTGATTTTCATCGAACAAAATTTAGGGCCGCACATAGAGCAAAAATGCGCGACTTTAGCGGATTCCTGCGGTAAAGATTCATCGTGATAAGCACGCGCGGTTTCAGGATCGAGTCCTAAGTTATATTGATCTTCCCAGCGGAATTCGAATCGCGCCTTTGCCAGCGCATTATCACGAATTTGCGCACTCGGATGACCTTTGGCCACATCGGCGGCGTGGGCTGCAATCTTGTAAGCAATCAAACCTTGCTTAACATCTTGTTTATTCGGTAACCCTAAGTGTTCTTTTGGCGTGACATAACACAACATAGCGCAGCCGTACCAAGCGATCATGGCCGCGCCTATGCCGGAGGTGAAATGATCATACCCAGGTGCGATATCGGTGATTTGCGGGCCAAGGGTGTAAAACGGCGCTTCATCGCAGTGAGCTAACTGCTTGTCCATGTTCTCTTTAATGAGCTGCATCGGGATATGTCCCGGCCCTTCGATAATGGTTTGTACGTCGTATTCCCATGCGATTTTGACTAGCTCACCTAAGGTTTCAAGCTCTGCAAACTGGGCTGCATCATTAGCGTCGGCAATTGAGCCTGGACGCATACCATCACCTAAAGACAGGGATACATCGTAGGCGACGCAAAGCTCACAGATCTCACGAAAATGGCTGTAGAGGAAGTTTTCCTTATGATGGCTCAAGCACCATTTGGCCATGATTGAACCGCCGCGGGAAACGATCCCAGTAACGCGTTTAGCCGTCATCGGCACATAACGTAGCAGTACACCAGCATGAATCGTAAAGTAATCAACACCTTGCTCAGCTTGTTCAATTAAGGTATCGCGGAACACTTCCCACGTTAAATCCTCTGCCACGCCGTTCACTTTCTCCAGCGCTTGATAAATCGGCACTGTGCCAATGGGCACTGGCGAGTTACGGATGATCCACTCGCGGGTTTCGTGGATATAACGACCTGTGGATAAATCCATTACCGTATCTGCGCCCCAACGGGTAGACCAGACGAGCTTTTCCACTTCCTCCTCGATGGAAGAGGTCACCGCCGAGTTACCGATATTGGCGTTCACTTTCACCAGAAAGTTACGCCCGATGATCATAGGTTCGGCTTCGGGATGGTTAATATTCAGCGGAATAATCGCGCGGCCACGGGCGACTTCAGCGCGGACAAATTCGGCGGTAATCGGTTCGCCGACTAAGGCACCAAAGGCTTCGCCCTTGGCTTTACGATTGAGGATTTCATCCTGTACTTCGGCAAGTGCCATGTTCTCGCGGATCGCCACATATTCCATTTCTGGCGTGATAATCCCTTGACGGGCATAGTGTAATTGACTGACTCGTTTGCCCTGCAGCGCTCTGCGTGGGCGGACAATGGCACTCGAGCCTGCCTCAAAACGCAGATGATCTAAACCGTCGTCGGCGAGTCTTTGTTGGGTAAAGTCTGAGGTCGCGCAGGATAATTGCTCTGTGTCGTTGCGGGCTAGGATCCAGTTTTGTCTTAATTTACCAAGGCCTAGACGCACATTGATGTCGGCCTCAGGATCGGAATAAGGTCCGGCGCAATCGTACACGCGGATTGGCGGATTTTTTTCCATGATGGGCGCATCATCTGTGCCGCCGACCAGGGTGTCAGTCTGCAGAATTTGCCGCATGCCAACGCGAATATCGGCACTGGAACCCTCGAGATAAATCTTTTGTGAATTAGGATGTTGCAGTGGCGCTAGCGTATCGATAAAGGCTTGGGCCTGCGCACGGGTTTCGCGGCGACTCGGCGCCTTAGGCACGATTGATTGACTAGACTCAGTCGATTTATTAGGGATTGTCGATTCTAGCGCTGTGATTTCTATCGCACTGGCAGCTACAGCTACAGCTGGGTTTGGGTTTGAACTGGACATAAGCAATCTCACGTTAAAAAATGGAGTTGCTTGTCTGGAGAATTGGGTTGTTGATAGCTGGACATGGTAATCAACTTTTGTGGCCAACACTGGCTTCAAAAATTGAGTTACCCTGCTCAATAACAATTAAATCTAAACATTAAGGCTTAAAACACTGCTGAGTTAACAGGTGTTCAAGCCGTCTATTTTGGCGATTTAATGTGTGTTATTACGCTTGTTTCCTTCGCAGGTTTTAACCTGATCAGGTTCAACGGATCCCGAATAAACGGTCTCAGCCAAGAGGCACTCCGACAAGATGAGTGCGCAGTATAGACAGAAGCGGCAGCAACAAACAAGGAAAAAAGCAATTAAAAATCTTAACCACCAATCCAAAATAAAGATTCATAATTAATTGTTTTTAATTTATTAAATAAAATGAAACTAAAAAATCTATAATTAGCATGAAAATAGATCATAAAAGAAAGCAGCTATTGATGGGGTTTGAGCATCATTTTATTTAATCGAGATTGAATGGCATCATCAATAGCTTGATTGATTTTTTTGCCACTGCAGTTAATGGGAAAACCTAAATTTTCGGCGTTAGGATTAACTTGAGTGCCGACTTGTACCACGCGATAACAAGTATCCCCTTTACGCACAATACGATTTGGATCTAAGGGTAAATCTTGGCTCGTTGTGCCACCGAAATCATCGGCGTTAGGGACAAATAACACCTCCATCTCAGGGCTCATTTCACTCATATTCGATTTCCGGGTGAACTTATCGGCCTGTTCAATGACGAGATCATCGAGCGCTTGCTCGCGCTGACGTTCAAAATATTGCTGGGTGAATAAACTCATGCTTGAGCTTGTCGCTATTGTGCTCTCACCTTCTGCTGCGGGCGAACTCTTAGCACCAAGCTGCGGCTTTAATTCTGAGGTATCCAAGGTATTCGTTGTTTTTTTTGCCATCGCTTCAGTGGGTTGAACTTCACTTGGGGCAATTGATTGAGTTTTCTTTAATTGAGATTGGCTCGATTGAGTGATGTCCGGTTTAACTGTATCCGGCTTCACTTTTTCCGACTCTACTTTTTCAGAGACGGCCTTTTCGGGTGCTATTGTTTCAGGCATGACCTTTTCAAGTATTGGCAGAGGCTTCACTTGAGTTTGAGGTGTGGGAACAATTGTAGGCGTAACAGAACTTATCGCTTCAGTCTTATCCTCGGCCTTGATCTCAGTTTTGGACTCCGAGGTTTCGGCTTTCTCTACCGCGGGAGCATAAATAAAGTAAGCCTTGATCGCTGTCACTTTAGGGCCACGGCTTTCTATTTCCTTCAATCCAAAGGGATTTAACTGCGGGCGCCACAAAATGCAGATAAGTAAAAATAAACACGCATGCACTAAGAGCACAAAAAATAACAAACTGAATCCTTTGAAATACGGCTGACGAGCACGCAAAACTGATCCCGTACCCAATCCCTGAGCACTAGTTTGTATCGTCCCAGACAGTTCAGGTTTAGATTCAGACTCAGGAACCAATTTATGTTGATGTTGATGTTGATATTCAGCACGGATTTCTTGCAGTACCAAATCTTGGGCTTGCTCTTGGTCTATAGCTTGGGTGTCATGCTTAGAGGCTGAATGATCTGCATCGCTATTGAACGCTAATGTCTCCGCATTAGTGGTAAAAACAGGCGTTTGAGCAGCATCCAGTTCACCGAGGTGATGATCAAATGCGATAAAAGTCTCACCTTCTGGCGATGTGGCCGAAATCAGCAAAGCACTATCAGCATCATCTCCAATCGCTATCGCTGTAGGAGATGCTGTCAATAAAGGCGCGGCCTTGGGTTGATGTTGAAAAGGCAAAATCCATCCTTAGGTTTTGTATAGTATCCATTGATTTCAATGATGCTTAACGTGGAACGATTGCACTCTAATTCAATATCAATCCAATATCGGGTTGGTGAATATTGAAAGCGAATTACCCAATAATTGCATTTACTTACGAGTGCTCAACGCAGATTAGAGGAGGCAAACAGAGCAAAGTTCAACGCGAATACAACACGCGACAAGCACAGTACTTTACGCCAGTGCTTGATAAGTCACTTGCCAGTTAAGACAAATAAGGCTGGGAATTGGGATCATAATCGCGCTAAATTGAATGTTAAATCTCACGTCTTGAAGCGAGTAGCATCATCAATGCGATGCACTGATGGGAGTGCAAGACGGCGTTAAAAATCTAAAAGATGAAAAATAGAAGCCAACCATAAATTTAAGCTTACAAGTGTACGCTTAAATATGGTGATTTATTTTTCTAACTGATAGACTCAGTCATTATCGTTTACGAGTGTGTACCTACCATGTCGAGTGAAAGTGTTATCGAACAGCCAAATACAGTTAAAAACCCGGTAAAATCTGGACCATATAGTATCAAAGAAGAGATCGCTAACAGTGTATCCCATGGCCTAGGTGTCATTGCGGGGATCGTGGCATTGGTCCTCATGTTGCTTAAAGGTCAAGATCACCTAACGCCAATTCAACTTACGGGCGTAACCATTTATGGTGCGAGCATCATAGTGCTTTTCCTATGCTCGACGTTATATCACAGTGTTAGCCATTCAGGCTGGAAACATAAACTGAAGATCGCCGATCACTGCGCTATTTACTGTTTAATTGCAGGGACTTACACACCTTTGATGCTGATAAGCCTACAGGGGACACAATCGGTAGTGATTTTAACGGCCATTTGGTCGCTTGCAATTGGTGGGATCCTATTTAAGACACTGTTTATTCACAAATTCAAAAAGTTAAGCTTAGTCTTGTATCTCGCTATGGGCTGGCTATGTGTCACTGTGATGGGCGATTTAACGGCGGCGATGTCAGAGGTAGGGTTTAATCTATTGATCTTAGGTGGGTTATTTTACACTTTAGGTGTTGTGTTCTACGTCGGGAAACGCATTCCATTTAACCATGCCATTTGGCATTTGTTTGTGCTTGGCGGTGCCATGAGTCACTTTCTGTGTATTTATCTGACTGTTATTTAACTGACAGTGATTTATCTATGGGTCAAAGCTAAAAGTCGTTAATTATCTATTCAAGCACTTCCTCGAACGCTCTCTCAAACATCGCAATCAAGTACGGCTATTCAATTCAATAAATAGCGACGCTAATAGCGTCGCTTGTTCTGCTCTGCCACACTGGCGCCAAAGCGCAATAATGCATTCTGCAGTGCACAAGCCTCCTTCTTGCTGATTACGCCGCAATATAAAGGCGGATTCAGGCATAAGTGGCGGCAAACTGACTCGTGCAGCCGTTTTAAGATAGGGGCTCTGGCGCAGCATCTTACGCGCCTCCTGCCAAGTCGCATCTAAAATCACCACTTGGCTCGGCATTAGTTGTGCTGCTATCACTGTAGATTGCGCTGGTGCTAAAAAGGCTTGTGAGTTCGAGAGCGCTGGCTCAGCTAAAACCGTATCTAAGGCATTATGATCAATGGGCCCTGTGTGCTCAGTATCGCTTGCAGGAAACAACAGCTTGGCTTGCTGAGATGCCAGCATTGCCACTAAATCGTTATCAGGTGCCGTTCTCGACCAAACGATGCTTTTCACCTCTTCAGGGAATGCGGCTAACGCAAGTTGGCCAGTATTCGTTTTGCGAGTTAACTCGCGTTCGTGGGTCAATAAAATAATCTGCATTGCCTTCCTTGCTGCGGCAAAAGAGTGAGAAATAGCCTTAAACATCCACAGACTCAGGCACAGACTCGAAGCATATCCGCTTAAAAGATCAGGTTAAAATAACGGCGTTCAATCGCCAACAAGCCAACTAAGTTTGACGTGAAATAAAATCATATATTAAACACATGATTTAAAATGATAAAACTTACAAACATTCCAACACTATCTGTTTTAGCAGAAAAGTTTCACGTTCTATTGATTGGCCTTTATGGGGATGATTACGCTGAATATCTTCATTATGGGCGATAGCTTGATGGATATTGAGCCATTGAGGTCGCATGCCATTTTTAATCTCATGGGCTTCTAATCGAGTCTCACCTAAACCACGCTCGCCCAATGTGATGTCAATACTGCACACATAACAGAATGACTCCATGTGCACTACATTCGCTCCTTCACGGTACCAAGGTCGAAACTCTTCATAGCGACCAAAGGGCGCTAACACTTGAATGTCTAAGGCACCGGTTTCTTCCTGAAGCTCGCGGATCAGTCCATCTTCGAGACTCTCGCCATCATCAATTCCGCCTCCGGGTAAGCTGTAGTCGCGGTATTTTTGGGTATAAAGTAGCAAAATGTCTTCACCCGATAACACTATCGCGCGGGCAGCTCTGCGGTAAAAAACGCGTGCCGTCTGTAGGTTAACCGCAGGATCTTGGGTGGTTCTCAATAAACGCATAGTCGTAGCCATTTGCCGAAAAGGAGTCGAAGCATAAACGAAAATGCGCCAAATGCAGATCAAAAACTGCCACAGAGGCAATAATCACACTCACTCCAGTCCGAGTGATTAATAGGTTTTAACGATTACAAGATTGATTGTTAACGGTTTATGCCAAAGTAATTTTACCCATAATATTAACAACGAGATCGCGATGCATCATCTCTTTCGCCTGATCCTCATCGTAGCTGCTCATCTTTGGTTCTCATCTTAGTTCTCAGCGTAATGCCCAAGCGGCAAAATGCTCAAGCGCATTCAAGCTCACTCATACTCACTCAAGAGCTGGGCCAATTGTTGCTGATAGGCGTGAATAATTTCAGGAGTTTGCTTGTGCGCCGGCATTCGTTGGTAATGGCCAATCACCTGCGACAGGTAGCGGTGTGCTCGCGGCAAACTTGCTTCATCTAACGTCTGCCACATTAACGACCCAGTAGCAGTGATAGGCAGACCATTTGGAGCTGCGATTGTACTGACATGGAGGATTTCGTAGAAACGTTGATTCTCTTCCAATAAGTGTTCCGACTTAAGCACTAGACCTAAGGCTGAGAGTGATTGCCTAACGTGATAATTATGATGCACGGGACACAAAATAAACTCGAGGTGCCGCTGTGGGTGTTGAACTAAGATTGCCCGCACTAAGTCCACCAGCAGTTCACCGCCCACACCAGCGATGATAATCAACTGTTTATCTTGGACACGGGTTTGCCCGAGCGGTAAAGCTGCAACATCGAGACAATGCACTTGCCACTGAGTATGACGATATAAGTTTGAGTTTGGTTCTTGGTTTGACTGTGAGTCTATGTCTGGGTTTAAGTCTGGATCTGAGTGTGGCGCTAAATTGGGATTAAGGCCTGATATCTCTGCGGGAAAGAAACGCTGCAACCGCAGTTCAAGCGCCTGCATTAGCGAAGGCACACAATCGACAAAATGCACTTGGCGAGCAACATTCCTTTTTAACAACAGCATACCGAGCAAACCATGATCGCAGCAGCAATCCCAAATATGATCGTAATGACCAGTGATCATACTGTCTATCTGTTGTAAACGTTGGCTAATTTTCACGGTTTGACCTTACTACTGCGGCTTTTAATGCTGTTAATCCCACTATAAATCGCACTTTGCCCTGCACTTTTAAGAAAAAAGAAAGCGCGCAGTTTACTCGAGTCAAAAGCAAACCACATCTTTTGTTCGTGCCCTCGCAGTGCTTCACGTCACACCTGTCACGCCACGCCTTAATGTGGTGAATACGTATGCAGGCCGTTGCGGTTAAAAAGCCATCGCCACTAGTATGCTGTGAGTCACATTCATTATAAAAACAAGGATCAAGGAATGTTCATCAAGACCAACCCTATTCAGTTCACTCGCAGCGACTTAACTGCCCGTCACGTAACAGACTGCCACTTAACAAACAGCCACACTCGCCAGAGCTCATCGTGCCAAAAGCTATCGCAAGCGCTATTAAGCCCTACAGCCATCGCCCTTGCGGTCACGAGTCTTTTTAGTGCCAACGTATTTGCCAAAACCGTTACCGTCAGCTCACCCAACCAACAAATTCAAATCAGCTTGAGTGACGATACAGGCCGCCCCGAATATAAAATCGATTTTCACGGCAAGACAGTCATAGAACCGAGCCGCTTAGGCTTAGTTTTTCAATCCCTTGGCGAACTCGGTCAAGGATTGCAGATAAAAAGTAGCGATAAAAAAAGTGCTGATGAAAAGTGGCAACAACCTTGGGGCGAACAGGAATGGATCCGCGATCAGCACAATCAACTAACGGCAGTATTAAGTAATGGCAAGGTGCAACTCGAAATCGAATTTAAAGCCTTTGACGATGGGATTGGCTTTCGCTATCACTTAGCCCAACAAGCAGCCCTGCCCGCCAATTCGCCGCTATCCATCACTGACGAGTTAACCGAGTTCAATGTCGGCAATAGCGCTAAAGCCACAGCATGGTGGATCCCTGCCCGCGGCTGGAATCGCTACGAATATTTATATCGCACCACAGCGCTTAAAGACGTCGATAGAGCCCATACCCCCTTCACCTTTAAACTCGCAGACGGTACGCACTTAAGTATCCACGAAGCCGCCTTGGTGGACTTTGCCGCCATGACCTTAGATCAACAGCGCGATGGCAAACTTAAGGCCGATCTCACGCCTTGGTCAGACGGTATTCGCGTCAAAACCCAAATGGGTTTTTATACGCCGTGGCGCACTATTCAAATTGCCGACAAAGCAACTGGGCTGCTCAATTCGCACCTCATCCTAAACCTCAATGAACCCAATAAACTCGGCGATGTTACCTGGGTAAAACCAGGGAAATACGTCGGTATTTGGTGGGGAATGCACTTAAACGAAAATACCTGGGGCTCTGGCCCAACCCATGGCGCAACCACCAGTGAAACAAAGCGTTATATGGATTTCGCCGCTAAATATCAGTTTGATGGTGTACTGGTAGAAGGTTGGAATGAAGGTTGGGACGGCGACTGGTTCCACAACGGCGATCAATTTAGCTTTACCAAGGCCTATGCTGATTTCGATCTGCCCGCCATCACAGCCTACGGAGCAAAGCAAGGTGTACGTTTAATCGGCCACCATGAAACCGCAGGTTCAGTCACGCATTATCGCGATCAAATGGCTGATGCCTTCGCCCTGTATGAGCAGCATGGTGTTACTCAAGTCAAGACGGGCTATGTCGCCGATGGTGGCCAAATCAAGCGCATAGATGACAAAGGCATTACCCGTCACGAGTGGCACGACGGCCAGTTTATGGTCGGTGAGTATTTGCACAATGTCACCGAGGCTGCGAAACACCATATCAGTATCAATACCCACGAGCCGATTAAAGACACTGGCCTGCGCCGAACCTATCCAAACTGGATCTCCCGCGAAGGTGCCCGCGGCCAAGAATACAATGCTTGGGGTAGCCCACCAAACAACCCTGAACACACGGCCATGTTACCCTTTACCCGCATGCTTGCGGGTCCAATGGACTTTACTCCGGGGATTTTTGACTTAGCGCCCAAAGGGTTGGATGCAGAAAATCGTGTGCAGACCACGTTGACCAAACAGCTCGCCTTGTACGTTGTGCTCTATAGTCCAATCCAAATGGCAGCGGATCTGCCGCGCAATTATGAAAAGCACTTAGATGCCTTCCAATTTATCCGCGATGTGCCCACAGATTGGTATCAAAGTGTCGCGCTGGCCGGTGAAGTCGGTGACTATGTTGTCTTTGCCCGCCAAGCGAAGGCTCAAGGTGATTGGTACTTAGGCGCACTCACGGATGAAACCGCACGCAAGGTCACGGTTAAACTGAATTTTCTCTCCCCGAATAAACGTTATCAAGCACAAATTTACCGCGATGGCTCAAATGCCGATTGGAAAACCAATCCCTATGATTATGTGATTGAAACAAAAGAGGTGAGTACTAAAGATAGCCTAAACCTCGCACTCGCCAGCAGTGGCGGCACGGCAATAAGGTTCAAAGTGCTTTAGGTTTGGTTTTAAAATCAGTGCGTTAACAACGTGTTTAAACGAATGTGAAAATACAGAGTAAAAAAACAGAAAGTCACCAAGGATATACCTTGTCTTTGGTGACTTTTTATCGCCAACTAACACCAGTTGATCCCAGTACAAACGTAAAAGTTGATCATGGTCGAGGCGTCTATTCAGCTAGTGCCAATTAGCTGTCAAATCGGTATAAACCGAATAAACAGGTTGTAAATGCTTCTGGCTAACCAGCAACAGCATAGACAGACCATGCCAGTCCAAGGCAAATGCGTACAAGCAACACAGGTGCAAAAATGCCTCAGTTAGATTAATCTGACCTTCCTTTACTTGCTTATGGTGCTCAGCTTGCGATATCGGGCAAATTTATTAGAAATGCGCAGCTTTAAACGTTTCGAAACTGAACTCGCGCACTTAGGCTTTAGCCATTTTAAACCCTTAGCGCCACTTCGCCCTTGGGTGCAGCGCTACTTTCATTTGCGCGTTGCGACTGATTTACCGCAGAACATTGAACAGACATTTTATCCAGACGGCGGCACTAGCCTGCATTTCTATTTCCCAACGCTAACTCAAACGCTCAGCGGCGATGAACCTCAAGTGTTATTTCATTGTGGTCAGAGCCGACATTCCCACGCCTTTTTACCAGGAATCGAGCTGATAACCGTTCGTTTTCACCCCGGCGGCGCGTTTCATTTACTTGGCATTGAACTGCAAGATATTCTGTCTGCCGCATCAGTGACGGCTATTGATGCGACGCAATTGCAGCTAACAGGATTGGATCAACTGCTATCGAAACTGGCGGAAACCAATCAGCCAGCCCAACGCGTCGCCCTACTTGAGCACTGGTTATTGCAGCTCACCCAGCAGCAATGTGAGGCGGCCTTATCTCGACATAAAAGCGCTATGATTGGCTTAGTGCAGGCGAGTTTACCAAAGCTTACTCAAACCCAAGCCAGTTTAGAGGATTTCTATAGGCAACTGCCCCTAAGTCGCCGCCAGTTTGAACGAAGATTTAAACAAGAAACCGGATTGTCACCCGCGCAGTTACTGCAATTAAACAGAGTCAAAATAGCCCGAAACTTACTCAGCCAATCACCTAACCTCAGCCTAGTGCAAGTCGCATTCGATTGCGGATTTTACGATCAAGCCCATCTACATCAACACTTTGTTCGGGTGACACAGCAAACTCCAGGACAATACAAAAAGCGTAAAATGTCGCAAATCTCCAATCCTACATAGCGCTAACAGCTTAGATTGAAGCCTCAGCTTATAGGAGGCTTTTATGTCAGAACGTATACCACGCCAGCAAATTTACCAGCTACAACCCACACTCGCTAACGCACTGCTCAGCTTAGACAAAGCGGCCAGTGATTCCCACTTTGCACCATTACTGGTGCATTTAGTCAAGCTCAGAGCATCGCAACTCAATGGCTGCGCGTTTTGTCAGCGAATGCACGCCGAGGAAGCCAGAAGCGACGGTGAAGAACAGCTGCGTTTAGATTTACTTGCCGCTTGGCAGGAGGTCGATGGAATCTTTAATGAACGGGAACGTGCAGCGCTACTCTGGACAGAAATCTTAACCCAAGTTGCTACTGCCCCCGTGCATGACAGTCAATATGCGGCGCTTGCAGAGCATTATTCCGAGAAAGAAATTGTCGACCTCACCAGCTTAATCATTGCCATTAATGGCTGGAACCGCGTCGCGATTGCCTTCCATTTACAGCCCATCTAGCGGCAAATAAAAAGGGCACCGAATCGGGTGCCCTGCTTGTTAATATCACGATGTAGTTCTTATCACTATGCCGTTTATATAGTTAACTTAATGTCAGTGCCACTATTTTAAGTGGATGATTGTCATCGAACGAAGGGAAATCCTCATGGGGATCGAGCCAAGTGTGCATAGTGACTGTACGGCCTTGTTTTTCAACGCAGCGCACTAAACTGTCGAACCATGCTTGGCGCTCGACTTTCGCCACATTGTTACAGCAAACGATAGTGCCACCGACTTTGGTCGCCATTAATGCGGGCTTAAACAAACCTTGATAATCATTAACCAAATCGACAATACCAAAAGCACTCTTGGCATAACGCGGCGGATCGAGGAACACCAGATCAAACTGGGTTTGCGCCAATTTGGGATAACTCGGTAATTTTTGATTGCGACGCCCTCCCACACTCAAGCCTGCCAATTGGCGCAATGCCGGAAACGCATCACTCTGCACAAACTCACATACATTCGACACCTGATTTAACGCCGCATTCGCTTTGCCCGTCGCTAAAGCAAAGGAAGAAAAATCAACATTCATCACCTGAGTCGCGCCGCCGATAGCTGCCGCAGTACCAATGCCGCAAGTGTAGGAAAACAAATTCAGCACAGTTTTATCTTGGCTGTGTGCCCGCACATATTCGCGGCCAATACGCATATCGAGGAATAACAGCGGATCTTGTCCTTCGTGGCGCAGTTTAGTGCTGAACTTGATGCCATTTTCCTGCATTACTCGCTCAGAACTCGCAATCTCTGTCAGTGCGGGTGATAAGGCATTCAATACACGGGAATGGCCTAAAGAACGATCGTTATACACAATCGGCAAATCGGCCTGTTGCAGCAAAACAGCGCTAATATCGCTCAACTCTTCGTCAGTTAAGGTCTGATGAAAACTCTGCACTAGCCAAACATCGCCGTAGCGATCGACATTCAAGCCACTGACGCCTTCGACTGTCCCATGGAACACCCGAAAACAATCGGTTTTATCCTGTTCAGCTTGTTGTAAAAAATCATGGCGTTTCGCCAGAGCCGTCGATAACAGCGTTTGAATAGACATAAAAAGCGGGACTCGCGCAGCGGAAACCTGCGTAAGGTTTCAAGAGGGAAAACGGCATAATACCAAACTAGGCCGCAGAATATCGGAAAAGTTCGCCCCAAAAACAGCATAAACACCGACTAACACCCAAATGGGGAACTCTATGTCCCCCAACCCGCCAAACCTGTTATAACGAAGTGCGCAGATTAATTTTCAAACAAAGATGTAGGTTAAATCACTTCAAGCAACGGCTCTAACCCTGGCGCCGTTTTAGTCGGCACAAACTCTATCACCTCAAACTCAGCGACATCGGCAATGCAGAAAGGATCTTGCTGCAAAATAGCCTCTAGCGCCGCGCGACTTTCAGCCTTGGCGAGGATGACGCCACCGGTACGTGGCACCTTACGACCCGAGGCGACAAAAGTCCCTGCGGCATAATACTCATCAAGATAAGCAATATGGGCGGCTAAATGTAACTCCACTTCTGCAATTGGCTTTTTATAGGTAAGCGAGACAACAAACATAGGGATCCTTTAATCAACTGAAAAAATTTAAAATAATCGAACGAAAAACGCTTAATCTGGCGATCATCATAAGCTAAGTACCTATCTGATCCCACCATATCTAGGCTGGCTATTATCATAGTGCAGAGTGCGCGACTTTCGAGTCAAGCTATCGGCATCCGTACTGGATATTGATTGCATCCTGACTCTGATTAAGCCCATTGAATTCGCCGTCAGTTATGCTGCGGTTGATTTTATCACTCAGTTAACATCCGCAATAACAATACACTTTTATCTGAAAAATAATGCAATGACTGATCATCAAGTATTCTAACAATATGAGAGAGTTATTTGAGCATTCCAGCAAGCCTATAACTATTGATAAACTGTCCAAATGCGTTACATCTATGTTTCCATCCAGTTACTAAGCCATGATGAATACGTATGTAAGCAGTTGTGCAAAAATCTACGCCGAGGCTACTATAAATCCGCTCGTTTCACCCTCTGCTTGTGGGGTTTGAAATCTGTGAGGTCGTTTCTGATAGGGTTACATACAAGGATTGCTATCAGGCTTAAGTTCTTTCTGCTGACTGGCTTTAGGCCACTCACTTGGGCTACCCCCTTTGAATTAAGGTGTTAGGTCCAAATTTGAAATGAATTTATCGGCGAATATGCTTCTGAGGGAGGAGTATATTCGCCATTTTTTCACAGAGTACACTCATTCATGGCATGCGCGAAACTACCATGAATAAGCCATGAATCTGACTCTTAGCTTTTATTGTATGCTCTTGGCTGTGATGAAATAGCTCACCACATAAAAGCAAAGTACAGTGCCAATCCATTGCTAGGCAAAACAATTAAAACAATAAGCACTCAAGGCAGAACGACTGCCGGCAACAGAAAGGAAGTTCAATGTCTTCGAATCACCAGCAAGATCCTCATCAAGCCGCAGCGCCTCAGTTGCCGTATGCCTTCAAGCAACAACCTGAGCTGAGTTTCTGGCAAATTTTTAATATGTGTTTCGGTTTTTTAGGTATTCAATTTGGGTTTGCCCTGCAAAATGCCAACGTCAGCCGCATTTTTCAAACCTTGGGGGCTTCTATCGATGAAATCCCCATACTGTGGATTGCCGCGCCGCTAACGGGTTTATTGGTTCAACCTATTATTGGTTATTTGAGTGATAACACCTGGGGACGCCTTGGCCGTCGCCGCCCCTATTTTTTGATTGGCGCGATTTTTACTACCCTTGCCATTTTTATCATGCCGCACTCGCCTACCCTGTGGATTGCCGCAGGCATGTTATGGATTATGGATGCCTCGATCAACATCGCCATGGAGCCGTTTCGCGCCTTCGTCGGTGACAATTTACCGAAAAGCCAGCGTACCCAAGGCTATGCCATGCAAAGCTTTTTCATCGGTATTGGCGCTGTGGTCGCTTCGGCCTTACCCTATATTTTGACTCACTTTTTTGATGTTGCGAATACTGCACCAGCGGGTGAAATTGCCGATTCAGTGCGTTATGCCTTCTATTTTGGCGGCACAGTATTATTGCTCGCGGTCACTTGGACTGTCGTATCGTCAAGAGAATATTCCCCTGAAGAATTAGCCAGCTTTAACGCAAAACAAGTCAATGCTGAAGATCAAACCTTAGCCCGCACTCGTACCCGCAAGGATTATCAATTTGCCTCCTTCGTGTGGATGGGTCTCGGCGCCCTGCTCACCTTCACTATTTGGGCGCAGGATTTAGACAAGCAACTGTATATTTTGAGCTTAGGGATTTTCGCCTTTGGCCCATTACAACTGTATTGCGCGCTGCGTTTGGGCAATTCACAACCCGCTGAACGCAATAAGCTCGGCATGGTATTTAGCGTGGTCGATGACTTGTTCCATATGCCCAAAGCCATGCATCAACTGGCGATCGTGCAGTTTTTCTCTTGGTTCGCACTGTTTGCCATGTGGATTTACACCACAGCCGCCGTGACGTCTTACCATTTTGGCAGCAGCGATGTGTTGTCCCAAGCTTATAACGACGGCGCAGATTGGGTCGGCGTACTGTTCGCCTCTTACAATGGTTTTGCCGCCATTGCGGCGATTTTTATTCCTATGCTGGCTAAGCATATTGGCATCAAGCTGACCCACACAGTCAATATGTTCTGTGGTGGTATAGGTTTGATTAGTTTCTTTTTTATTAAAGACCCAAGCCTGTTATGGCTGCCTATGATAGGTGTCGGTATCGCGTGGGCGTCAATTTTATCTGTGCCCTACGCCATGTTGTCGGGCATGTTACCCCCGCAAAAAATGGGCGTTTACATGGGGATTTTTAACTTCTTCATCGTCATCCCGCAGCTTCTTGCCGCCAGTGTGCTGGGTTTAGTGCTCAATGGTCTGTTCGATGGTCAACCTATTTATGCACTGATCACAGGTGGCGTCTTGATGATGTGTGCAGGCATTGCCGTATTATTTGTCGACCAAGACATTGTCGAACAAAATAACTCAAATAATCAAAGTGCAGCGATGAACCGCAAGACCCACTCAATCACGAAAGCCACAAGCAAATTAACGAATAAAAGTTAGCTCTTTATAACAGCGATACACATTAGGCGATATGCAGAAATGCATGTTAAGCGCGGTGAATTCAGTCATTTGGCTAATCACAGCAGCATAAAATATCTTTATCAATTCAATCACTATAAAAATAAAACCATTATTTGGGGAGAACGAGATGGAATCGAGTCCTACGCCGCAGCAGGATCTGCACACCAACCAAAACCGTCACACACAAGCGTTAACAAAGCGCAGCCGCCTAGCGCTTGCCGTCGCCGCAAGTCTATTAGGGACAATAGGGTTCACAGCCTGTTCACCCACATCGAATTCAGCAACAACTGCCACAAGTGTGAATGCCGCGCCAAGTGTCCAGCAGGTTGCGCCCGGCGCACCGGGTAAAGCGCCGACTTGGGCATTTTCGGGTAAAACTGGTATTGGGACGTCTTACGAGCCTTATACCCAAGGTCAATACCAAGATGCCAAGCAAAATCCCATTAGCCGCGTTTGGTTCTCCCTCGCCCAAGGTATTTTAACCGAAACCATGTATGGTCTTATCCATAATGCGCAGCTCAAAGAACTGCAATTTGTGGTCACAGGTAATGGCTTTGTCGATACCGAAAAAGAGAACACTATCAGCAGCATAGAATATTTAGATACAGATGCTAATGGTCGCCCGCAATCCCTTGCCTATAAAATTATCAATAAAGATGTTGAAGGTAAGTATCAGATTGAAAAGCATATCTTTACCGATCCCGACCGCGACACTTTGATGATGCGTGTCACCTTTACCGCCTTTGAAGACGGCATTACACCGCATTTGTATGTCAATCCGCATATCGACAATGCGGGCGCCAATGATATCGGCCGCATCGACACTCATACAAAGAATCAGGCGCTGGTGGCCTATACCGCCGCCAAAGACAGTAGCGTAATGACGGTAAAATCCGATCTGAATTTTGTGCAGGCAACCACTGGCTTTGTCGGCGTCTCCGATGGCCTAGCCGATTTGGCCGATAACGGCAAACTCGATACGCCCTATCAAACGACCAGTGCGCAAGATAAATCGACCGTTGGCAATATCGCCTTTACCGCGAGTTACCCTACGCTCATCAAAGCCAAACCCGTCACTTTTAATCTCGCCATCGGTTTTGGTAAAGATGAAACACAGAGTTTAGGCAATGCCGATGCCAGCTTAGCCGCAGGTTATGATGCTGTGCTCAGCAAATACAACACCGGCTGGCACGATTACTTAAACTCACTGTCCGCCATTGCTAACATGGCTAACAACACCACAGATAGCGGCAAGCTGCTGTATACCAGCGCTATGGTCTTGAAAGCGCAGGAAGATAAAACCTATGCGGGCGCACTGATCGCTTCGCTTTCTAACCCTTGGGGCGATACGGTTTCGGCAGCCGTGCCGAGCACTGGCTATAAAGCGGTATGGCCGCGCGACTTTTACCAATGCGCCATGGCATTCCTCGCCATGGGCGACACGCAAACGCCCAAAGTGGCCTTCGAATACCTGAAAAAAGTGCAAGCGACCGAAAAGACGCCCGGCTTTACGGGTACGCCGGGTTGGTTCCTGCAAAAAACCCATGTGGATGGCCAAATTGAATGGGTTGGTGTACAGCTCGATCAAACCGCCATGCCGATCATGCTCGGCTGGAAACTCTGGCAAGCGGGCGTACTCACCCCTGATGAGATCAGTCACTGGTATCAAGAGATGCTCAAAGGTGCAGCGGACTTTTTGATCAGCGGCGGTGACGTCAATCTGGATTGGAATCACACCCAAATCACCCCACCTAAAACTCAGCAAGAACGTTGGGAAGAACAAGCGGGTTACTCCCCCTCGACAACGGCTGCCGTGATCGCCGGTCTTGTTGCCGCGAGTGAAATTGCCAAAGAAGCTAAAGATATTACTTCAAGCGCCCGTTATCTTACCGCCGCCAAAGACTTAAGTCATAGTTTAGAAAAACACTTAGTCACCACCCAAGGGCTATTGAAAAACAGCGCAGGCATCAGCGCGCCCTACTATTTACGTTTAAGCCCGAATGGCGAGCCAAATACTCGCGATACACTGGCGGCAAATAACGGTAAGCAAGGTTTAGATCAACGTCAGATCCTAGATGGCGGATTTTTAGAACTAGTGCGTTATGGCGTGCGCGGTGCAACCGACAAGCTCATCAATCAAAGCCTTCAACTGATTGATAATAAAGAGCTTGAACCAAATCTGCGCCTTAAATATGAGTTTACCGCCAAAGATGGCAGCACTATCCCAGGCTTTAGACGTTATGGCAACGACGGCTACGGTGAGGATACGGTTTCTGGCAATAACTATGCAGAATCCGGCAACAACAGCGCCGATCAACGCGGCCGAGTCTGGCCCTTCTTCACCGGCGAGCGTGGTCATTTTGAATTAGCACTCGCCCAAGCAAAAGGCGAGCTAACAGGCAATAACGCGCAGCAAACCAAGCAGCAGTTAATCAACACCTATGTGCAAGGCATGGAAACCTTTGCGAATGCGGGCATGATGTTACCCGAGCAAGCGTGGGACGGTGTCGGCGATGCCACCCGCTATCATTACCAACTCGGACAAGGCACCAACTCTGCCACACCGCTTGCTTGGACCCATGCCGAATACATCAAACTGGTGCGCTCAATGACCGATGGCCAAGTCTGGGATTATTACCCTATCGTCCCTGCGGCATTAAAATGACAAGTTGAAATAGCCAATTAAAATAGCGTATTAGCTTAAGACACTTTGATAAATTGCAGGCTAGAACAACATCCTAGATATTGTTCTAGCTTTTTTATAGACGGTTTTATGATGCCTGATTTAGCTCCCGCTTTTCATAGGCTTATGCTGCGGGTAATCTTGCGGCGTGCAACCAAATTGCATTTTAAAAGCGGCACTGAAACTGCTGACACTCAGATAACCTAAACTATGGGCCACCATAGTTGTGCTCTCCCCTTGGCTTAAGCTCTCAAGCGAATTTAACAAACGAAACCTTTGCCGCCATTGTCGATAAGTGAGCCCAGTTTCAGCTTTGAATAGTCGCTCAATCGTTCTCACACTCGCGCCGCCCATTTCGGCTAACTCGGTCAGTGAGTAACTCACTTTTGGACGTCGGATCAGCGTTTGGATCAAGCGGCTGAGTCTTGGATCTGAGCCAGCAGGTAAATGGGCATCCAGACTGTCCAGAGTTTGGAGCTCATCGATGGCAACCAAACCCAGCCGATGCAGTTGTCCACTGTCCATAAGATGTGAACTTTCACAAAGTTTAAGCACTAATTCACGCATCAGCGCTGTCATAGTCACCATCACCACTTGTGTATCCTGTGGCCTAACGCCATAACTAGGGTCAATATAAATATTGCGAGTATGGGCGTGGGTTTCACTGTTCACTTGATGGGGCAATTTGCAAGGGATCCAAACGGCATGGGTTGAGGGTACCACCCAGACGGCATTTTCACTGCGAACACGTAACAAGCCTTTGGCGGCCCAAAGTAACTGACCCCGCGGGTGCGAGTGAGGCTCGATGCCCGCTTCCGCCGCCATATTGCGAGTATGGGTCAGCACGGGCCGATTGGCATCTATGATAAACGCCGCATCACTGGGTGTTAACAATGTCGCTTTAGGAACATACTTTGACATATTACCTTCTTAAAACGCCAAACCAAGTCGGTTATCTTAGTAGGCATCTTTTACGTATTCAACCCAATAGGTCGGTAAGCATGAAACGTTTTATTGGCGTTAAACAGCTAGCGTTTTTCAGTGCACTGTTGATCGCTACTTTACTTGCGCTTTTTCCGCTAAGTCAGCATCCCGCGGTGTTTTCCTACAGCGCAGGCGTAGTGTTAGTGACCTTGATGTTTTGGAGCACAGGTTTCTTCCCGCCCTTTATGGCGGGGTTAATCTTTTTTGCCCTTGCCACCATTTTTAAACTCATTGAGCCGAGTATACTTTTCTCCGGATTCGGCTCAACTGCGGTGTGGTTAATCATTTCGGGGTTTGTGATCGGCAGTGCAATCACTCAGTCAGGTTTAAGTCGCAGAATGGCCAGTTTGATTGCCCCAATACTGACCACAAGTTATCCACGCTTAATTGCGGGTTTGGTCTTTAGTGCTGTACTGCTTGGCTTTGTGATGCCCTCATCCGTTGGCCGTGCAGTGGTACTGGTGCCTATTGGTATGGCGTTAGCCGAGCAAGTCGGTTTTGCTCGTGGTAGCCATGGCCGGATAGGCATTGCGACCGCCCTGGCACTGGCGTGTAACATGCCCAGTTTTGCCGTGTTGCCCGCGAATATTCCCAACATGATATTAGCGGGTTCCAGTGAGAATCTATTCAATATCCACTTTGGTTATACTGAGTATCTCTTATTGCATTTTCCAATCCTTGGTTTACTCAAATCGATATTGATTGTGGCGCTAGTCGTTTTCCTATTTCCTGCAAAAATTGATAACAACCAGCCTGAACGCGTTATTGAAAAAGAAGCTTATAACCTTGGTATGCAAAAGAAAGTTGCACTGTTACTGGCGATTACTTTGCTCTTTTGGGTGACTGACTCGCTGCACGGCATCAATCCCGCTTGGGTAGGATTAACGACGGCTATCTTGTTATTGCTCCCCAAATGGGGAGTGCTTGAGCCTAAGAGTTTTAATAGTTCGGTGGATTTGTCGACCGTCATTTTTGTCGCGGCGGCCTTAGGTCTGGGAGCATTGGTCAATCACTCCGGGCTCGGCACTGCGCTAGGTCAACTGTTCAGTGAATGGTTACCCTTGCAGCAAGGGGCATCGTTCCTGAATTTTATGTCGTTATCGTTAATCGCGACGCTAACGGGATTAGTGGCAACGGTTCCAGGCGTGCCGACTGTGTTATCCCCCATGGCGGCAGACTTTGCCAATGCAACTGGCTTCTCCACCCCTGCGGTATTAATGACGCAGGTGATCGGTTTCTCAACCGTGATTTTTCCTTATCAGGTGGCTCCTTTGATTTTGGCGATGCAATTATCCCAAGAGCCATTAACTAAACTACTTCGCATCACCTTACCTCTAGCGGCAATAACTCTAGTTGCACTTATTCCACTGGATTATCTGTGGTGGCTATGGCTCGGTTGGATAGCCTAAACCCTCACCATTGGCGGTATTCATGCCGCCAATGGTGGATTTTAGAGCGGTTATATCAAGAACTCACAAGGCCCACGTCCAAAGCGCGATGCTCAGGTGACTGAGTAAAGCTCAATTACTTGATCTTGAGTTGGTAAACACTTGTGGTGCCACTGACTTCATTGCCTATGATTAACAAAGGATTACCGTTAGGGCTTTTATCGGCACTGACAAATTTCATCCCTTCTGGCCCTAAATCACCCGCCAATGTTGCATCACCTTTGACTGCACCTGTAGCGGTATCGACAACGAAGTCAGCTTCAAAATCACGATTCACAACATAGTCGACAAAATGCACATCAAAAGGATTAGTCACGTCATAGATCATAAAGCCAGAGGTACGTTCTAAACCAACAAAGGCATATAGTCGTTGACCAATTTGGCCTAGGGCTAAAGCTTCTGGCTCTGGCCCCTTGTCATCGCTGCGACTATCACCTTTATTTTCTTCGTTGTTATTGTTGAATTTATCCCCCAGTAGTGCGGCGGTAATACGTTCAAAATCACTGCCACTGTCAAACACTTGCTGACCATCAGCATTCCAAATCGAGAATGAACGAGCACCAAAGCTCATGACTTTGTCGTAGTCGCCATCCTTATCATCGTCCCCCATGCTCGTCGTTACCTTGAGACGCGCTAATTGGGTTTTATCTTTTGCGGCGGCAAATTGTGGGTGATTCGGGTCGAGCACTAAATCCCCTGCGCGGGCTTCTTCCGAAAAAGCCGCATAGTCACGGGAGTCACCTTCATTCGCAGTCACAATAAAGTCAGTGTTATTCCAACGGTAGCTAGCAAGGGTATCGGGTTGATACATGCCGTACACCCCTGTGTAGCTTTGCTGGTTAACAAGATTATCTTTGTCACTCGCATCAATTTTATTCACATCAAGCCCGTAATCTTTGAGGCCTAGCGGTAAAATCTTCGAGACTTTCGCATTGGCGATATCAATCACGGCAATAGCATTGTTCTCTTGTAAACTGACAAATGCACGGCGGTTATCTTGGCTAATGGCGATATATTCAGGTTCTAAATCCTGCGCCACACTCGCCATTGGGCCATTAATTTTAATGTCAGCGGTGATTTCAGTTGCACGCGCACCGCCCTGATTAAACGCACTAAAATTTATGATGGTCGCAGTAGCTGCGGGCTTACCGTCAGTAATAGCAATCAACGCAACACTGCCTTCAGGATCTAAGGTATAAGCAGGATTAGGTTCGCCTTCATTGGCCACAAGTAAGGTTTTACCATCGTGGGTGAACACTACATTATCGGGTAAAGCACCGACTTCGACGGCGCTGATAAACTGCGGAGCATCTGTGCCATTAAGCTGATAAAAAGCCACAAAACCATTGGCTTGGGTTTCATTGCCTGCAGCGTCACCACGCTCAATGGCAGCCGCTAACAAGTTGCCTGAAATACTCACGCTGTTCACGCTACCCATAAAGGTTTGACCCACATCCTTAGCAACATCGAGTTCTGCTAATTTTTCGAGATTATTCAATGCTAAAGGATCTGTGGCGTTTGATGCAGTCGCTAATAAGCTGCCATCGATAATATCGACTTTGCCGCTAATCGCATTGACCACAAAAATACGGTTTGAAGCACTATGATATTCAACGATTTCGGCGGCACTTAAGCCATAAACGCCAGTCTGATGACGACCAATTAACTCAGCTTTTAAGCTTGCAGTTTGTGGCTGGCAAACATATTGGGTTTGCGCGACTGCAATTTCACTGTTATCCAATTGTCCATTATGATTGGCATCTAATCCGGTATCGATACGCTGACCACCAGCGGGACAATTTGCATCACCGATAGTTAATGCGGTCACTTTAACCAGTGAATTTAAGCCGTTGTCGCCTTTATCACCTGCTGCGCCATCATCACCGCTGCAAGCACCGAGTAATAAGCTCGCCATAATGGCGGCTGCAAGCGGGAGTCGTTGTGTTTTCATCGTGTCATTCCTGAATATTTTATTTTTAGTAGGGTGAAGCTAAAGCCCACTAAATTAGTCAGCATAAAAGACACCTAGATGACAAAGCAGTGACACTCAGATGACAACTAACACTTTTGAATGAAGCATATTGGAGGATAACGGCTCGAGCCGCCAAGGCTATACCTCGATTATCGAGACTTACTACTTAGTTACAATTTAATCGGTAAAATACGGTAAAGAAATCATCGCAAAGATTGGTTTATTTGTCCTAGCGCTTTACTATGCTATTGCTTAATGCCTTACCGTGAAAATTGATCGAAGCACAATTCACTTTTCCCCAAACACTGCCAATTAGCGCAAGATGCTGGCTAAAAATGGACGGATTAGAGTGAATTGTCCTAGTACAATTTAAACCACGCCGCATAACCCTGAGAAATACGCTTTCAATTCTTTCGCCACCCGAGGTAACAGTGGACCCACAATCACAACCTTCTGCCCATAACAGTAGACGTATACCGAATTTAGCACTGCTTATTCCCATGCTAGCGGCGATTGTCGCGATCACACCATTAGCCATCGACATGTACTTACCTGCGATGTCGACATTGGCCCTTAGTTTTCATACCGATATCACAACAGTGCAACAGTCCCTGAGTATCTACTTAGCAGGTTATGCACTGGGCATGTTGTGTTTCGGTCCCTTAGCTGACCGCATTGGCCGTCGCCCTATGGTGATAATGGGGCTGAGTGGCTTTATGCTAACCAGTTTACTGATTGGTTTTGCTGGTCAAGTCGAAGTCTTTCTTGGGCTACGCTTTTTGCAGGCCTTTATCGGCGCAGCAGCGACTGTGGTGGTACCGGGATACATCAAAGAAGTCTATGGCGATAATACCGCCAAAGGTATGTCTTACGTGAGTTTAATCATGATGTTAGCGCCATTACTGGCCCCTAGTATTGGCAGCGTGATCCTCGAGCTCGGTGATTGGCATTTAATCTTCTTCATTCAATCTGCCTATGCCGCAACCCTGTTATTACTCGTGCTGTTTGCGCTAAAAATGCCCAGCGATAAAGATATGGATACCCGCAGCCAAAAATCGTTTCTTGGTGCCTATGCGACCGTATTTTCCCGACCTGGCGTTAAGTTAAACATTGCCAGCGGCGTATTAACGTCTTTTGCGTTTTTCTGTTATCTCACCGCATCACCCTTCGTTTATATGGAAGTCTTTGCCTTAGATAAATCCTATTTTGCCATCTTGTTTAGCACCAACGTTGGCGCCTTGATGTTGGCCAATATCATTAATACTCGCATTGTCGGCCGCTATGGTTCGCTGCGTATGTTGCACGTATCGACCTTTTTTGGCGCTATTGCGGGAGCTGGTTTATTAACCGTCAACCTACTGGATATGAGCTATCATTTTACCGTGATCATGCTTATTCCTTTGATGGGCAGCCTAGGGGTGATGTCGGTCAACGCCGATGCGATAGTGCTGATGAAGTTCAAACAAGAAACCGGAACGGCAACGGCGGTTATTGGCACCTTAAGATTTGGCTGTGGCGCATTAGCGGGGCCGTTATTAGCGGTGTTCTATGATGGCACAGCAGTGCCCTTCTCTGCCCTCATGTTAGGCTCTATTGTGTTAGTCGGTATTTGCCAATTTAATCGTCCAAAACATCAAATACAGCCGACGGTTTAAGGATCTATTTTTAAGGTTCCATGGATACCAATGCCACATCGGCAACACATGTTTGATCGCGTGAAAACAGCGCATTGGCTTTCACTAATGTAGCAAATAATTAACATTTAATCGCAACAGTTAAGTATCTGCTTATCTAACGTCCCACACCAAAACGGCACTTTTAGTGCCGTTTTTGCTTTTTAAGTATCTAACAATCTGAAAAATATAAGATAAGCTCATAAATCAGCCTAGATTACTTGGCGATTCCAGCAAGTTATCCAGCCATTCAAACGTGAAATTGTTTCAAGTTGGTTATTTTTTACATAAAAGGCTTGAAATGTTGTTTTTTTTGAATATGATGAAATTCTGTTCATTGCAACAGTTGCTGCATCCTAAGGATGAATCACTTGTCTTCTACGAAGTCAGTTCAGCATTTCGGAGTCTGAATTACCCTTCAGGCTTAATTTTTAGAGCGATTACCGTCGCTGTAACAAAATACTGTTTACCGTAACGGTACTATGCAATAGGAGTTCCACATGGAGATGTTATCCGGCGCCAGCATGATAGTGCGTTCTTTGATTGATGAAGGCGTAAAGCACATTTTTGGCTATCCTGGCGGTTCAGTTTTAGATATCTACGACGCCCTGCACGTTATCCCAGGTATTGAACACATACTCGTTCGCCACGAACAAGCTGCCGTACACATGGCCGATGGCTACGCCCGTGCCACGGGTAAAGTGGGTGTGGTATTAGTCACCTCAGGACCCGGTGCCACCAACGCGATTACCGGTATTGCCACCGCCTACATGGACTCTATTCCCCTCGTGGTATTATCGGGTCAAGTACCGAGCAACCTTATCGGTAATGATGCTTTCCAAGAATGCGATATGATCGGTATCTCTCGTCCCGTGGTCAAACACAGCTTTTTAGTTAAAGATCCCACTCAAATCCCTGAAACGATAAAAAAAGCCTTTTATATTGCCTCTACCGGCCGTCCTGGGCCTGTGGTCGTCGACCTGCCAAAAGATTGCTTAAACCCAGCGCTGCTGCACGAATATATTTATCCCGAAAGCGTGAAAATGCGCTCATACAACCCGACAACCTCGGGGCATAAAGGACAGATCCGTCGTGGACTACAGGCACTATTAGCGGCTAAAAAGCCTGTGCTCTATGTCGGTGGCGGCGCCATTATCTCGGGTTGTGATAAGCAAATTTTACAATTAGCGGAGAGACTGAATATTCCCGTCGTCAGCACACTTATGGGACTCGGGGCTTTTCCAAGTACCCACAAAAACAGCCTAGGCATGCTAGGGATGCACGGTCGCTACGAAGCTAACATGACGATGCATAACTGCGATTTAATCTTCGGTATTGGTGTGCGCTTCGACGATAGAACCACCAATAATGTGGAAAAATATTGCCCGAACGCGACCATTTTGCACATAGATATCGACCCATCTTCCATCTCTAAAACCGTGCGAGTCGATATCCCTATCGTGGGTTCGGCCGACAGTATTTTAGACAGTATGTTGGCACTGTTGGATGAGTCTAACGAACATAATGACAGCGATGCCATTGCCACTTGGTGGAACGATATTGAACAATGGCGCAGCCGCGATTGTCTGGCCTATGACAAAAGCAGCGGCCGCATTAAGCCACAGCAAGTGATTGAAACCTTGTACAAACTGACTAATGGCGATGCCTATGTTGCCTCTGATGTGGGCCAGCACCAAATGTTTGCCGCCTTGTACTATCCGTTCGATAAACCGCGCCGCTGGATCAACTCAGGTGGCTTAGGGACTATGGGGTTTGGCCTGCCCGCCGCAATGGGGGTTAAAATGGCGATGCCGGATGCCACCGTTGTGTGCGTCACGGGTGATGGTTCTATCCAGATGAACATTCAAGAGCTTTCGACCGCACTGCAATATGATACGCCAGTAAAAATCATCAACTTAAACAATCGTTTCCTTGGTATGGTTAAACAATGGCAGGACATGATTTACTCTGGCCGTCACTCACATTCCTATATGGATTCAGTGCCAAATTTTGCCAAAATTGCCGAGGCCTATGGCCATGTAGGTATGACGATAAGCGATCCCGCCGAGCTTGAGTCAAAAATGGCTGAAGCGCTGGCGATGAAAGATAGATTGGTCTTTATCGACATCATGGTGGACGAAACTGAGCACGTTTACCCCATGTTGATCCGCGGTGGTGCGATGAATGAAATGTGGCTGACTAAGACGGAGAAATGCTAATGCGTCGAATTATATCTGTATTATTAGAAAACCAATCCGGCGCCCTGTCTCGTGTGGTCGGTTTGTTTTCACAGCGCGGTTATAACATTGAAAGTTTAACGGTTGCACCAACGGACGATATCACCCTGTCGCGGCTTAACATCACAGTCGTTGCCGATGAAATGGTGTTAGAGCAGATAGAGAAGCAGCTGCACAAGTTAATCGATGTGTTAAAAGTATCGAATATTACTGAGTCTGCTTATATTGAACGCGAATTAGCCCTTGTTAAGGTCCGCGCCCAAGGCGAGTTTAGGGAAGAAGTGAAACGTATGGCGGATATTTTCCGCGGTCAGATTGTCGATGTCACCGCCAATTTATATACCATCCAAATGGTGGGAACATCAGAAAAACTCGATGCATTTATCCATGCGCTAGGTGAAGTGACCAAATTGGTCGAAGTCTCTCGCTCAGGCGTAGTCGGTTTGGCTCGCGGTGAAAAAGCCATGAAAGCGTAACGCTCACACATAAATCTCGCGGACATTTTCGCATAAGCACAAAAACATCAAGGGGAGCATTATGCTCCCCTTGTTTTTAGGCGGTTATCACAGGGTCAATTATGACTGACTGTCTAACAAGCGCGATGAGGTGATCTCAATTTTGCGTGGTTTCAATGCTTCAGGAATTTCACGCACTAAATCAATATTGAGTAACCCATTTTCTAAACTTGCACCGAGCACAGTGACATAGTCTGCCAGCTGGAAAGTACGCTCAAAACCGCGTTCAGCTATGCCTTGATACAGGTATTTACGCTCGGTTTGGCTTTCGGCTTTATTGCCTTTCACCAGTAATTTTTCACCTTCACTGCTGATCTCAAGTTCATCCATAGAGAATCCGGCTACGGCCATAGTAATGCGATAGCGATTTTCGCCTAATAATTCAATGTTATATGGGGGATAGCCAGTATTGCCATTATTAGCGGCGGCATGTTCTGCCAGCTGAGCTAAACGGTCAAAACCAATGGCACTACGGTACAGGGGAGCTAGATCATAATTACGCATATTCATATCCTTGTCTTAAGCAATATGGAGAATTGGCGGACGGTTTTCACGATGAAAACGCTTGTAGAGTCTGCCGAGTTAAATCTTCTGTCCTTACGGCACAGAATTCACACTAGGATCCTCATCGAGCGATCCTGAAACAGATATAAGGATGGGAGAGAGAATTTCAAGCAAGAAAATTAAAAAATGTGCAAAATTTTAAAAGATCAATAAAAACAAACACTAAATTAGCTTAAAAAGGGTGAATCGAGACGGGATTGAAATAGAGGCATTATCGTCATTAGGTAATGGCAATCTATATTCACTAAATTGCAGCCAATAAAAAAGGAGCCTAGGCTCCTTTTTCAGTCTTAGCATCGAATTAACGAGTGCGTGGACACAGTTCTTCAGCGCTGAAGAAGTAAGCAATTTCACGAGCTGCAGATTCAACAGCATCTGAACCGTGAGCCGCGTTTTCGTCAATGCTTTCTGCGAAATCAGCACGGATAGTACCAGGAGCTGCTTGAGCAGGATTAGTTGCACCTAAAATTTCACGGTGAGCTAAAACAGCGTTTTCGCCTTCTAATACTTGGACCATGATAGGACCAGAAGTCATGAATGCAACCAGAGCACCGAAGAAGCCGCGCTCGCTATGCTCAGCATAGAAACCTTCAGCTTGTTCTTTGGTCAGGTGTAACATTTTTGATGCAACGATCTTAAGACCAGCAGTTTCAAAACGATTGTAGATAGCACCGATGTGGTTTTTTGCAACAGCATCTGGCTTGATAATAGAAAATGTGCGTTCGATCGCCATAACTAGCTTCCTTTGTCAGCAAGTTTAAAAAATTCGCGCGGATTATACGAAATTTAAAAGCTAAATCCTATCTTTATAGCAAATTAGTCTGAGATATTGCGCACATTCGCTTTATTCGTAATCAGTTTGATCACACAAAATACCCCACTAGGATAATAAAACCTTAGCAGGGCATGTTAACTTATTAATAATGGGATTATTTTTTGTTTTTTGCCCAAATACCAGCCCATGCAATTAAAGCGACTAAAATGACTGCGGGAGCAAGATCTAACAAGTGGTGGAATAAACCAACACCGCCATGACCTGGATGAGCCCAAGCCATTGAAGGGACAAGCATACATAACAATACAAGCAAAAGTTTCATGTGAACATCCTTGCAGTTGCGATAATAAAGTTAAGCCATATAAATGCCTTAACCAATATACAACAAATTACGATATCCACTGAAAATGAACTTGACTGTGATCAAACTCTCGCTAAATATTCTCTGCGCCACTGCAAATACGTGAGGTAAATCACCTTAGTTAATCTTCTGAAGGACAAGATGCCTCACATAAAAAGCCGTACTACAACTGTGCTCACTACTTTTCATCAATCCAACACTGCTGAATTGCTTCCAGTATTTTTTCATTGCAATGCTTAGGATCATCAGCAAAATCATTCAAAGCTAACACCCACTCATACAGTTGGGTGAAATGCAGTTGAGTAGGATTAACCTCTGGGTGTGCTTCGAGTAATTCCAACGCAATATCTAACGAATCTATCCAAGTTAATGTCATCGTTTTCCCCTATTCGGTTCGCTTGAATGGGTAAGCTAGTACTTAACGCCGTTACCCATAAGGAGGTGAATCAAGTGTTGATATTCCGTAGTCAATACTCGACACCAAGGGTGTTAACCCTGTGCTTGCGTCACCTTTTTTACTTTAATCGCATTTTTTTCAACAAAATCAATAATAGCACCCGCCACATCTTTCGTGGTGGCACCTTCAATCCCTTCAAGTCCAGGTGAAGAGTTCACTTCCATGATCACTGGACCATGGTTTGAGCGTAACAAATCAACCCCTGCCACATTCAATCCCATCGTCTTCGCCGCACGAATAGCCACAGAGCGCTCTTCAGGAGTTAGTTTGACTAGACTCGCCGTGCCACCACGGTGCAAATTAGAGCGGAACTCACCGGGCATAGCTTGACGTTTCATGGCGGCAATCACTTTATCGCCGAGCACGAAACAGCGAATGTCTGCGCCGTTGGCTTCTTTGATATATTCCTGCACCATGATGTTGGCTTTCAGGCCCATAAAGGCTTCAATCACGCTCTCAGCCGCTTTGCGGGTCTCGGCTAATACCACGCCAATGCCTTGGGTGCCTTCGAGTAATTTAATCACCAGAGGCGCGCCACCCACCATATCAATTAAGTCAGGAATATCACTCGGTTTATTGGCAAAACCGGTAATAGGCAAACCAATACCGCGGCGTGACATCAACTGCATAGAACGCAATTTGTCCCGTGAGCGGGAAATTCCAACTGAATCATTTAAGGCATAAACGCCCATCATCTCAAATTGGCGCAACACCGCCGAACCATAAAAGGTAATCGACGCCCCAATACGGGGGATCACGGCATCAAATGCAGGTAACTCTCGCCCGCCAATGTGGATACTCGATTGCCGCATGTTGATATTCATATAACATTCAAGGGGATTGATTACGTGTACTTCATGACCACGTAATTGAGCCGCTTCAACGAGTCGCTTCGTTGAATATAACTCTGGCCCTTGCGATAAAATCGCTATTCTCATTTGGTCTCCGGCAACCATTAATTTTGAGCGCATAATACGCCTGCGCAGGGATAAATCAAACAACTAGAGGCATAGACAAGATTAGTTGCACAAATGCTCAACGCCAAAAGCAAAAAACCAGTCACGTGGACTGGTTTTAATCATTATCGAAGCAATATTAATTGCCTTCGCTAACCATGTTAACCGTGTATTTAGGGATCTCAATCACCATGTCAGTGTCGACCACTTTAGCCTGACAAGATAGACGGCTTTCGGGCTCGAGTCCCCATGCTTTGTCTAACATGTCATCTTCTAGCTCATCACTTGGCTCAAGATCATTAAAGCCTTCACGCACGATACAGTGACACGTCGTGCAAGCACAGGACTTTTCACAGGCATGCTCGATATTGATGCCATTACGCAGCGCAACATCGAGAATGGTCTCACCAACATTCGCCTCAAGCACAGCGCCATCAGGGCACAACTCGGCATGGGGAAGAAAGACTAATTGGGGCATTACATCACCTATATGTTGTCGATCGACTGGCCTTTAAATGCCACTCGAATAGAATTGTCCATACGTCTGGCAGCAAAATCTTGGGTTTGCTCATCCAGTTTTTCAATCGCGAGTTTAATCGCATCGGCATCATCGCCCGTAGCCACTTGGGCCACATTGGCCATAGTAGCATCTATCTGCCCACGCTCATCGGCATTCAGCAAATCACCATCCTTCGCTAACGCGGCATGTAAAGACTCGAGTACCCTCGCCGCCTCCACTTGCTGCTCAGCCAGCATACGACGACCGATATCGTCTTTAGCATACTTCATCGAATCTTTCAGCATAGTGGCAATTTCAGTATCCGATAAACCAAAAGACGGCTTAACTTGAATACTAGACTGCACGCCGGTGGATTTCTCCATCGCCGTCACGCTAAGTAAACCATCAGCATCCACTTGGAATGTCACCCGAATGTGCGCAGCGCCAGCGGCTAACGGCGGAATCCCCTTTAAGGTAAAACGCGCCAGTGAGCGGCAATCAGCGACGAGCTCACGCTCGCCCTGCACCACATGGAATGCCATGGCCGTTTGACCATCTTTAAAGGTGGTAAATTCCTGCGCCCGTGCAACCGGAATCGTGGTATTACGCGATACCACTTTTTCAACTAAGCCGCCCATGGTCTCTATGCCTAATGACAAAGGGATCACATCGAGCAATAACAAATCCGATTCGGGTTTGTTACCCACTAAAATGTCGGCTTGAATAGCCGCACCAATGGCGACAACACGATCGGGATCGATAGATGTCAGCGGTGGTTTACCGAAGAAAGCTTCGACCTGTTCACGCACTAATGGCACGCGCGTTGAACCGCCAACCATCACAGTTTCAAGCACTTCATCCGTCGTCACGCCCGCATCACGCAGGGTACGGCGACAGCTGGCAATCGTCTTTTTCACCAATGCCGCAATCATGGAATCAAATTCAGCTTTAGTAACGATTTGCGTCAGTTCAGTACCATCGGCAAGGATCACTTTTGCTTCAGTTTCTGCTGCATCAGTTAAGGCTTCTTTAACTCGACGCGATTCAATCAGCAACTGACGACTTAATTGTGAGTCGATGTCGCTAAGCTGCCACACTTGCTGCATATGTGCTTGCAGTAAATGATCGAAATCATCGCCGCCAAGCGCTGAATCACCACCAGTGGCAAGCACTTCGAATACACCGCGATTCAAACGCAAAATAGAAATATCAAACGTACCGCCGCCTAAATCATAGATAGCAATCACGCCCTCTTGCTTAGAATCTAAACCATAGGCAATCGCAGCAGCCGTCGGTTCATTCAACAAACGTAGCACTTTAACACCCAGCAAAGCTGCGGCATCTTTTGTGCCTTGGCGCTGAGCATCATCGAAATACGCAGGCACAGTGATCACTACGCCTTGCAGTTCGCCACCTAAGGTTTTTTCAGCGCGGGCGATCAGCGGACGTAAAATCTCCGCAGACACTTGCACGGGATTCACTTGGCCTTGGGGAGTCACAAATAAAGGTAAACCGTTTTCGCTTTCGGCAAACTCATAGGGTAATGATTGCTCGCCAGCTTTAATATCCGCTAGGCTGCGGCCCATAAAACGCTTAACCGAAACGATCGTGTTTTGCGGATCCTGCGCCGAACTCAACGCTGCAAGCGCGCCGACTTCGACTGAATCTTGGGTATAACGCACGATAGAAGGTAATGAATGCTGTCCAAGTTCGTCCGGCAGGGTTGCCGTCTCTCCACTTCGAACGGCCGCCACCAAAGAATTGGTCGTACCTAAATCGATGCCAACGGCAAGTCTATGTTGGTGCGGCGCGGCACTTTGACCGGGCTCAGCTATCTGCAAAAGGGCCATATATATCCAACTTAGTAATGCCAACTCAAGCGTACTTGAGTCAGCAAAGTAACATAAACACGGAAAATCAATCTAACAGAGCGTCTTCGACTCTGGTCAACTCGTCGTGTAATTTTGCCATAAATTTGAGTTTGCGAACTTGATCTGCCGCTAACAATGCATCTTCAGCCTGCTCACTGGTTAACAGTTGAGTCAATTGCTGAGTGAGTTGCGCGCGGTACTGCGCAAACGATTGATATAGCTCGTCAATACTCGCTTGAGGATCGGCACTATCGCGTATATCTTCTAACGCCTCGCGCCATTCCATTTGCTGCATCAAGAAGCCAGTATCTTTCACTGTCGTGGTTTCATGGCTTAATTCAATACCACGCAGCGATAACATATGCTCGGCGCGGCGAATGGGATCTTTTAAGGTTTGAAAACCATCATTGACTTGCGCCGTGCGCTGCACCGACAGCAATTTTTGCTGATCAGTATCATTGGCAAATTTATCGGGATGAACCGCCCGTTGCAGTTCGCGATAGCGTTCTGCAAGTAAGGCGGTATCAATATCGAAGGCAGGGGAAAATTTAAACAGCTCGAAATAATTCATGCGTCAACTTTAGCGGTTAAACAGTGAAACTCTCACCACAACCACACTCACCTTTTGCGTTAGGATTATTAAATTGGAAGCCTTCATTCAGCCCTTCTTTAACAAAATCCAGCTCGATCCCTTGAAGATAGATAAGGCTCTTGGCATCTATGATGATTTTCACATCTTCGATATCAAACACTTCATCGTCATCATTTAAAGAATCAACGAACTCAAGTACATAAGCCATACCAGAACAGCCTGATGTTCTTAAGCCGAGACGCAGGCCTACACCTTTGCCTCGGTTGACTAAGAAAGATCTGACACGATCGGCTGCCGCTGGGGTCATTGTAATCGCCATCTTAACTCCAGATGTTACTTAGCTTGTTTCGATTTGTACTCGTCGATAGCAGCTTTAATGGCATCTTCAGCCAAAATTGAACAGTGGATCTTCACTGGTGGCAATGCCAATTCTTCAGCGATATCCGTGTTTTTGATCGCCGCAGCTTGTTCGATAGTCTTGCCTTTAACCCACTCAGTTACCAGTGAGCTAGACGCAATCGCGCTACCACAACCGTAGGTTTTGAACTTAGCGTCTTGAATGATGCCATCAGCACCAATTTTCAACTGAAGTTTCATCACGTCACCGCAAGCAGGCGCGCCTACCATACCGGTCACGACCGAAGGATCGTTTTTATCGAAAGAACCAACGTTACGTGGATTCTCATAATGATCTATCACTTTTTCACTGTAAGCCATGGTACTGCTCCAAAATTATCTATTGTAAAGGTCAGAATTAATGATGTGCCCACTGAACTTGGTTCAGGTCGATCCCATCTTTAAACATTTCCCACAAAGGAGACATTTCTCTTAATTTATCAATAGATTGAGTAATAACTTCGATAGCGTGATCGATTTCTTCTTCGGTTGTGAAACGGCCGATTGAGAAACGAATTGAGCTATGTGCCATTTCATCATTTAAGCCAAGTGCACGTAATACGTAACTAGGCTCTAGGCTGGCTGAAGTACAAGCCGAACCCGATGAAACCGCTAAATCTTTCAGTGCCATCATTAACGACTCGCCTTCAACATAGTTGAAGCTGACGTTGAGGCTACCGCTAACACGGTCAATCGCATCACCATTGATATAGGTTTCTTCAATGTGCTTGATGCCATTCCATAATTTGTCACGTAATGCACCGATACGAGCGTCATCAGAGGCCATTTCCGCTTTTGCGATTGCAGCAGCTTCACCTAAACCTACGATTTGATGCGTTGGTAACGTACCGCTACGCATACCACGCTCATGACCACCACCGTGCATTTGCGCTTCTAAGCGAATGCGTGGCTTACGACGAACATATAGTGCGCCGATACCTTTAGGGCCATACATTTTGTGGCCAGAAATAGAGATCAAATCCACTTTAGTGGCTTGCACATCGATAGGCACTTTGCCTGCACTTTGTGCCGCATCCATGTGGAAAATAATGCCCTTTGAACGGCATAGCTCACCGATTGCATCGATATCGTGGATAACACCGATTTCGTTGTTCACGTGCATAATGCTGACAAGGATAGTATCGTCACGCATCGCTGCTTCTAAACGTTCCATCGGAATGATGCCGTTAGCCGCAGGCTCTAAGTAAGTCACTTCGAAACCTTCACGCTCTAATTGGCGACAAGTATCGAGAACCGCTTTATGTTCAGTCTTACTGGTGATGATGTGCTTGCCTTTCTTGTGATAGAAATGAGCAACACCTTTTATCGCTAAGTTGTTCGATTCCGTCGCGCCAGAGGTAAACACAATTTCGCGGTGATCGGCGTTAATTAACTCGGCAACTTGGTTGCGAGCAATATCCACCGCTTCTTCGGCTTGCCAGCCGTAGCGGTGTGAACGTGAGGCCGGATTACCAAAGATGCCGTCCATTGTCATGCATTGGAACATCTTTTCCGCGACTCTAGGATCAACAGGCGTGGTGGCGGCATAATCTAAATAGATAGGAAGCTTCATAACACACTCCGTACTGAGCAGTCTCTGGTAGAGGCTACATACAACGTACAAAAATTATTTTTATATATAACAAAGTGCCACTATAAACTGACTCTTTGTTCCTTTTGCATAGTGTCTTGCTTAAGTGAGATAAATTGCACATCTCGCTTCTGCATCAAGCCAGCAAGACTGATACCATCTAAAAAATCGGAAATTTGTTTGCTTAAATCGCCCCAAAGTGAATGGGTTAAGCAGCGAGTTCCACTCTGACAATTGCCAAGTCCTTGGCAACGAGTCGCATCGACAGACTCGTCTACAGCATGGACAACCATGCCGACTGAAATATCATTGGCTTCTAGGCCTAAGCGATAACCACCGCCCGGTCCACGTACACTTGCAACTAAACCGTGTTTTCTTAGCTTAGCGAAGAGTTGTTCCAGATAGGAAAGCGAAATCCCTTGTCTTTCAGAGATATCCGCTAAGGGAACTGGTCCCGATGCTGAGTGGATTGCCACATCTAGCATAGCGGTTACTGCATAACGACCTTTTGATGTAAGTTTCATAACTACCATAGCTCCCGAACAGGTATGCATTATTTCAACATACCCGAGTAATTCAGTCAAGTATTAAAACCTACTAAAACACTCAAGTATATGAGTGTGCACATAACCAATACCCTTTCATCTTGGTGGGGTATTTAACCTTTTTCTAGCCTAAGATTCAATGCTAAAGCGCCAATTAATCGACAACTAGCACGATATAAACGCAGGATAAAAGTGATCTCGGTACTATGGCGCGATCAAACTCAGGTTTGATCGCAATATGCGCCTTTACAACAGGATGAGCTAAAGTAAAACGCTAAACGAGACCCTTGTGAGGGTCAACCCTTAAGCAAGTTAGACCACTAAGTTAAATCATTTCGTTGAACCATTTCTTGAAACTTAGATACTCGGATCAAACTCATCTAATGCACTATGGCGTTTTTCCGCTGCCGCTTTTTCTGCATCATTAAACTCGCCCATATCCAGCTCTGGCAGTTTTTCAGTGCAGACATTGCCACCCAGCCCTTGAATGGCTTGACACAACTCTTGAACTTTCGAGTCCATCAAATGCATGTGATCGAGCATCTGCCCTATTGCATTGGCCACCGGATCGGGATTATCCGGTGATACCGCGTACGCATCGAAGCCATATTTTTTTGCCATCGCGCTGCGGCGTTCAGTTTTCTCTTTCGATTGCGGTGACGGTGTAGCCACCACGCGCCCAGGAATCCCCACAACCGTGGTATCTTTGGGCACATCTTTCACCACAACAGAATTCGAACCCACACGCGCACCATCGTGCATGGTAATAGGACCGAGGATTTTTGCCCCTGCGCCCACCACCACGTTATTGGCTAACGTCGGGTGACGTTTCCCCGCCTGCCAGGTGGTTCCACCAAGCGTGACACCGTGATAAAGGGTGCAATCATCACCAATCTCAGCCGTTTCACCTATCACAACGCCCATACCGTGGTCGATAAAAAATCGATGACCTATGGTTGCACCAGGATGGATTTCAACCCCTGTCAACCAACGGGAAAACGTCGATAAACAACGTGCCGTTAAGCGCCAATCGCGCTTCCATAGCTTATGGCTTATCCGATGCAACCAAATGGCATGCATGCCTGGATAGTTAACCAAGATCTCAAACGCGCTACGCGCCGCAGGATCACGGTGATATATAGATTCAATATCTTCTTTTAGCCTAGCTATCACGCCCATTGTTTATCCTTCGCGATTAGTGTTAATTATTAAGGTTTGGCTATTTTTCTTTAGAACCCGCCACTTTCTCAATTGACGTCAAAATGCCCCTGAGGATATTCATTTCCTGACTCTCAATCCGTGCACGACTAAACAAGCGGCGAAGTTTCATCATCACTTGTCCAGGATGGTTCTTGATGATAAATCCAGTTGATAACAGTGTCGTTTCAAGGTGTGCGAAAAAACGTTCCTGATCGGCAGCCAAGGGATACTCAGTCAGCTCTTCTTCGGCAACGTCTTTTTGCGCGAGATGGGCAACGCGGGTTTCATAACAAATGATTTGTACGGCTTGCGCCAGATTAAGCGAGCTGTACTCTGGATTTGCAGGGATAGCCACATGATAAGTGCACTGTTGCAGCTCTTCATTGCTTAAACCATGGTTTTCACGGCCAAACACAATCGCAACAGGGCCTTTAAGTGCCTCGGTCGCTAATTTCACCCCAGCTTGTCTTGGCTCTAACATGGGCCAATCTAAAGTGCGACTGCGCGCGCTGGTTGCAATCACTAGACTGCAATCGGCAATCGCTTCAGCAAGTGAATCCACTTTCACAAGATGTTTCAGAATATCCGATGCACCCGCGGCTAATGCTATGGAATGACCGTCGGGTTCAACCCGGGGCTCTGCAAGATACAGAGTAGACAGACCCATAGTCTTCATCGCTCTGGCAGTAGAACCAATATTGCCGGGGTGCGAAGTCCCCACTAAAACCACTCGAATATTACTTAGCATGAAACAACTTAATTTAATTCATGAAACGTTGGGGACGAATATTATCACAGCCATTGCCGAATGCTTATATGAAAATCGGTATTTGATATAACTATCAAATCGAGTATAATACCGCCCGCTATTTTAACGTTCTTTAACATCCAGGGGATTGCAATGCATCCGATGCTGACGATTGCTGTACGCGCTGCCCGCGCGGCCGGCCAAACTATTATGCGCGCCTATACTGAACTTGACCGTATCGAAGTCAGTTCAAAAGGTATCAACGATTTTGTTACCAGTGTAGACAAGGAAGCAGAAGCGACAATTACTTACCAAATTCGTAAATCTTACCCTGATCACACTATCGTGGGTGAAGAGAAAGGCGAAAACCGCGGTGAGAATAAAGACTATGTTTGGATAGTCGACCCTCTGGATGGCACTAACAACTTTGTTAGAGGCATTCCCCACTTCGCGGTTTCTATCGCTCTGCAATACAAAGGCAAGACTGAAGTTGCCGTTGTTTACGATCCTGTCCGTGAAGAACTCTTTACCGCAGTACGTGGTAAAGGCGCCAAACTCAATGATTTCCGTCTGCGTGTTACCAACGTGAATGAATTAGCACCTACTATGATTGGTACTGGCTTCCCATTCAAGGCGCGTCAACACACTGAAACTTACATGGCTATTTTCGGCGAAGTCTTCGGCCAATGTGCTGACTTACGTCGCGCAGGTTCTGCCGCATTAGATTTAGCCTATGTTGCCGCGGGTCGTTTGGACGGTTTCTTTGAAATCGGCTTAAAGCCATGGGATATCGCTGCTGGCGATCTGATTTGCCGCGAAGCGGGTGGTACTGTGACTGATTTTACTGGCAACCATAACTATTTGGTTTCGGGTAACATCGTTGCTGGCTCACCTAAGGTGACCACAGAATTAGTGAAGATCATGCGTCCATTATTGAACGAAGGCTTAAAACGTTAATCGAGATTAACGCTTAGCTTTAAATAAACGCATAAAACAGATACAAAAAAGGCCAGTGGTAATCTCTTTAAGAGCGCCCACTGGCCTTTTTGTTTATGGGGTTTCATTCTAAAGCCTTAAGTACTCGAGTCATCAAGTCCTCAGTCGCCACAATATCGTATTTAGAAATAGTATAGTAATTAAGCAATAGTCATTGGGAAGAAAGGAGTGTCCTGAAAACATCTACACTGATTTCAGCCCAAATCGGCTAACATGACGAACAGCCGCTTATCCAGTTATCTACCCGCTAACGCTTGTGCTGGTGCAATTTGGCTCGCCTTCCAAGCGGGATACAAAGTCGCGATTAAACTCATCACAAACGCCATCACAATCACCAGTACCGCATCCGAAACATGCAATTCAGACGGTAAAAAATCGACAAAGTAAACATCGGCCGAGAGCAGTTGAATACCGAGTAACTGCTCAACTGAGCTCGCAATCGCACTTAAATTCAGCGCCACACTAATGCCGATAATGCCGCCAAGACCACAGCCAAGCAGACCGTTTAACGCACCCTGCACCATGAAAATCCCCATCACAGCCAAACGACTCAGGCCCATGGTCATCAAAATCGCAATTTCGGACGCTTTATCCCGCACCGCCATGACTAAGGTGGAGACGATGTTAAAGCAGGCCACACCAATCACCAACACTAGAACTAAATACATCACAGTACGAACTAACTGAATATCTTGATATAAATGCCCTTGGGTACGGGTCCAGTCACTGATATATACAGACTGCTTTTGCGCATAACCGAGTTCGCGCACTTTTACTGGTGCATCAAACACTTTATCGACGCTAATACGCACACCCGTTACACCGTTATTCATGTTCAAGATCTGCGCCGCGTATTGCAATGGAATATAAGCGGTTGTCAGTTCAAGCTCGCCGCCCAGATGATAGGTGCCTGACACCACAAAACGATGGCTCTTCGCAGCACGTAAACTACCTGCCGCGTCTGGATCGATATCCTGCACATATAAGGCCAGCGTATCACCCACCTCAAGCCCCAACTTAGTCAATAAACTCTCGCCAAGGACGATATGATTCTCATCTTGGCTCAAACTCTGCCAGCTTGCATCACTCATAAACTGTGACAAAGTTGAAACCTTCGTTTCTTCTTTCGGATCAATACCCACCACGGCTAAGCCTTGAAAACCACCAGGCTTCTGCACTAAACCTTGCATGCGAATAAAGGGGGCTGCACCACGAATACCTTCAATTTGTAGCGCACCTTGCGCAACACTCTGCCAATTGACGATAGGTTCGTCCACCCCGACAACGTCCGCCTGCGGCACTACACCCAGTAATCTTTGCTCTAGCTCGCGCTCAAAACCATTCATTGCAGACAGAACTATGATCAATACCGCCACACCTAAAGCGATACCGGCAGTCGATGCAAAGGAAATAAAACTAATAAAACTGTTGGATTGGCGGGCGCGATAAAAACGCCAACCAATGGATAGGGCTAACGGTCCTTTCATACTTGGGTTTCCGCCGCTAATTGCAAGTAACCGTTTTTCATCATCAGTTGGCGGTCCATACGGGCAGCCAATTTATGATCATGAGTAACCACCACAAACGCCGTACCTAACTGATCGGCCAGCTCGCGGATCAACTCATAAACCGCATCGCCACTGTTAGCATCTAAATTACCCGTAGGTTCATCGGCCAGCACTAACTTAGGTTTATTAATCAACGCCCTTGCGATAGCGACACGCTGACGCTCGCCGCCCGATAGTTCGGCGGGAATGTGGGTCATGCGATGGCCTAGCCCTACCCGCTCCAATAAGGTTTTGGCATCGGCGAGCGCTTGTTTACGATCTTTACCTTGAATAAATGCCGGCATAGCGACGTTTTCTAGCGCAGTGAATTCAGGCAATAAATGATGGAATTGATAGATAAAGCCGAGATCTTGATTGCGGATCTGCGCTTGACGCGCACTAGACACTTGGTATAAATCTTCGCCTAGCAACAAAACTTTGCCCGCGGTTGGCTCATCCAAAGTCCCCATAATATGCAGCAGCGTACTCTTACCTGAGCCTGAACTGCCGACAATCGCCAACTGCTCGCCCTTGAACACCTGCAAATCGACATTAGACAACACTTGCGTGGTCACGGCGCCATCATGGTAACTTTTACTGACACTCTGCACTTGCAGTAACACGTCTTGCATTGAAGTTCTCTCTTAAACATGCTTTGGCATCAATTTATTTCATTAAATCAATGCATTAAATTATTTTCATCTTGGCAAACCATCACTCACGGATGAATGCCCATGGGTGACGACTATTCATAAAAGCTCACGGGTTTACTCGTATCTCAGCGCAGTTGCGGGTTGCACACTGGCCGCACGCAGCGCGGGATATAAGGTCGCCAACAAGGTGACCAATAGTGTGCCTATCACGATCACTGACAACTGCATCAACTCCAGTTTTACTGGTAAACTCTGTCCCGCACCTAAAATCGAAATGCCTAATGTCGTCATAATGCCATTCAGATTCAAAGTGATAAGTATACCTACCGCGAGCCCAAGCACTAAACCAAGTACTGCATTGAGCGAACCCTGCACCACAAAAATGCCCATCACGGCGGGCGTGGTTACGCCTTGGGTTTTTAGCACTGCCACATCCGTGGTTTTATCGACCACCATCATCACCAGCGCCGAGACGATATTGAATGCGGCCACGGCCACAATCAGGCTCAGCATCAGTGACATCATGTTCTTTTCCATTTTTACCGCACCAAACAAGTGACCATAGGTATCACGCCAATCGCTGGTTGTTACCTTAATATCTTGTTTAGCGAGAACATCCTGCACTTTAGACGCTAAAGCGGGCGCGCTAAAGGGATCGGTTAAATAGAGTCTAAGCTGATCAATAGCCTCACTCGGTTGGCGCATCAAACGCTTTGCATCTTGATAATGGATATATGCAACGCCAGCATCAACCTGAGAGCCCATTTCAAAAATGCCAGATACCAAGAACTTACGTTGACTCGGCACTGGGCCTAATGGGGAGTACACCACACCATCGCCACTCAATAATCGTACCGTATCACCGGGAGCGACTTTGAGTTGCCGTGCGAGCTCAGATCCTAAAATCACCTTGAAGTCGCCACTCGCCAACTGTTCAAATGCACCTGAGTAAGTGTGCTGCGCAACGGAGGATAACTTTTGCGCTAATTCGGGAAACACCCCATAAACCTGCACAGCGCGAATATTCGACGCAGATTGCACCATGGCCTGCGTCGACACGCTCGGTGTAACGCCTAACACACCCGGTAAGGCTTTAAGCGCACTCGCCTGCTCAGTCCAATCGACTAACGGCGCTTCGCTATAAATAGTTAATTGCGGTACTGCACCTAAGATACGTTGCTTAAGTTGGCCTTCAAGGCCATTCATCACTGAGCTGACAACGATCAGGGCTGCAACGCCTAAAAAAATGCCCGACACGGCAAATAAGGTAATGAACGACGCGAACGCGTTCGCTTTTTTGGCCCGCCAATAACGGTAACCAATATAGAAAGGGAATCCTGGATTCATTGAAAGAGGGTTGCGTCCTGTGTGCTGAACTTGCTAAATCATGAAGATGGGCACGATAATAGGGGTATTGGTCCTATAAATAAAGAGGCAAGCCTTGTTCACTGACACCAATCCGTATTTTAGTGTGCCTCACCACTTTACCGCCTACCTAAGCCAATGGCCGAGTTCCCAGCCATTACCCTCCGAAATGGCACTGAGATCAATGCAATCATTAGGCATTCAACTGCTCAGCGAAGTCAAAACACTCGAAGCTAACTGCTTGCTACAGCTGCGCCATTTAGATAACGAGGCAAAAGTTGTCGTGGATTTTTTAAAGCTGCAATCCCGCAAAGTAGATTTAGTGCTGCAACATGTATTAGAAAAAGAAACCCAAGAGGGCGAAAAATGCTTTGGTAACCAATTTGGTGGCAGTGGCCTGAGATTACTCACCCCAACAGCCTTAGACATTGGCTCCCACTATAAAATTACTCTGTTTATTCACGACGAATTAGTTGCCATTCTCTGTTTTGGCAAAGTCATCGCCACTCAAGCACAAAAAATAGCACAAGCCGAAGGCGATATGAGTCGTAATGACAGAACAGAACAACATACTCAACCTGAACATCTACAATGGCAAACCGACTTTGAATTCAGTCAAATTCTTGAATCTGACGTGGAGCAATTAGTCAAAGCTAGCCTCAATGTGCAACAGAAACAACTCAAGTTACGCAAACTCGCCAGAGACGAGCGTCAATAGCCGCTGACTTTTCTCTGGCACCTACGCCATCAAGTCTCTACAATGTCTGCAACTCTTTGTGAATGAATCAGTTTATCGCACGCCAATGACTCACATATCAGCCCTAACGCCGCCAGCCGTCAAAAATGGCACACAAATTCAGACTCTGTCCACCGTGGGCGGCGTTTGCCAAGCCGTTACACTCGCCAATTTAGCGCGTCAACATAAGGGAACGACCTTAGTCGTCACCAGTGACACGCCAAGCGCCTTAAGCTTAGAGTTAGAGCTGAGTTATTTGCTCAGTAAAACAGGCATTAAGGTCAGATTATTCCCTGACCGCGAAACCTTGCCCTACGACAGTTTTTCGCCCCATCAGGATTTAATTTCCCAGCGACTCGAAACGCTATCGCAGCTGTCTCAGATTGAGCAAAATATCGTTATCGTGCCCGTCACCACCTTGATGATACGCCTGCCACCTAAGGCCTATTTAAGCGCAAACGTGTTTGTGCTCAAAAAGGGGGATAGCTACAAGTTACACGATGTACGCCAGCATTTAACCGACACTGGCTACCATTCGGTGGAGCAAGTATATGAACATGGCGAGTTTGCCATTCGCGGTTCGATTCTGGATATCTTCCCAACGGGGATGAATATGCCACTGCGCATCGAGCTATTCGATGAAGAAGTGGAAACCATTCGCCATTTTGATCCAGAAACCCAACGCTCATTGCAACCTGTCGACTCAATTCGCCTATTGCCCGCGAAGGAATTCCCAACCGACAGTTCGGCCATCGAAGGTTTTAGGCAAAGATACCGCCGCCGTTTCGAGGTCATAGTCAAAGAGCCGGAATCGGTTTATCAGCTAGTGAGCCGTAACTTGATGCCGGCGGGGATCGAAAACTACCTGCCGCTATTTTTTGATGACACAGCCACCCTATTCGATTACTTGCCCAAGGACACTCAACTCGTCACCTTAGGCGATATCGAAAAGTCGGCGCGCGCCCATCTACAAGAAGTCGAGCATCGCTATCAAGACAGACGCGTCGATCCGCTGCGGCCATTACTGGCGCCTAAAGAACTGTATTTACTCATAGAAGAGTTATTTGCCGCCTTTAAACCGCTGCCACGTTATCAAATGCAAGTGCCAGCAGATGGCACTGAAACAACGAAAGCGGTTGTTATTGCCGCCAGTACCCTGCCCGACATCAGCGCCAATCATAAATTAAAGCAACCGCTGCTAGCGCTGCAAGATTATGCCAGCAGCGCCAAACGCATGTTGTTTAGCGCTGAGTCCGAGGGTCGCCGCGAAGCGCTGCTTGAATTGCTCGCTAAAATTCAGTTAAAACCTGCGCTGTTTAACCATTTTGATGAATTTATTCAAAGTGATGCCAAGTTAGGCCTTATCGTGTCGCCGCTGTCACGCGGTTGTTTGCTGCAGATCAGCGCCAAAGAAAGTATCAGTATCATTTGTGAGACTGAACTCTTCGGCCATCGTATTTCCCAGCAACGTCGCCGTGAAAAACAGCGTCAGATCAGTAATGATGCCCTGATTAAAAACTTGGCCGAACTCAAAGTTGGCCAGCCCATAGTGCATTTAGAACACGGCGTTGCACTTTATCGGGGCTTAGTCACCCTAGATACGGGTGGACTGGTCGCCGAATACTTGCAATTAGAATACGCTGGCGGTGACAAACTGTATGTGCCAGTGTCTTCATTGCATCTCATCAGCCGTTACAGTGTTGGCGCCGATGAAGACGCCCACTTAAATAAACTCGGCAACGAGACGTGGGCTAAAGCCAAGAAAAAGGCGATTGAAAAAATCCGCGACGTCGCGGCCGAGCTGCTCGATGTCTATGCCCGTCGCCAAGCGCGTCCTGGCGAAAGCTGCGCAATTGACGAAGAAGAATACGCTCAATTCGCCCGCGGCTTCCCCTTCGAAGAAACCGTCGATCAAGAAAGCGCCATCATCGCCGTGTTAGCCGATATGCAATCGCCGACCGCAATGGACAGATTAGTCTGTGGCGATGTGGGCTTTGGTAAAACCGAAGTCGCCATGCGCGCCGCCTTTGTGGCCGTCAACGCTGGCAAACAAGTGGTCGTGCTAGTTCCGACCACACTGCTTGCCCAGCAACACTATGAAAACTTTAAAGACAGATTTGCCGACTGGCCCGTGGTCACTGAAGTGATGTCACGCTTTCGTACCGCCAAAGAGCAGACTCAAGTGCTGCAGCAATTGGAAGAAGGCAAAGTCGATATCGTTATCGGTACCCACAAGTTACTGCAATCTGAGGCTAAGTTTGAAAACTTAGGCCTGTTGATTATCGACGAAGAACACAGATTCGGTGTGCGTCAGAAAGAGAAAATCAAAGCGCTGCGCGCCAACGTGGATATCTTAACCCTGACCGCAACGCCTATTCCGCGCACCTTAAACATGGCCATGTCGGGCATGCGCGATTTATCAATTATCGCCACCCCGCCCGCCAAACGTTTAGCAGTGAAAACCTTTGTGCGGGAATCGGATCCCGCGACTGTGCGCGAGGCTATTCTGCGGGAAATTCTCCGTGGCGGCCAAGTGTATTACCTGCACAATAATGTTGAAAGTATTGAGAAATGTGCCCAAGGCATTATCGATTTATTGCCTGAAGCGCGAGTCGTCGTTGCCCACGGTCAAATGCGTGAGCGCGATCTAGAACGGGTAATGTCAGACTTTTACCATCAAAGATTCAACGTGTTAGTCTGTACCACTATTATTGAAACCGGTATCGACGTCCCAAGTGCCAACACCATTATTATTGAGCGCGCCGACACCTTTGGTCTGGCGCAGTTACACCAATTGCGTGGCCGCGTCGGGCGTTCGCACCATCAGGCCTACGCTTATTTGATGACGCCGCATCCCAAACGTATGACCCCAGATGCGCGCAAACGTTTAGAAGCTATTGATGCTCTTGAAGATCTCGGTGCGGGCTTTATGCTGGCGACCCAAGATTTAGAGATCCGCGGCGCAGGTGAACTTTTGGGCGATGAACAGAGTGGCCATATTTCGAAAATTGGTTTTAGCTTGTACATGGAAATGCTCGAAGCGGCAGTAAAAGCCCTAAAACAAGGCAAAGAACCGTCACTGGCGCAAATGCTCAATCAGCAATGCGAAATTGAACTGCGTATCCCCGCCCTGCTGCCTGAAGCCTATGTGAGCGACGTAAATATTCGTCTGTCGCTCTATAAACGCATCGCAGGGTGCGAAACACAGGCGGCGCTGGATGAGTTAAAAGTCGAATTGATCGACCGTTTTGGCTTATTACCTGAACCGACGCGTAACTTAATGGAAATGACCCTCTATAAACATGAGGCGACTCGCTTAGGTGCGACTAAAATAGAAGTGCACAGTAAAGGTGGCAGCATCGAATTTAGTGATGATCATGTCATAGATCCTGTGTTTATTATTGGATTACTCCAAAGCCAGCCACAAATCTATCGAATGGAAGGACCGAATAAGTTAAAGTTCAGCCTTGCAGCCGAAGCCAGTAAAGACAGGCTCGCTTTAGTGAAACTCTTGCTAGAACAATTATCGCAACATCGTCTTGGAGATAAATAGTGTTACGTAAACTCGCGGTCTCTATCGCTACACTCATTGCACTATCACACAGTCAGGTCGTCCAAGCAGAAGCTTGGTTCGAGGTTGAAGTCTATGTGTTTGAACGCCAAAGTCAGTCAAGTGAACAATGGCCTGATGCGCCGAACAAGACGAAAACCGATAACGCAATAGACTTAATCTCCCCCGCTATCGCGCAAGCAATCACGCCGATACCCAGCGCATCTGCGCCTTGCACACTGGTATTTGATGCCGATGCAAATAGCCACTGCGCTGAAACCTTAAACGGTACCTCGACGTCAGAACCTATGCCTGCCGCGCCTGCGAGTGTGGAATATCGTTACCCGCCGGTGATCCCATCAGAAATCAGCAGCGCACAGATCAGTTATCCTACAGCCAATGGCAACCCAGTATTGTTAACCCGCAGCCAAAGTCAGTTCGCGAGCATTATCAATAGTATTTCCCGCGAACGTGGTACGCGCAGTTTACTGCACATGGCTTGGCAACAACCTATGCGTGGTAAGAGTGGCTCAGTACCCATACGCTTATTTGCGGGTAAAGATTTCTCAGGTACTTATCACTTCGATGGCAGAAAAATCATTAAGCAAGCTCAAGCAGAGCCTATGACTAATGCCGATGGCACGCCAATGCTTGCACCTGCTGTATCACCGGTATGGGAATTAGATGGCACGCTGAATATCTATTTAAGCCATTATTTGTATATTGAAACCGCATTGCACTTGCGCAAAGAAGGCAGAAAATTAATGCCAGCCGTACCCAGTGATGCGACCGATACCAGCGCAACACTCACGGCGCCCAAAGTCATGACACCATTTTTAATGTCTGTGCCTTTGGAGCAAAACCGCCGCGTGAAGAGTGAAGAAATCCATTATTTAGATCATCCCGAAATGGGCATGGTGATCCAAATCCGCAAGATGGCGCAACCCAGTGCAATGCAAAATAATCAGAATGCCGAATCAATACAGACTGTTGGCCAATACTGAACAAACGCACAACCCGCACAATTCTTAAGTTAACACGGTACGTTTAAATTAAGACTGAACGATGGAGAAATCGAGGTAGATATCATCAGCCTCGTCTTCTCCTACCGTTACGGTTAATCCCTCAGTGCAGGGCACTCCTACTTCGCACCAAGCAATTAAAGCATTAACGGCAATGTCACTGCCTTGGGCGAGTACTTCAACACTGCCATCGCGGCAATTGGTTACATATCCTGTCACACCAAGGGCTCTGGCCTTAGTCAAGGTCGCATGACGGCAACCAACACCTTGCACTTTTCCCGTCAAATTAATTAATACTCGCTTCATCTCACGCTCCTTTTTCACGGAACCTTGTTATAGAAATAAGCATAGCCGCAATTATCCAAAGGCTAAGTGTTAACCTATGGATTTGTAGAGCAAAAAACAAACAATATTTAAATTTAGGCAAAAAAAACAGCTAACAAGACTGCTGCTAGCTGTGTCGGGCGACATACGCAAAGGGATATCCAATAAATGGACAAATAAAACAGCAATTCTGTATCATTTTGTTACAAAATAGCAAGGGTCGCTACTTTACACAATAAATAATTATTTTCAAGAGTTTGAAAAGTAAAACTATCCATCCCGAATGAATATAATGCTTTTAGCTGAAAATCAGCTCGTACACCCATCTGCATTGTTCATGTTTAAAAACATCCCCTGTGATAGCCGAAGAAGTATAAAGGCGTATTGACGTTTAACGCTGAGATTGTGTTTGTTCTGGCAAGTTAGTAAACACGAAACGAGGGGTTGAGAAGTGAGCCCTCTAATGACAAGAGGCGCGTATGCCTGACGATAAAGCAAGGCAGCAAACTAGATGCAAAAAAAGCAAAAAACCGGCCAATTAGCCGGCTTTTGCTTGATGGTGTGGTTAGGTGATGAAGTGCTACTCGCTGATCATCAGACCATTTTGATAGCGATACTCGGATGAGGGTTCACCATTAAAGTAGTACACCGACCTGCCGTGCAGTTGATTATCAAGATACTCATCACTTTGCAGCAGGCTGCCATCTTCGTTAAAACTATAGCCTTTGCCTTGCAATTGACCTTGATCATCATACTGGGCCTGCCCTAATAAATGGCCATTGGCGGAAAAGGCTTGCCAGTGACCCACTTCGTGTCCTGCTTTATAGTTGCCATGCCAGAGCTTAACCATGCTGTAGCTGCTTTCATCTTGCAGCAGCCATTGGCCTTCGCGCTGACCGTTAACATACTGACCTTGGGCTTGCAGTTGTTTATCAAAGCCACGCAGTAAATACGCGCCATGTAACTTAGCGTTTTTATAAAACTCTCGGCGCATTATCGTGCCATCGGCTGCGATTTCTGTTTGTTCACCACTCAGCTCACCTTGTTGGTTAAACTGCTCATTGCGCGTCGTATCCGCGTTTTTTGTGACCCACTTGCCGGACTTTAACCCTAAGTGATATTGGCCGCTGACAAAACCGCCGTCCTCGGCCTTATCTTCTCGATATGCACCGTGCATTTGACCTTTGCGGTAGTTTATCCGCCTGATATAACCGTTCCAGCCAGCACCGATATACAAGCCATCGTATCGCCCCTTGAGTTGTTCATCACGTTCAATCAGCTCACCTGCTGCATCAAAACGCTGACGTAAGCTCCAGTCTTTTGTAGTATCTTGCTGATATTGATAAGTTAACTTTCCCGCAGAATCGAAGCGCTGTTCAGTGCTGGTCTGACCTTTAGCGAGGTATTGCGTGTCGGTTTGGGTCGCAACGTTACCGGCATTATCATAGGTAATATGTTGAATTTCACGACCATCCTTATCATACTTTTGCAGCTCTGCTAACCGCCCTTGTTCATCAAAACGCTGCTGGTTTCCCACCTGCTTATCATGCTCATAGTGTTTAATCTCTTGCAGCACATCGGCAGCTCGGTAAATCAACACTTCGCCGTGTATTTTCCCCTTAAGATAAAACTCTTTAGTGTATAACCAGCCTTCTTTTGTCCAATACAGTCGCTCACCTTCTCTTTTTCCCGCCACCATATTAACGGTTTGCTCCGGCTGACCATTGTTATGAAAGCTTTCATATAGCCCTTCCATACCGTTAGCGCCGTAGGTTACGCGTGTTTGCAACTGGCCATTGTTAAAATAACTTTGCGATAATCCTAATTCAGCCCCATTCACACGATGCTGAAGCTCCCTCAATTGACCATTGGTATGGTAACTTTTCTGATCTCCATGCAACTGGCCATGCTGGTAGTGGTACTCTCCCGAGAGCGCTCCGTCTTCCCAATAATGCAGATGCGTGCCTTGATAACGCCCTTGTGCATCGCTACTGCCCTTGCGAGACAGTTGACCATCGGGGTAGAAAAACTCGAAATCACCAACGATAAAACTCTCGGCTAAATTGGGACTGTTGACGCTGCCCTTAAAAACGGGTTTATCCGTCTCCAGATAAAAGAGTTGTAGCGGCCACACGCCATCTTTCTCTGTTGGTGCTTGCTCCTGATAATAAATGGCTTCACCAGGCACATCGCTAAGCCGCCATAGTTCGTCGAGTAAAATTCGCTCAGCCGACAGATTAAACGACATAAGTAGCGCAGATAATAGTAATAAGACTCTCATATTCTGCTCCTTAAGGTAACGCAGGGAATGTATTAACCCACTGTTTATTGACCGGTTCGCCGCTTATCGTCAGCTGCTCTATCTGTGCTGCGCGCCCCGCCAGTACAAACCAGCGTTCCTCACGTAATACTTGCTGCAACGGACGCTGATAAAAATCACTACTGTCACCTTGAATAGCAGGAGCTAGCTGTAAATTTTGCGCATTTAAAAAACGATAGCGCCGCATAAAGTCGGCCACGGTTTGATGGGTATCAACATTCGGCAACTGAGTGATATCAATCAACCAGCTTTGCTCGGGTTGATACGCTAGCGCTTGCCATTTGGGCGTACCGGTACAGGCCAAAGTGCTGCTGACATTGATGTCGTAAAAATTGCGGCGGATCCCATCGGCGCTAGTCAGTTGGTACAGCACAAACTTATCCAGCCCTCCACCAAAACCCGTGTTGTTAGTGCTTGTGTTTGTCCATTGCAGTGTGTGCCCGTTGACCTTAGGTGCATCGACAACACTGAGCGTGCACACCGCTGCCTGCTCGGAAGTTAACAGCAAACTGACGCCGTATTTGGCCACGACTTGCGGCTCAAGTAAGGCGGGGTCTTCAGGTGCAGTAACTTGCGGCTGATTAACATAGGACGCATACATATCATCACTATAAAGCAGTTGTTGCTGCGCCGGCGGATAGGCGACATTTTGCGCGTAATCTTGAGTCGGAATAAAACGAATGTTCTTAGTCAGTTCACCACTGTCAACCACAGTATTCACATAGAGTGTCAGCGTGGGCGGCGCTGCGGGAAAGGTAAACTGTGTGATCGATTCATATTGTGTCGATGAGGCCAACGCCAGCATATTTTGCTCTGCCGGGGTTAACCAATCCGGCCCAGTGGGCGGCGGTGAAAGATATTTCACCATAGCGCCTTCGGCACCGTCAAAGCGCCGGTATAACCAAGATTTGTCAGTGCTGCCTCGCGATTTCAGCAAATAACTGAATGGTTTATCTGGGATTGGCGAGAGTTCCAGCTGTATATCTTCATACTGCAAGGCCACCGTTTTGCTGGGATCGGGGGTCAGGTTAAATTTAACCAATTTCGCGCTGCGATAATGGGCAGTCGCGCGAAACTCAGCAACCTGAGCTAAGAGGTCATTCGGCGCATTCCAACCGATAAGCAAATTCTGCTGCTCAGACTGATGGAAACCATCCTGTTCTGGATAGCTGTAACTGCCTACCTTGCTCAATTGCAGCGGCAGTACTGTGCCATCCGCACTGTGTGCTGTGATATCGGTTAAGCTAAACCCGCCTTCGGGTTTAAAACCTGAAAAGTCATACTGATAAGTCAGCTTTAATAAATCATCTTGCTGGTAAAAGTAGCCCGCATCATAGGCAAATACAGCATCTTGGGTTAAGGTCTTATTGACATTATCCAACACAACGTCAGGTTGTTTTTGATACTCAAATACTGGGAAATCATAAAAACCTAAATACTGTGTCAGATCGCCCAACTGGCGCTCCTGCGGCAACATAATAACGTTGCTGCGCACTGTGCCCTTATAGCCGTAGCGCTCAAACGGCGCTTCTGCCACTAAGGCTAACTGCGCTAACCACCCCCGCTCACGTTCTAACATCAGCTGACCGTATATTTTGGCTTGCTCGCCGCCACTTTCAACTTTGGCTAACACATGCGTATCAGTGACTTGCAAGACGGTAAGTTTTGCATTCGCGTGGCCTTGATAGGCAGGAAGCGCGACAACCGCCCCCGCTTTGGCGGGTATGGTGCTAAGAAAGGCCGATGAGCTAAAGAGCTTTTTCAGTTCCTGCTCAAGCTCTGCGCCGCGTTCAGCCAGCAGGGCCTGCCATACAGGTTTGTTCAATGCACTGAATTCTTTAACGCTGCCATCGTCTAGATTTAAAGAAAATTCAAATCCCTGCGAGAAAATAGCGTGCATTTCGGGATTACGATCGGCCCGCTGGCCACTACTGACGCCACTCCCTTGACCATCGCGCATGTTCATATAATCGACATGCACTTGAAACCGACTGTTTTTGCCTGTTTCGAGGACCTTATAACGCAGCAATTGATGTGACGTGGCGTTAACCGTTTCGGTACGCTGACCATTGTCTACAGTGATGTTAGTGGTGCTATACAGCTGATACGAGCGCTCTTCCCCTTTTTCAGGCGTAAACTCAACATCAGCATCCCCAAAAGAACAGGCCGATAATAAACAGCATGCAACTACGCTAACCAAGTACTTCATGGTTATTCCTTGTATCTCAAACAAATAGTAAGCGCCGCATTATGCCCTTTCATACCCAGTAAATAAAATGCTTTGGCTATTTATGCCTGTCCAGCGCGACACCTGAGTGCGCGACTAAAGCATCCTTTTTAGATAGTCACAGGTACAACAATGCCAATCTTAACTAACACTTCTGCTGTTCGTTTAGCTAAAAAGATATTTGCCCCAAAGCAAGATAATTTTGTCGTCAGTTTGCGGCTTGAATTGTCATTGCTTCCCCAGTGACACGCCATAAACTCGTCCCTGAGGGCTCGACGGCGGCATCCATGCCGCCAACGGTCACTGGTGCAACAATGCCAATCCTCACTAACCCTCTCGCTGTTCGTTCATCTAAAAAGCGATTGCCCCATTGTGGGCTAGCCTAAGATTTAGCACACATTTCCTTTGCTATTAATTGACCTATTTTTTCTAATGATAGAGTATGTACTTAATTTGGTATTAATTCAGTTATTTAAGACTTCTTATATGGATATTAACTTCTCTTGCATTAGAACACATGATGGTAGTAAAAACTCAGGATTTGAAGAGTTGATTTGCCAAATTGCCCATCTTCAAAAGCCAGGTGATGGAAAGAGATTCGTTAAGAAGGATGGCGCTGGAGGCGATGCAGGTGTTGAATGTTACTGGATTCTTGAAGATGACTCGGAAATATGCTGGCAAGCTAAATATTTTTTAGATGGAATGAATTCTTCCCGTTGGCAACAAATAGATGAGTCATTTACTACAGCCTTAGAAAAGCACTCCAAGTTAACACATTATATTGTCTGCTTACCTCTAGATAAAGCCGATAGCAGAAAGAAAGGAAAAGGTGGAAAACAAGTAGTTTCTGTCGAGGATCAGTGGTTAGAGCACATTAAAAAGTGGGAGGGCCAAGCAAAAGCTGTTGGTCGTAAAATTGAATTCTCATACTGGGGTAAGCATGAGATTACCACTTTTCTTACGCTTGATGACCCCCTTTACTCAGGTAGGGCTTTGTATTGGTTTAATGAACCATTTCTCGGGAAAGAGGTATTCAGAAGTATCGCAAAACGGTCGCAAGACAGCTTAGGAGATAGGTATACCCCTGAGTTTCATGTCGAATTGCCAATTGCAAAGAGTTTTGATGGCCTTTGTTTGAATTTCTCATGGTGGGATCTTCTCAAAGAGAGAAGATCAGAGCTAAAAGACGCTAGCTCAGATGTTATTTCTTTCTTAAAAGCAGAAGATAAAAAAGGGGATGTTTCATTAAACATTGAAAGCATAAATAGCTTAGCTGATCAGCTTAATGATGTTGTGGATGAATTTGGCAAAGGGATTGCTGACAAGGATTTTCACAATCGAATATCAAAAATAAACTCTTTGCTAGAAGAGCTATCTAAGCTATATGCCGAGGTATATAAAGATGTGCATGATAAAATCGATTGGTCTGAAAGAAAGGATAACTCTAGAAGTAGTCTGTATAAATTAGACAATGCAATAGATGATCTAGCATCTTTCATAAAGCAAAAAAAGGCGATCTCGTCCCAGACAAAAGCTGCGCTTCTTTACGGGGAAGCTGGAATAGGTAAGTCACACCTCCTATGTGACCTGAGCTTACATAGAATCAATATTAATTTACCCACATTGTTTTTATTAGGTGCTCAATATCAAGGTGGGAACCCAACTGGTTTTCTAAAGGAGTCATTAGACTTACAAAACTATAGAAGCTCCCAAGTCTTAGGAGCTATAGATGCAGCCGGTGAAGCATCGGGGGCGAGAGCACTCATTATCATTGATGCTATAAATGAGGGAAATAATAGAGATGACTGGCATAACCAAATAACAGGATTTTTGTCAGATTTATCAAGATTTCCATATATTGCTGTTCTGTTTAGTTGCCGCAGCACTTATCTAAGTTACATTCTTCCCGATAGTGCAGACGAAAGCTTATTGCCTCGCATAGAGCATCATGGGTTTAGGGGGCATGAACATAGGGCTGCTGAGAAATTTCTTTCTCAGCAAGGCATATTCAAACCAAGCGCACCAATATTAGCGCCTGAATTTACAAATCCACTTTTCTTGAAAACATGCTGCCGAGCTCTAAGGCAAAATAAAAAGAACTCATTTCCAAAAGGGCTTAATTATATTACCTCATTATTTGACTTCTATGTTTCAAGTATTGAAAGGGTTGTAGCAAAAAGGAAAAAGTTCAATCCGGATGAGAATATCGTTAAGTCCACACTTATACATATCGCTTCAAAACTGTTACCAAATAATCTTGAAGGTCTTCTGAAGCAATATGTTAGAAGATTGGTCAATAATTATGATCCAAACCCTAATCATGGAGATAGTCTTTTCGACATATTGATCGATGAGGGCATTCTATCTGAGGATGTTTCTTATAAAGAAGATCAGCGTGGAAATCTTATTATCAGATTTACATATGAACGATTTAGTGATTATTTTATTGCACAGGAACTAGTAAATAAGGTAGATGACATTAAAGTAGCCTTTTCAGATGAAGGTTCTATAGGGAAATTACTGAAAAATAATGGTTACTATCGTTTTTCTGGAATATTCGAAGCCTTGGCTATCATTGTTGCTGAATGCTTTAATAGGGAACTAGAAGATTTGCTTCCTGATGATGTTGAAGTCGGGAAACGGCAATTAGATGAGACTTTTCAGAATACTATTTTATGGAGGAGCCCAAGCTCTTTTTCTGAAAGGACGCTGGAGCTTTTAAATAACCTAGAGGGTTATTCCTATAGTCACCCAGCCATGGATATTTTATTGAAATTGTCAACGGAACCCAATCATCCATGGAATGCTGAGTTTCTTCATCGAAATCTTGCAAAAAAAGCTATTGCTGAGAGAGACCACTTTTGGTCTATACACATAGCATACGGTGATAGCTCTGAAGAAGATGATGAATATGAGTCTATCATTAGAACTATTATTGAGTGGTCACACTCTGGCATATTAGATTCTGTAGAAGAAGAGCGAATTAGGCTCTGTGCTATTACCCTTATTTGGTTTTTGACTACCCCGAATAGAAGAATAAGAGATCGATCTACGAAATCACTAGTAAGAATTCTTTCTAGTTACCCTAATCTTGTTGAAATTTTATTAAACGATTTCTCGCATCTAGAGGATACATACTTAACCGAGAGGCTTTATGCCGTAGCATATGGTGTCGTTTGCAATACCAATAAAGAAGATATTATTAGAGGTATAGCGAGTACTACATTTGAATTAATATTTAGAGATGGTGAGCCACCTTCGCACATTCTTCTTAGAGACTATGCCCGAGGAATTTTAGAGTATGCCTTGCATATTGGAGTGCTTTCGGCAGAAATTACTCCGGAACAATTCAGACCACCTTATACAAGCAGCTCACAACTGGATAATCCATCACCAAAAGAGATAGAGCGCATAGCAGGAGATGAATTTTCATCAAGAATAAAGAGTTCTTTAATGGGCTTTCCTGGTGACTTTGGAAACTACACCATGGGCTGTGTGCATAATTGGTCTTCAACACCTATAGCCTTACCAAAAATTGAGAATGGATATGAGATTAAGAAACGATTTGCGCACGAGCTATTAACTGACGATCTGAAAGAAGAATATTTGGCAAAAATAGAACCAATGCCAGTAAGTGATAATTCAGTTTCACCAAAAGAGTTATTAAAGGCTATTAGAAGAATTAAGTATGATTCCGAAGACTATAAACGCAGCTTTGAAGAGCAAAGAAAAGAACAAGAAAATTTTGATAGCAGGGTAAGCGCACAACTCAGCGACGAGCAGAAAGAGTATTATCGTTGGCTTTCTGGGATAAGAAATAATGGGCCAGCCCCCTTTAGCAGGAAATGGGCTCAAAGATGGGTTTGCAAACGCTCTCATGAATTTGGTTGGACTGAAGAACTATTTGCTGATTTTGAAAGAATGTGCTCTTACGGAAGGAGTGGCGGCCACAGTGGTGGAGCAATGGAGCGTGTCGGGAAAAAATATCAATGGATGGCCTTCCATGAGTTTTTGGCCAGACTTTCTGATAACTTCCATTGGATTAATAGAGGTTATAGCGATGTACCAGATGATGATATTTATGAAGGGCCTTGGCAAATAAGCAAACGCGATATTGATCCGACTAACTGGGCAAGACAATCTGGAGAATACAAAACTTATCACAACAAACAGTGTACTTGGTGGCAACCTTATCACTTCCCATTCCCAAATGAAAATGACGTGGTAGCCAAAACTAACTTCTTGTGGGATGAAGAGATTATACCTGAATTCTCTGAGTTACTTCAAAGGACAATGCCTGCTGACAATTCTGATTGGCTAGTTTTGCATGGCTTTTGGTCCGAAAACAGGAAGTATACAGATGATGATATCGAGGCTCCTTATCTTGACGGTTGGTTCAGGATCAACTCTATTTTCATCCGCAAAGGTGATTATGATTCATTAGCCAAAGGAGTTGAGGGAAAAATACTTTGCGATCCTCATATTGTCAGCGCACCATCAACACAACACGAAGGATTTTTAGGGGAATATCCTTGGCATACTATATATCACCATCTTTCTGGGTGGAGAGAACCAGAAGAGGTCTTTAGGGATCAAATTACAGTCGAACACTTTGTCCCATTTTCTAAATATGAATGGGAAAAAAGCGGTAACGACTATTCTCTTAATAGCTCACTCTACTTTCATATGCCAGCCAAGGAATTGATTAAGGACATGGATTTGTCTAGATCTTCTGGTCAATGGGGACGCTGGGAGCATAAGGGGCAACTTGTATTCTTTGATCCAAGCCTTGAAGAGTACGGCCCTTCATATGCATTAATGCGTTCTGATAAATTACAGAAATGGCTTGATGATAATGATATGGAGATTGTCTGGTTAATAGGCGGAGAGAAGGAAATGTTTTCTTCTGGAGCAAGTCATTTTTTTGGCCGTTTGGCGTATAGCGGCTTGTTTAAATATGAAGATGGAAAACCTGTAGGCAGTATATGGTTCAATAAGGAAGAGTCAAAAAATTGAGACATAAGCTAGTTCACAAAATAATCTTATAGCAATCGTAATCGGAACCACGTTTACATAAGTTTGGGGCTAAATGAAGTGGCACACTAATTTTGACCACCTAAATAGAGGTGATATTATTGCCTCATAGATGACCTTAGGTGAACATATGAGACCGACAACCAGAAAAACATTTAGTGCTGAATTCAAACTTGAAGCTGCCCAATGTGTTGGTGCAGTAATTTTGAGCAGGCATTTGTAGGTCATTGGGATACTAGAAGTTATCTGAAAACCAAATTTTGTCCGATCTTTGTAACACGGAAATATCCCAAAGTGTGTTGCGTATGTCTTTTAAATCTACAGGTTACGTGAATGCACGAAAGGTGAGCCATGGTAATTGGCGAGACGACCGTCCGCCCCATGGACGGGGCGGTCGAGCATCCAAGGATGGACTAGCAGCGCGTCGGTGAGTAAATACCATGGCAAGCCTATATGCGGGGATATCAGCCAACACTAAAATCCTACTTAATCTATCCCCAATAGTCACAGTCATACGTCCGCCACATGAAGTACGAAAGCCAAAACCATAAGGCGGAATAGCCGATGAGATAAATCCACTCCCCTCTTAAATAGAAAAAGAGGAGTGATACTTTTATTCAATCGATATAAATCAAGCCAACTTAAAGGCTTTTATTTTGGGCAGATGGGCAGCGAGCTGGGGGAATTTGTGGGGTTGAACGTCATCCCAATCAATCGAATAATAGGCGCTTAATTCACTGGCGAGTTGCTGATTATCGAACATCTCATCATTCACAGAAAATATGCACATGGCCTTGTGGGTATTCTTTTCGCGAAATTGCAACACACACTTATTGGCGATATCGGCATATTCTTCTGGGCGGTCAATCTTGCCCTGCATATTATTTTCTGGGTGCAAATTAGGGTTAATCAGCACAGATTTAAGACCATTTAAAAATCCAATCCGCTCGGCCCAATAAGCGCCGAGTCCTACGCCAACCATTAACGGCGCGGGATCGTCGCTATGCTGCATTTGCTTGGCGACTTCCTTAAGCAAGTGTTGCATGTCGTGCTTAGGGTGCAAGGTGCTGTAACTGATCAAACGCACATCAGGGTCAATAAATTGCAACTGACGCATTTTTTCGTGATTACCTGGGCTAGTCGCATCAAATCCATGAAGATAGAAAATCATATCAAGGCCTTTTAATCATTTTTAATCACAGTGAATTAACTAACCCTAGCAAAAGAGTGATCTCACACCTTGCGCTACATCAAACTTTCGCCTGTTGGGCCAAACAAATTTGCTCGGCAAGCTGTTTGGCATTTTCCCAACGAGCCGTATTATCGAGCGCCGCTGCCGTTTGCGCGGCATTAGGCTTAAGTAAACTCGCAGGATACTGCGGCGCGCTCGTAGGCCAAGTAAAGCCATCGAGTAGCGACATTACGCCCGCATTGTCATTACACACTAAAATCATGTCGCAACCTGCGGCTAAGGCGGCGCTGGCCCTTGCACGGTAATCGCCCGCAAATCCTGCGCCTTGCATGCCGAGATCGTCAGAGAAAATCACCCCGTTAAAGCCAAGTTCTTTACGTAGCACTTGTTTTAGCCAGTATTCGGAGAAGCCAGCAGAGTTAGGGTCGACTTTAGGGTAAACCACGTGCGCGGGCATCACGCCTAATAACTTTTCTTTTGCGATCAATTCTTTAAACGGCAGGATATCCTTTGCAAAAATGGCCTCGGCATCACGTTCATCAATGGGTTTCTCGTAGTGCGAATCCGCCACTACACTGCCGTGCCCGGGGAAATGTTTACCCACGGCGCCCATGCCAGCTGCGGCCATGCCAGCAATAAAACTTTCGGCCAGTGTAATGACCTCGGCGGGCTCTGGGCTAAAGCTGCGTTTACCTATGACTTGGCTTACACCGTTTAAGTCCAACACGGGCGCGAAACTTAAGTCGATATCGCAAGCCAGTAATTCAATCGCCATCAAGAAACCGAGCTCACAGGCCCAACGCTTGGCCAATACCATATCGCCCTTTGCTGCGGGTAAAATGTCGCCCATGGCGGGAATAATGGTAAAGCCATCACGGAAGCGTTGTACTCGGCCACCCTCGTGATCGACAGCGATTAATATTTCTGGGCGTATTTGGCGTATCTGTTGTACCAGACGGATCAACTGATCACGGCTCGAAAAATTGCGGGAAAATAGGATTAAACCACCCACCTGTGGATGGCGTAGCATCTCAGATTCAGCCTCACTGACGTCCAACGACAGTAAATCCAACATTAAATAGCTCATACTTCTCCCTAAAAATATTCATTAATACTCAAAAAATAACCACTCAAGCCATAAGTAGTCCACGCTCACAAAAAAGCTAAAAAAAGCGAGCCACCTACCCTTGTAGCGCTATCGAAGCCTGTATTCTTGGCCATAAAATGGCCTGTAAAAAAGTCCCAATTAAGTTCAGCTTATCCGAACTATTACGAATAAAAAAAACTAATGTGAATTGTCACACTAATCTATGGGATACTGGCGTTAGAGTATCACACAAGCAGATTTCGCATGAAAGAACGCCGCCACTGACCAGAGTACACGCGCAAGATTAGCGTGCTTCAATCTGCAGAGCGAGCAATCCCATGCACTCAGACTAAAATAATAAACAAGACACAACAGGACTTCTATCATGATTAGCGTATTTGACATGTTCAAGATCGGCATAGGTCCATCGAGTTCACATACCGTCGGCCCAATGAAAGCGGGCAAAATCTTTATGCAAAACCTGACTGACTCAGGACTCGTGACCCAGATTGATGAATTAAGAGCCGAACTCTTTGGCTCCCTCGGCCAAACAGGCAAAGGCCACGGCACGGGCAAAGCAGTGATTTTAGGCTTAATGGGCGAAGATCCCGAAACCGTGGACACTGACAGTATCGACGGTATTTTAGAACACGTCTCCAAGGACGAAACCTTAACGCTGCACTGTGGCAAAGTAGTTAAGTTTACCCGTGAGCAAGGCATTACCTATCACAGACGCAAAACGCTACCTGCACATGCTAACGCCATGACCTTGTACGCTTACTGTAAAGGAGAATGCATTTTTGATCGCACTTACTACTCAGTGGGTGGCGGCTTTATTTTAGATGAAGATGAAATTAGCCAACGTAATGCATCGCCAGCCTCACAAATTGAATCGGCTCCTTTTGATTTTGTGAGTGCGGCTCACTTACTGGAATTATGCGGTGAGCAAGGTCTCAGCATTTCTTCTTTAATGATGGCGAACGAACTGAGTTTAGCCACTGAAGATGAAGTCAAAGCCAAGCTGTGGAATATTTGGCAGACGATGAAAACCTGTATCGAACGCGGTTATCAGAAGGAAGGTATTTTACCTGGCGGCCTAAAACTGCGTCGTCGTGCTCCTGCACTGTACCGTCGTTTGAAAGCCGAAGGCCGTAACAATGTCGATCCATTAACCGCTATGGATTGGGTCGATTTATTCGCACTGTCGGTCAACGAGCAAAATGCGGCCGGTGATCGCGTCGTCACTGCGCCAACAAACGGTGCTGCGGGAATTATTCCTGCCGTATTATGCTATTACGATACCTTCGTACAAGAAGTGGATATCGATGTCTGCGCCCGTTATCTATTAACTGCCGCTGCGATTGGTATTTTGTACAAGAAAAATGCCTCAATTTCGGGCGCCGAAGTCGGTTGCCAAGGTGAAGTGGGCGTGGCCTGTTCTATGGCCGCTGGCGCACTGACTGAAATCATGGGCGGTACGGTTGAGCACGTTGAAAACGCGGCTGAAATCGGCATGGAACATAACTTAGGTTTAACCTGCGATCCTGTGGGCGGCCTAGTGCAAGTGCCTTGTATCGAACGTAATGCCATGGGCGCGATCAAAGCGATCAACGCTTCTCGTATGGCCCTACGCGGTGACGGTAACCATAAGGTTTCACTGGATAAAGTGATCAAAACCATGATGGATACAGGCAAAGACATGCGCAGTAAATACAAAGAAACCGCCAAAGGTGGTTTAGCGGTCAACATTGTTGAGTGCTAAGTGCTGAGTGTTAACTCACTTTCGCTAATTGCTTAAATCGCACCATAAAAAATGCCGCAACTCAGTGAGTTGCGGCATTTTTGTTTTAGCTCATCGGCGTGACTGCTGAATCGGCTATTTAAGGCTTAAAGTACAAGCTATGGAACTTAAGGTGCTCTTCAATAAAGCTCGCGATAAAGTAGTAGCTGTGATCGTACCCCGCTTGCATCCGCACATCCAAGGGATAACCCTTGGTATGGGCGATATCCACCAGCGATTGTGGCATCAATTGGGTGTCTAAAAAGCTGTCAGCTTCACCTTGGTCAATCAGTACTGGCACTTCGCTAATCGCGAGCTTAAGCAACTCGCATGCATCATACTGACGCCAATGTTCACGATTTTCACCTAAATACTCACTAAAGGCTTTAATACCCCAAGGTACATTACTTGGATTCGAAATCGGGCTAAAGGCCGAAATTGAACTGTATCTGTGTGGGTTACTCAGACCAATCACCAAAGCACCATGACCGCCCATCGAATGGCCGGATATGGCGCGCTGAGTAGTGACAGGAAAATGTGCTTCAATCAAGGTAGGCAGCTCATGGACTATGTAATCGTACATTTTGTAATGACGATTCCAAGGTGCTTTTGTCGCATTGAGGTAAAACCCCGCGCCTAAGCCTAAATCGTAAGCTTTATCTGCCGCATCGGGCACATCGTCACCGCGAGGACTGGTATCAGGGGCGACAATCGCCATCCCAAGTACCGCTGCCATGCGCTGTGCACCCGCCTTCTGCATAAAGTTTTCATCGGTACAGGTTAGACCGGAAAGCCAATACAGCACAGGCACAGGTTTATTCACCGCCTCAGGCGGCAGATAAATGGCAAAGCGCATCTCGCAGTTTAACGACTGAGATTGATGGCGATACTGCTTATGCCAACCGCCGAAGCTCTTGTTACAACTGATATTTTCTATGGTCATACAAGTCCTTTTAAGCTCAATCTTTTAGCGCTATTTATAACGTTAGTCTTAGCGTTAGTCATGGCGCTTATCGTCAGCTCAGTTGGCAACACAGCAGACAGATTTGCACCTGTCTGCCGGTTTGTCACATCAAGCTGAAGCATCAACTTAGCGTGCAAAATCGCTTATTTATCAAAATGGATCACGCTACGGATGCTCTTACCTTGGTGCATTAGCTCGAACGCTTCATTGATTTGCTCAAGTCCCATAGTATGGGTGATAAAATCATCGAGCTTAAATTCACCCGCCAAGTAACGCTCAACAATGTGTGGCAGTTCAGAACGCCCTTTCACACCGCCAAAGGCAGAACCGCGCCATACGCGGCCCGTCACAAGCTGGAATGGACGGGTTGAAATCTCTTGACCAGCACCGGCTACACCTATGATCACCGACTCGCCCCAGCCTTTATGGCAACACTCTAAGGCGCTGCGCATCACGTTGACGTTGCCGATACACTCGAATGAGTAATCCACGCCGCCATCGGTCATCTCAACAATCACCTCTTGGATGGGCTTATCCAATAATTTTGGGTTGATGCAATCGGTCGCGCCGAGTTTTTTGGCTAACTCGAACTTAGATTCGTTGATATCAATGGCGATAATACGGCTGGCTTTGGCCATAGTAGCACCGATAATCGCCGATAAACCGATACCGCCGAGGCCGAAAATCGCCACGGTTGCGCCTTCTTCCACTTTGGCCGTGTTCATCACAGCGCCCATGCCTGTGGTTACGCCGCAACCTAACAGACAAATTTCTTCTAATGGTGCGCTCTTATTGACTTTCGCCAATGAGATTTCAGGTAACACAGTATATTCAGAGAAGGTCGAGCAGCCCATGTAATGGAAAATAGGCTTGCCATCGAGATAAAAACGCGTGGTGCCATCGGGCATTAAGCCTTTACCTTGGGTCGCGCGAATTTTTTGGCACAGGTTAGTTTTGCCCGATAGGCAGAACTTACACTCGCCGCACTCTGGGGTATACAGTGGGATCACATGATCGCCCACTTGTACACTGGTCACCCCCTCGCCCACTTGCTCAACGATACCGCCGCCTTCGTGGCCTAGAATCGCTGGGAATACGCCTTCTGGATCGTCACCGCTCAGGGTAAAGGCATCCGTGTGACACACGCCCGTAGCCACAATGCGCACTAAAACTTCGCCCGCTTTAGGTAACATCACATCCACTTCTTCAATCTTAAGCGGTTGTCCTGGTCCCCAAGCCACTGCGGCCTTTGATTTAATAAACTGCGGTTTTTCGTTCGACATTGTTACGTCCCTTGAATAGGTAATAGGAGTAAGTCATTGGTGTATCATAAATTCAATTCAGGCCAAGCAAATTCTTGCGCCCATTGCACTGATGCTACTGAATAGGAGGATTGTATTTGTTTCTCAGCGAGAGACAATCTAGTATTCAAGCAATTCATTTTTACCGAGTAACAACAATGTATCTCTGGGACGGCATTTCTGAATTTGTCGCGGTGGCTGAGGCCGAAAGTTTTACCCTAGCGGCGCAGCGGCTGAATATCTCCACCGCCCACGTTAGCCGCCAAGTGAGCACCTTAGAAAATCGCCTTGGCACAAAACTCTTTTACCGCACTACCCGCAAAGTGTCGTTAACCGAAGAAGGCACGATTTATTATCGTCATTGCCGCCAATTACAAACGGGGTTAGAAGAAGCCGAGCGCGCCATCTCAAACCTAAAGGACTCACCCCAAGGCTTAGTCAAACTCACAGCGCCCGTCGCCTATGGCGAGAAATTTATCATGCCATTACTCAATGATTTTATGGTGCAATATCCCAGCGTTGAATTTAGCGTCGACTTGACCAATCGCACCTTGGACTTGATTGAAGGCGGTTATGATCTGGCGATTCGCCTCGGAAAACTCGCCGATTCAAGCCTGATGGCCAAACCGCTCAGCAGCCGCACTCACTATGTCGCCGCCTCACCAAGCTATGTGGAAAAGTACGGCCAGCCCCATACCTTATCTGAACTTAGCCAGCACAATTGTTTGATCGGTAATCATAATTACTGGCGCTTTGTAGAAAATGGCCGCGAGCGCAATATTAAAGTCCGCGGCAATCTTAATTGTAACAGCGGCTACGCATTAAGGGATGCGGCACTAAAAGGCATAGGGATAGTTCAACTGCCTGATTATTATATTGAAGAAGATATTCAAGCCGGACGGTTGCTCTCCTTCCTTGACACTCACCGCGAAGCCAAAGAAGGTATTTGGGCACTCTATCCGCAAAATCGCCACCTGTCGGCTAAGATCCGTGTATTGGTCGATTACCTTGCCGAAAAACTCGCCGAGCAGGATTAAATACTGTTTGAGCAGATTGATTGGTAGCAGACAACACGGCGCAGACTAGCGCCAGTTTTCCCGCAAAGTGTAATACAACATGCCTAACGCCAACGCTTGATTGCCGAACCATTCATTTAACGGAATGCGGATATGGCGCATGGCGGCAAACAAATCAAACTCACGCAATTGCCCGTCCATCGCATTGGCCATGATCTCGGCCATAATGTGCGATGTCGCTACTCCGTGCCCAGAATATCCTTGGCAATAGAACACATTAGGCGACACTTTGCCGAGCTGCGGGATACGGTTAATCACAATTCCTGCCATTCCCGCCCACGCAAATTCGATATTAACGCCCTTTAATTGTGGAAACGTACGCTCAATCGCAGGCCGTAATTCCGCAGCCACATTTTTAGGATCACGGCCGCTGTAGTTAGTCCCGCCGCCGAACATCAGCCGTTTATCCGCGGTCAGGCGATAGTAATCCAGTACAAAGCGGCAATCGTACACGGCTAAATCCTGCGGATTGATTTGTAAAGCCATCTCATCGGGCAGAATCGCAGTGGCGCAATTGCCTAAGGACGCCGGAAATAACATACCACGCAGCTTCGGACGGGCGAGTTTATGGTAAGCATTACCCGCGATCAGCACACTGTTGGCGCGCACTTTTCCCTTGGCAGTGACAACAGTCGCCACATCGCCTTCTTCAATATCAAGTACGGGTGAGTGTTCAAAGATTAATGCCCCAAGACCTGCTGCCGCGCGGGTTTCACCAAGGCATAGATTAACAGAGTGTAAATGCATATTGCGCCGATTGACCAAGCCGCCGTGATACAAGGGCGAGCCTAAATAGGCGGGCATTTCATCGGCGGATACCAGCGTCATAAATTCACCCATGCCGCGGCGCTGCGCCTCGTCATGCATAGCCCTAAGTTCCTGCATGTGCTTTGGCTGGTAAGCGGTTTGGATATGACCAAACTTTAAATCACAGTTTATGCCGTACTTGGCCACCCGATTTTTAATTATATCGTGGCCGCGCCAACGCATATTCCACACATAATCTTCAGCTTCATTGCCGATTTGACGGCGCAGCTGTTTTGCCATCGCAACATCGCCGGACAAACTGCCCGTCACCTGCCCACCATTGCGTCCGGTCGCGCCCCACGCAATTTTATTGGCCTCAATAAGTGCCACTTTATAGCCCTTCTCAGATAATTCCAACGCCGTTGCCACGCCGGTAAACCCACCACCGACAATCGCCACATCGACTCGAATGTCGCCTTCAAGCGCAGGATAATCCGACTCTTGGTTAATGGTGGCATTGTAGTAGGAGGCGCAACGCTCTGCTGGCATGGTCATTCCTTGATGTTGAAAGTTGATGGCTGAAAGTGAGTGTTGAGTCTTAGTTCTGGACACTCAGTTCTTCTGGACACTCAGTTTTGGACACTCGTTTTAACGCGGCATTATACCGACGTTGTTTTATATTTTTTACAAGCGTTCAGAATTTGTGAGTATATCTGAGTTGAGATCGAGATCAACAGTGAATTGCGATAACTATTTGCAGGACAGGACAAAGGAAGTTGAGCTGACTGCAGGCTACTTCTTGAAGAACCTGAAATGGAGGAGCTTGAGATGGAAACTTCTGAAATGGCGGTACCTAAAATTAAGGCACTAAAATTAAGGCACCTAAGATTAAGATACCTAAGATTAAGTTATCTAAGATAGAGACTCCGAATGTTAAGGCGCGGCTCATTTTCTCTTTTAAGTCTTATACTTTTTGCTGGTTTAAGATAGGCTTGTGCGGCGTCATCCTCTTTTAATCTCAGCAACCTAGAGTCCATTATGCCACTAATGCCAATTACCCAGCCACTTGTCCAATTGCCGTTTTCCCAAGCGTGTGAAAACAACAAAGCGCCGATTTTAGCGGTATTAACACAAGCATTCTCACTCAACCAACATGTACTCGAAATCGGCAGTGGCACAGCGCAACATGCTGTGTATTTTGCAGCAAATCTTCCCCATTTAATCTGGCAAACTAGCGATCAAGCTGAATATATTGAGGTCATTACCGCAAGGTGTATGCATGAAGGCAAGCTACCCAATGCAGCGGCAAACCTACGCTTACCACTTACCCTTGATGTTACCGCGCCATGGCCGGTGAAGGGATTAACACCTCATGTTGATGGCGTATTTACTGCAAACACTTTGCATATTATGAGCAAAAATATGGTTGAAGCGTTTTTTACTGGCCTTGGTCTGTACCTGCCCCAACTCAAGACCCTGTGCATTTACGGCCCCTTTAACTACCAAGGCGAATTTAGCAGTGACAGCAATCGTCAATTCGATGCCTTTTTAAAACAACACAATCCCGCCAGCGGCATTCGTGATATTGAATGGATTTGCAGTTTAGCCAGCGAGCAAAGCTTAACACTGAAGCAAGATGTGGCTATGCCCGCCAATAATCGACTACTGCATTTTGTTAGAGGCTAGCATTTTGTTAAAGACTCATTTTTTGTTAAAAGCTAGCTTTAGTTTAATGGTTTAGTCCGTTTTGGCCTCGGCGGTTTTGTGTCCATAGCTCAGTACTCGGGTAGCTTTCCACTGTTCGTTCTGTTTGCGCCACACAATGACAAAGTCGGCTAGGCCATCACAACTATCTGTTTCAAAGCTGCAAAAACGATGAACGCCTTGCTCTATCGCGCCAAACTCTTTCACCGGAAACACTTTCATCGTGCCCGCAACTAACTCGCGGCGGTAATGGCCACAGGCATATTTTTCGGTATTAGCGATCATGTCCTTGCGGTTCCAAGTGACGCCACCCGTGTCGTGGTAAAACTCTACATCTTCAGTGAAAAACGCCGAGTGTTTCTTTAGTTCAGCGGGGACGGCGCACTTATTGAAACTGTCGAACACAGCAAAATCCACCGCTGCAATTTGGGTAGATAAAGTGTCTGTAAGTGCAGTAGCGGGCTGCGCAATGTCAGTTTGTGGAGCATCAGCGGTTTTATCCAATGCTGCTTTAGCTAATGTTGGCGTATCTGTGGCAACAGCAGGTTCGGTAGTGGCGAGTGACAAAGTTAAAACAGTGACTGTGGCTAGGCTATAAAATGCTGGATTCATATTCTCTCCGTAAATATTGGCAATACATTTTGTATGGAGACTATTCACATCACAAACATGAATGCACCACGAAACATGAAGTCACATTGCCAGCAAAGCTTATGCCAGTTAAAATATCTATATTAATCATACTGATATAGCTTCATATTACGTTACGCAATTTTGTGCGGTGATAGTTTCTGATTATTCTCACTATTTTTTAGTGATTTATCCGACGACAGTCAGACTCAGATCATCATACTCAGTGCCTTATGCGCAATGCGCTCAATCAGGATGACTATGCTAGCGAGCAACACATCGAATATACGGGCTATCACGCTGTTATTAAACACTAAAAATTTACACTGCCTTTACACAAAAGAGAGACATCCAAGCTTGAAGCTATAATTAAGAATAATTATCATTCGCCAAAATTACCGAAGGAAGAATGATATGCCCCGCTTTATCCGTCGCACTCGCCAAACCTCGCATCTATCTCATGCAACACAGACACCTATGTTGAGCCAGCTATCACGCGCTATTGGTTTATGTTTGTTATTACCTGCAGCATGGGCTAGCGCTGCAAACACGCAAGATACCACTCCAGAAATGGAGCGCATGGTGATCACAGCAACACAAACTAAACACTCGGAGCTTTCGGCGCCCGCTTCAGTGTCCGTGATTAACCGCAGTGAACTTGAAGCGCTAGTCATAGACGATCTTGCTAGCGCAGTCCGTTATTTACAGGGTGTGAACATCAGCGAAGGCACGCCCTATGGCCGCAATGAGATCAGCCTGCGAGGTTTAGATTCAGATTACACTTTAATCTTGATTAATGGCCGCCGCATTAACTCCCGCGAAGCATTAACCTCTGGTTATGGCAACGATTTTGACTTGTCCTCTATTCCAATGTCTGCCATTGAACGTATCGAAGTTGTGCGTGGGCCTATGTCATCCCTATACGGCTCAGAAGCTTTAGGCGGTGTGGTTAACGTCATACTGCGTCAACCGACTGAAGACTGGCAAACCAGCGTTGGCGTGCAATACGATGCACCTACCAGTGGCAAGGGTGGCGATAGCACTAAGTACAATTTCTACAGCAGTGGCGCGCTGATCAAAGATAAATTACTGGCAAACTTAATCGTCGACAGCAATAAACGCGATGCATGGCGCTCGGACTTAAAACCCACTATTGATGCACTAGAAGACAGAGATGAAATCAGCGCCCTCGCCAATTTACAATGGCTGATTGATAACCAGCAAGATCTGCAATTTGACTTAAGTTACGCCAACGATGAACGCGAGTCTGATTGGAATAACTACGGCACGATTCTCACCAATAACCAACAAGCGGAGCGGATAAGTTCAGGTCTGACCCATAATGGCCACTGGAACTGGGGCGACACTCGCCTGCGCTATTACTATGAAAATGTTGAGGTGACTGACGACTCAGCGTTAATCGCCGAGATAGGTAATATCACCCAAACCAACCACAATCTCGACGGTCAAACCACTGTCCTGCTTGGCGATCACATGTTAACCAGCGGTGCAGAATACCGTTGGACCCAGCTCGAAAATAGCCGCAATATTTTAGGTGATGGCACCTTAGACGACAGCCAATCGGCATTGTATCTACAAGATGAATTTAGCTTAGGCGAACTCAATATCACCTTAGGTGGGCGCGTCGATCACCACGATGTGTACGGCACCGAATTTAGCCCACGCTTGTATTTAGTGTATAACTTAAGCTCTGAATGGGTCATTAAAGGTGGTGGCGGCAAAGCCTTTAAAGCGCCAAATATGGCGCAATCCCAAGCCGATTATATTATCCCCGCTTGTCGTGGCGCCTGTACCGTTGCGGGAAATCCTGATCTTCAACCCGAAACCTCAGTGAACTACGAGTTATCGACCCAATATCAAACCACGGATTTTGGTGGCTCGATCACCTACTTCCATAACGATGTAGAAAATAAAATTATCACCGAAACTTGGAATAGAGTCCCAGGTACAGTATTAACTTACCAAAACGTGAACGAAGCTAAGATCACTGGTTGGGAATTACAAGCTTGGTACAATTTAACTCAAGATCTCAGCCTAAACGGTAATTACAGTAAAACCGATGCCGAAGATAAGCAAAATGGCGCGCCTTTTACCTTAACACCGGACGACAGCTATAACCTAAAACTGCAATGGCAGGCATTTGATGGTTTATCCACCTTTATCGCCTACCATTATACTGGCGAGCAGTATTTGCGAGCCAATGTCAAATCAGAGGGTTATGGCTCGCTCGATATAGGTGCGAATTATCAAATTAATCCTATGTTTAGACTGAAGCTTGGCGTGACTAACCTAACGGATTCTGAACGTGACCAAGTTGCCACCGACCTTGATTATATTCAAAAGAGTCGCAGTATTTATGCTGGGGTAACTGCAAGTTTCTAAGCTCTACAAGCCAGAAATTAATGTGTAATTATAGCTCTGCTACTCAACATTAAACATCATAGGCGAAGCCCGTTTTGGCTTCGCCTATTGTTTTAAGACCAAAATAAATATCACACATTCGACTAGAAAAAGTAAAATCAATATATTTTCTAAAATATAGAATTTTTAAATAAACATCAAAAATATAAATTATATAATCCAGATTTAAATCATTAGTCTTTTACATTCCGCAATATAACCTTGATCATACTTTAACGCTAAAAAATAACTCACCCGTTAACCTTTGATAACGATCAAGGTTTTGTCATATTAAAAAACTATTATACACACGCAAGACTGCTAAAGCTTGAGGTGTAAAATTCTCGATTATTAAACTTACGCACCAAGCAAAAGCGATATTATCTTTCCGTTTATATCACTAATAAAACAGCGAGAAAAATACAGTTCCAACTTCAAGTTACATATTTCATAGCTAGATATATGATTTACTCGCTTCAGAATGATGATTTAACCAACAATAAAAAAGGGAAATAACATGCTTAAAAAGATGATGCTAATGTGCGCACTGTGCTTTTCAACGAATTTAATGGCGGTATCACTTGCCGACAGTCATTCTGAAAGATCTGACTGTGAATCCTGCCATAAAGATAAAAAACCTTCAGCGGATTATGTTTTTGAAAATCAGCAATGTGTATCATGCCATGGAGAAATGAAAACACTCGCAGGCGAAGCTCATACTAAACATGATGGCGTTTTAACATGCACCAATTGCCATATCGCTCATCAAGAAAAAGCACCAGCAGATGCTTGCAAAGAATGCCATTAATTCACTAAAAATCTAGAACCAAAGGCCGAAGAATTATTTATTTTGAATGGAACCATTAGGCAGGATGCCACTTGACCCAACCTCCAAGGGTGTTTGCCATCTATTGCTCACAGGTGGCAATTTTTACCTCCATTTTTATATCCTTACAATATGTTTAACGGCTCAATACTTAGCTCAGAATCCCATATCCGGCAAATAGGGCAAGTTTAATTGTGCTAGGTAAACCATAGACGACTCTCAGAGGATTGTTCTCAAGAACGCCAATGCCTTTTCTAAGTCACGGGTGCGCGCCATCGGTGGCAGCGAGTTTAAAAAAGCTTGGCCATAGTAGCGATTCACAATGCGATTATCGCAAAGGATCAGCACACCACGATCTTTTTCATCACGAATAAGACGGCCAACACCTTGTTTCAGAGCAATAATCGCCTGAGGTAAGGACACTTCAGTAAAAGGATCGAGTCCCTGACGACTCACATTGTCGGCTCGGGCGCGATATAGAGGCTCATCGGGCGACACAAAAGGTAATTTGTCGATAATCACGCAGCTTAACAATTTGCCGCGCACATCCACCCCTTCCCAAAAACTACTGGTACCGAGCAATACCGCATTGCCGAGTTGGCGAAACTTAGTCAGCAGACTCTGTTTACCCGCTTGGCCTTGTACCAGCAGCGGATACTGAGTGCGAGTTCGCAGTGCCAGCGCCGCTTGTTCGAGCATTTTATGGCTGGTAAATAAAATAAAAGTCCGTCCCTGCGCCGCATCTATCGCTTGCACGCACACATCCACCAACTGCTTTAACGCTTGCTGTTGATTGGTCACGCTCCCAAGTTGTCTAGGCACACAAAATACCGCTTGGCGGGGATAATCGAAGGGACTGTCGAGAATGCTTTGCTGCGCATCAACGATACCCATTTCTCGGGCAAAATGAACAAGACTGCGGTTAACCTGCAAAGTTGCCGAGGTAAATATCCAACTGGTTTCGGGCACAAATAACTGTTGGCACTCACGGGCAATATTGATTGGTGAAATTCGCAGCACCACAAAGCGACTACCAAATTCGATGCTGTAGGCCGCCAGATTATTATCGCAGTTAAAAAACACACTGAGCTTATTATTCAACTCCGCCAACTTAATGGCGATATCATCTAACAATTCACTGCGGCCAATATGGGCCATTAATAAATTCTGCAGCGCGGTTAATTCCGCTAATAAATCCCATGACACCCCCGCGAGCGCTTTATTGCCCAGTACTAAACGCCAATCGGATTCACCGCAGGAATATAACTGATTATGCCAATCACTTAATTTAGCGAGGCAACGCTGGCAAAATTGGGCGAGTTGCCCAGTATCACTGAGTTCAGTCTGATAAATAGCGAGTAGCTTTTGAATGAAATCATCGATAGTACGACTCGAACATTGCTGGCCAAAATAGTTAACGCAAATATCGGGTAATAAATGCGCTTCATCGAAAATCACCACATCAGGATCGGGTAATAACTCGGCAAAGCCCGTGTCTTTCAGTACACTATCGGCGAAAAATAAATGGTGGTTAACCACAATAATTTTGGCATCCAGAGCACGGCTGCGCGCCTTGCGGGTAAAGCAGGCATCGTAAAAATCGCAGCGCTTACCAATACAGCTTTCCTTAGTGCTGACCACAAGCGGCAGCGCCGAAGAATTCTCAGGCACTGAGGTTAAGCCGCCAATATCACCATCTTTACAGGTGCTCGCCCACTGATTGATTTTCAACAAATCATCTAACAAACGCGCATCGATATGTGTCGCCTCGCTCATTTGCTTATCGAGTCGCCACTGGCACAGATAATTATTGCGGCCCTTTAGTAGAGCCAGTTTAGGCTCAATCCCCAACATGGCGACCAGCGCGGGTAAGTCTTTAAAAAACAACTGCTCTTGCAAGTTTTTACTGCCCGTACTGACGATGACTTGCTTACCGCTCAATATCGCGGGGATCAAATACGCAAAGGTTTTACCTACCCCCGTACCCGCCTCAATCACCACATTGCCCTTCGCCGCTATCGCCTCACTCACTTCCTGTGCCATCTGCATCTGGCTTGTTCGCGCACTAAACCCTTGAATATGTTTAGACAATACTCCATCGGGCAAAAATGCGCGTTGCACTTCGGACGCGAGTCGACTCACCGCAGCGGCGCCTTTTAAGGCAGAAGGCTTAGCGACGGTTTCTTTAGAGGAAACATGCTTTGATGTCGGTTGGCGGGAGCGAGTCAAAGGGAGAATCAATCCTTTATCAAGGTGTTAGGAACGTCAGTGAAAACAGTACTGCAAGTCCACACAATAAATTACTGAGCGAATGCATAGTGAAACTTTATAAGCACAAACAATGGTTAGTACCGCATGCCACTGCCGTAAACAATAGCGTTAAGCTTAACAGCTCGAAGCATTATGCTGATTTGAGATAAGACTACAAGTTAGCCGCGTAATTAACGCCAATTTAAACGTCGGTATTTGCTAGCATCCGCCAAAGCATGTGCGCTAGCTATAACGGTTCGCAAACTTCTGTCGATTTCAGCCTGCCACTAACCATTTGAAATAAATAAGCTACCTCAGCAAAGCAAAACTCTATACCATTATATACGCTCGATAACAGGATGTTTCAGTGCCCAAGCATCAATACTAAGACGCAGGTAATCAGGATGAATGATGTCAAACGTTAGTCTTATCAATTTAAAAACAAGTGACACCACAACGCTACAACGTCTGCTCCAACTTTATTATTTTGATTCAACATCTTGGAGTAAAGAAGATATAGGCATTGATGGGTTATATGATGGCTCTACAGCCTCAGATCTTGAATCCTATGTTAACTCACAAGAGGCAAAAGCCTACCTCATTTGGGTAAATGAAGTATTGGTAGGCTTTGTTCTACTAGATAGGGTTGAAGTTGAAGAAAGGCTTATCTGGGAACTGGCCGACCTCTTTATTCTTCCTAAATATCGCGGTGGTTGGATTGCGCTCGAAGTAGTCCGTCAAATATTTGAGCAGATTAGCACACCAATGCTGGTCGCTACGTTCAAAGAAAATGAACTGGCTTTGCGCTTTTTTAAAGCGGTATCAAAACGATTACAGCTTAATTCAGTACGTGAGTTAATCGAGGATGAAACTACTCCGTTTTATACATTCATCATAAATGAACACATCTAACAATCGATGTTATTCAAGTTTTTCTAAGCCACCCAGTGTTTGTAGTGGTACGGTTAATTTGGCAGTTTTTCTAAGCCACCCAGTGTTAATTATTGTGAATTTGATGGTGCTTTTTGGTGAGTCACCAAATTAGCAACTAGCCTTAGTGTCTGTTTCCCCGCACAAGGAGTGTGATGATGCCACAGCCAAGGAGAACTCAAGTCAGTTTGGAAGATACGCCCTTTTATCACTGCTGTAGTCGAGTAGTCAGACGTGCCTATTTGTGTGGTGAAGACCTTTTCTCAGGTAAAAATTACGACCATAGACGCGAGTGGGTAGAGCAGCAATTACTTAAACTGGCTCAGGTCTTTGCGATTGATGTTGCAGCATATGCAGTGATGAGCAACCATCTGCACTTGGTACTCTGTGTGGATATTTACCAAGCCAATCAATGGACCGATAGAGAAGTGCTTGAGCATTGGCATCAAGTATTTAAAGGCACTGAATTAACACAACAATTTGTCAAAGGGCACGTTGTTGAAGCTCATGACGTGGCTAACCTTAAACACCATATTGCCCTATATCGCAGTCGCTTAAGTGATATCTCTTGGTTTATGCGAGCGTTAAATGAACCTATCGCCCGTAAGGCAAATCAAGAGGATAACTGCACTGGACGCTTCTGGGAGGGCCGTTTTAAATCCCAAGCCCTACTCGATGAGGCGGCAAGTACTCGCATGTATGACCTATGTTGACCTCAACCCTATCCGCGCTCATCTAGCCACAACACCAGCAACCTCGGATTTCACCAGTATTCAACGGCGTATCCGCGCGGCACTCGCAGGCAAACAATCTCAAACATTATTGCCCTTTATCGATAATGAGCGGGACAATATGTCTAAAGGGCTGCACTTTGATTTACAAGAGTATCTGCAGCTGGTCGACGATACAGGCAGAATTATTCGCGATGATAAATGCGGGAGTATCAGTTCGAGCAGTGCTAGCTTACTGAGTCGCCTTAATATTCCACCTGAGCATTGGCTTAAGCTCACCCACCATTTCGGGCAGCTATTTAAAGGTCCCGTGGGTACTTTGCAAGAACTTACTTGTTACTGCGAACACCTTGAAAAGCGACGAAGGCACTATCGACATAGCTGCCAGCATTTAATGGCAAGCTGACCGAAGCAGAGATAATTTAGTGTTTAAATTGATTAATCCACCGCAGTGGAGAATATGGCTCGAACTTAATTCATCCAATTTCAGCTAACTATCGGCAAATTAATACAAAACGACCAAAAAACCTCGAAAATGTGACTTTCAACCTCAGTAAAAATACCTTTAGTAAATGCGACTTAGGTGTTGTAGGCTATGTTTTATATCATGGGTGGCTTAGCAATAATATCGTCACGCTCACTTACTGAGAATCCCGTAGAGATGCAAAAAATGCCGCCATACTATGTTCGACTCGAAGCCAATCTCACGCTGGCGGAGATTCTGGAATGGATACTCGCAAATGCCTAAAAGTTCATTCAAACGTTAGGTTTATTATTTAATGAACAATGAAACATTAAAAGTCATTAATGACCTTAAAATATCTATAGATGAAGCTGTAAGACACCGCGAAATCTGGTGGGAGCTTGGATACTCTCAAAATAGGTCAAAGTTCAAAAATGAATTTGCATCTAAACGTTTTAATCATTTTTTACATGCATCATATGAAGCGCATGCCATCACTATGTATTTAGCTTTAGGCAGAATATTTGATCCAGATACCCGATCATCAAGCTTTAGCACACTCAAAGTGAATTTACGGTCATTCGGTCATCTCGAATTAGTTAAGACGATAGAAAATCAGTTAAAACCATATTCAGAGTTAGTAAAAAAAGTTCTAGATATCCGTAGTAAAACAGTGGCACATTCGGATTTATCGCATACCGAAAGTTTAGTTCTCAAAGCCAACGCTATAACTCCTAACGAATTGAAATTGTTAATTCATCAAACCAGAGAAACATATTACGAGGTTTTGCGCTATTTCAGTCTCACGACAACACAGCTTGAGGATGGCATATTTAGCGAATCAGCTTTAAATATGCTCGACCAACTACAAACCTAACAAAACTTGGTGTGAGGCAGCTACGCTAATGCTAAAAAGGTGCGCTATGGTGATTAGCGAGACGACCGTCCGCCCCATGGACTGGGCGGTCGAGCATTGCGAGTCGGTGAGTGAACACCATGGCAAGCCTGTATTAATGAATATCAGCAAATGCTCACAACTCAAGTTACAGTTCCCCTGCACGACTTCCAACACATTTCCATCCACTTTCAACATCCCCCCAACAAAAATGCTCAATAACTTTATTTAACGATAACCTTCTGCCTTTCACAAAAACGCATAAATATTCTCATTTAATTCAAATTGGCTGTTGCAAAGGCTCATAAAAGCGGTTAGTTTAAATCCACTTATACGGGTAGACGTCCGTAACAACGAATTCAACGCTTCACTGTATTTCGAGCAGTTAAGCCAATAAAGTTAAATACCGAGAGAGTAAAATGAGCCCACTACTGAACGCTATCCACCACCATCACCACCATATGCGGTAGCCTTCGGACGCTCACTGCCGGAGGACTATATCCTTCTGGCGGACTGATTCAAGATGATCATAAACCCCTGGAAGGAATTCCGGGGGTTTTTGCATTTAGACGTTAATTTTGGTTTTAATTTAAATAAAAAATTTTTAGATATTTAATAAATTATCAATACGTTAGCTAGAGCACTTAACTAGAGTTCTTAGCTAGAGCCCATTGAATGGCAAGGCGTATTAAACCGATTAAACAACACATTTTGAATCTTTTAATTTTGATACTTTTGAGCGAGATAACACTATGACTGAATCGAACCGTTTACGCATCGCCATCCAAAAATCTGGCCGTCTTTCTACTGATTCTCAGCAGCTACTAAAAAGCTGTGGCGTTAAGTTTTCCATTAATGAACAACGTCTTATCGCTCATTCTGACAATATGCCTATCGATTTACTGCGCGTTCGTGATGACGATATCCCAGGATTGGTGATGGACGGCGTGGTTGATATGGGGATCATAGGTGAAAACGTGCTCGAAGAGGAACAAATCGAGCGTCAAACCCTGAATAAACCCGCAGATTGCCTCAAACTGCGTCAGTTAGATTTCGGATCATGTCGCCTCTCGTTAGCCGTACCAACAGAATTCAGTTACGCCGATGCCTCCTCGTTAGAAGGATTACGCATCGCCACGTCTTACCCGAACCTGCTGCGCCGTTTTATGCAACAAAAAGGCATAACTTATCGCGACTGTATGTTAAAAGGCTCGGTTGAAGTCGCCCCGCGTGCCGGCCTTGCCGATGGGATTTGTGATCTCGTGTCGACGGGCGCCACCTTAGAGGCCAACGGTTTATACGAAACCGAAGTGATTTACCGCTCTATGGCCTGCATTATTCAATCGACCCAAACCCAATCGCCGACTAAACAAGCACTCATCGACAAAATTCTGTCCCGCGTCAACGGCGTTATCCGCGCCCGTGAGAGCAAGTACATCCTACTGCACGCGCCAACTGAAACCTTAGATCAAATCGTCGCCCTGCTGCCCGGCGCTGAAAACCCAACCGTATTGCCATTAAATGATGATACTAACCGCGTTGCTATACACGCCGTCAGTACCGAAGATTTGTTCTGGGATACCATGGAACAGTTGACCGCACTCGGTGCCAGCTCGATTCTGGTAATGCCAATCGAAAAAATGATGGGGTAATCTATGGAAATCCTAACTTGGTCAACCTTATCAACCGCCGAGCAGAAAACGGCGCTGAAACGCTCGCCCTTAATTGGTGATAGCGGTTTAGAGCAAAGCGTTCGCGCCATTATCGATGCGGTGGCAACACGGGGTGATGCCGCCATTGCCGAATTTAATCAAAAGTTTGATGGCTTCAATAGCGCGACCAAAAATTTAAATGGACAAGGAAGTGGCGAGCTGCGCATGGATGAAGCCGAGATTGCTGCGGCAAGCGCACGGGTATCACCAGAACTGAAAGCGGCGATCGCCAAAGCCATGGCGAATATAGATGTGTTTCACAGCGCCCAGCAATTTCGTCCGATTGATATGGAAACCGAGGCGGGAGTACGTTGCGAGCTACGTAGCGAACCGATTGAAAAAGTGGGTTTATATATCCCCGGTGGCAGCGCGCCATTAATTTCTACCGTGATGATGCTCGCCCTGCCCGCCAAGATCGCCGGCTGCGAACAAAGAGTATTGGTCAGCCCACCGCCGATCAACGATGCCATTATCTATGCCGCCAATGCCTGCGGGATCACTGAAATTTATCAAGTGGGTGGCGCGCAGGCCATTGCGGCACTGGCCTTTGGCACAGAAACTATTCCCGCGGTCGATAAGATTTTTGGCCCAGGTAATCGCTACGTGACTGAAGCTAAACGCTTAGTGTCACAGGATGGCCGCTGCACTGTGTGTATCGATATGCCGGCTGGTCCTTCTGAGGTGTTGGTGATTGCCGATAGCGACGCCAATTGCGAATTTATCGCCGCCGATTTGCTTTCGCAAGCGGAGCACGGCCCTGATTCACAAGTGATTTTAGTGACAGACTCGCAAGCGATCGCCAATGGCGTCAATGACGCACTGACAAGACAACTTGCTGCCCTGCCGCGTTGTGATATAGCTACAACGGCGCTCCTCAGCAGTCGCACTTTTGTTGTGGACGATATGCAGCAAGCCGCGCAGGTTTCCAATCAATATGGGCCTGAGCACTTGATCATTCAAACGCGCTTTCCCCGTGAGGTACTGAAAAACATTCGCGCGGCGGGCTCGGTATTTTTAGGCGCTTATACACCTGAATCTGTTGGCGATTATGCCAGTGGCACCAACCACGTGCTACCGACTTACGGTTACAGCCGCGCCGTGTCGAGCCTGTCATTAGCCGACTTTAGCCGCCGCTTTACCGTGCAGGAACTCAGCGCTAAGGGCTTAATAGGATTGGGGCAAGCAGTCATGACGTTAGCCAGTAACGAATTGCTCGATGCGCACAAAAATGCGATCGCAGTACGTTTAGCTAGCCTAGAGAAATGACCCGCCTAGATCTTAAGTGATTAGCACTTAAGTGAATAACTCTTAAGTGATTAGCCCTTAAGTTTATAAAAATAGAGCTGAGTGAAGAAAATGAGCCAAATGAGCAGCATGGAAAAGACAGCAGAACCCACAGCATTAACGGCATCAAAGTTAACACCATCAACGTTAACGCAATCGGCGCCACTAAATTTAGCCGAGCGTTTAGCGCGCCCTGAGTTACTGGATTTAACGCCCTACCAGAGTGCCCGCAGACTGGGCGGTCGTGGTGATATTTGGATCAATGCCAACGAATCGCCCTTTAATAATGTCGATACCGCAGCGCTCGATTTATCGAAATTGAATCGTTACCCAGAATGCCAACCGCCGCAGCTTATCAGTGCCTACAGCGAATATAGCGGCGTGAGCACCAGCAAGATAGTCGCCAGCCGCGGCGCCGATGAAGCGATTGAACTGTTAATTCGCGCCTTTTGTATACCAGGCGTCGACAGCATTGCCTGCTTTGGCCCGACGTACGGCATGTATGCCATCAGCGCGAACACCTTTAATGTGGGCGTTAAAGCGTTAAATCTCAGCGCGGAATATGGCTTGCCGACAAGCTATGCCGAGGACGTTCGCGGCGCAAAACTGGTGTTTATCTGCAATCCCAATAACCCGACTGGCACAGTGATCGACAAAGCTATTATCGAGCAAGCAATCAAAGCCTTGCCCGACGCGCTTGTGGTCATCGACGAAGCTTATATTGAGTTTTGCCCTGAATACAGTGTGGCGGATTTGCTGGAAAGCTATCCGAATCTAGTGGTACTGCGCACCCTGTCAAAAGCCTTTGCACTTGCCGGCGCACGCTGTGGTTTTATGCTGGCAAACGAGGCCATAGTCGAAATCATTATGCGCGTGATTGCGCCCTATCCTGTGCCGCTGCCCGTGAGTGAAGTCGCCACACAGGCGCTATCAAGCGCTGGCATTGCGCGGATGAAAGTGCAAGTCGCACAATTAAATGAGCAAGGCGCCAGACTCACAGCGGCGATCAGCGCTTATTGTTCAAAATCGAATAGTTCAGAGTCCCGCGCCCGCGTGCTTAAGCCTAACGGCAATTATGTGCTGGCTGAATTTGATGATGTAGCTAAGGTCGCAGCATTACTGCAAGGCAGCGGTGTTGTCGCCCGCGCTTACAAAGACCCAAGGCTTGCCAAAGCTATCCGCTTTAGCTTTAGTTCAAAGGCGGATACCGATGTGTTAGTGAATTTATTTGAATCGCAACGCACTGAGCAGTCATCAGAAAACGAATAATAAGTCACTGATAATAAATCTCTGATCATAAAAAACTAATAAAAAGCGAATGCGGCGCTGAAAGTTAAATCAGGTTAAGCATTAGCTAAACGAATTGAATTTGAAGGTAGAGCCATGAACCCACAATTTATCCCGAACGTTGCACAAAAAATTCTGTTTATCGACCGCGATGGCACCTTGATTGAAGAGCCCATCACCGACAAACAGGTCGATAGTCTAGCGAAATTAGTGTTCGAGCCACAGGTGATCCCCGCTTTGCTACGTCTGCAAAAGGCTGGGTTTCGTTTAGTCATGGTCAGCAATCAAGACGGCCTTGGCACACCGTCTTTCCCGCAGGAAGATTTCGATGCGCCCCACAATATGATGATGCAAATCCTCAAAAGCCAAGGGGTTAACTTTGAAGATGTGGTGATTTGCCCGCACTTTAATGATGAAAATTGCAGCTGCCGTAAACCTAAGCTTGGGCTAGTAAAAGACTATCTCACCCAAGGCTGCATCGATTTCACCCAATCGGCGGTGATTGGCGATCGCGAGACCGATGTGGAACTCGGCAATGCCATGGGCATTAAAAGCCTGAAATATCAACGCGAAACGTTGGGCTGGAATGCCATCGCTGATGCGCTGCTCAATAAAGGCCGCACCGCCACGGTCGTACGTACCACCAAAGAAACCGATATTCGCGTGACAGTGGATCTCGACAGCCCCGTTAAAGGCAAAATCGACACAGGCATTGGCTTTTTCGACCACATGCTCGATCAAATTGCCACCCACGGTAATTTTAGAATGGATGTGAAAGTCGATGGCGATTTAGAAATCGACGATCACCACAGCGTCGAAGACACTGCGCTGGCCATAGGTGATGCCCTGCGCCAAGCGCTCGGCGACAAACGCGGTATTGCCCGTTTCGGCTTTAGTCTGCCGATGGACGAAGCCAAGGGTGAATGTCTGCTGGATATCTCTGGTCGTCCTTTTATCAAGTTCTCGGCCGATTTTGAGCGTGAGCACGTCGGCGAAATGGCCACAGAAATGGTGCCACACTTCTTCCGCTCCTTTGCCGACGGCCTGCGCTGTACGCTACATGTATCGACGCAGGGCGATAACGATCACCACAAGGTTGAAGCCCTGTTTAAAGTGCTCGGCCGCGCGCTGCGCCAAGCGGTTAAAGTCGAAGGCGATATTCTGCCATCGAGTAAAGGCGTGCTTTAAGGCATCAGCATAAATCGTTTAAGAGGTTAGGATGCAACAAGACACTCTATTAACAGCTGGCCAGCAATTAACAGCAAATGAATCATCAGATGCTGAAACCGTCATCATAGACACGGGCTGCGCCAATTTAAACTCAGTACGTTTCGCCTTCGAGCGTTTAGGCGCTAAGGTGTTGGTCACAGACGATAAAACCAAAATCAAAGCGGCAAAACGTGTGGTGCTACCGGGAGTGGGCACAGCGGGAGCCGCCATGGCGTCCTTACATGAAAAAGGTTTAGTCGAACTTATTCAAGGCCTGACTCAACCTGTGCTGGGCGTGTGCCTTGGCATGCAAATGTTGGCGGCGATTTCTAAGGAGCGCGGCGGAAAAGGTCAAGATTGCGAGTGCTTAGGCATAATCCCAACCGACATTTGTGAGCTGGATACGCAGTTACTCAAAGCTGAAAGCCTACCTTTGCCGCACATGGGCTGGAACCAACTTAAGCTAACGACAAACTCACAAGGAGCCAAAACCCCTAGCGTTCACCCGCTATTTGCGGGCATTGAAGATGGCAGTTATGTGTATTTCGTCCACAGTTACCGCGCGCCGTTGAGTGAATTTACCTTAGCCCAATGTTCCTATGGTGAAGGCTTTAGCGCCGCCATTGGCAAAGGCAACTTTATGGGCGTGCAGTTCCACCCCGAAAAAAGTGCCGCCGTGGGCGCGCAAATTCTGCGTAACTTTTTACAGATGGATGAAGCGCTGATGAACGAAGCGCTGATGAACAAAGCGCTGATGAACAAAGCGCTGCGAAGCAACTCTGCTGATGGCCAAGCTGGTGTAAAGAAGGCTGACCAATGAATAAATTACTCAATAAAAAACTAAATACTAATGAACAACTTAAAAATAAATCAATCAAGGATATGAGCTTATGATTATTCCTGCGATTGATTTAATTGATGGCAATGTCGTCCGCCTTTATCAAGGCGATTACGGCCAGCAGACCACCTTTGATTTAAGTCCTTTGGCGCAGTTGCAATCCTACGAGGCACAAGGGGCGAAATGGTTGCATATCGTTGATTTAACGGGCGCGAAAGATCCCGCTAAACGCCAAACTCGCCTTATCAGTGAATTAGTGGCGGGACTAAACGCCAATATTCAAGTGGGCGGCGGCATCCGTACAGAAGAGCAAGTCACTGAATTATTAGCTATCGGTGTAAAACGAGTGGTAATTGGCTCACTTGCGGTGAAAGAACCTGAGTTAGTCAAACAATGGTTTATCAAATACGGCAGCGAAGCGATTTGCCTTGCACTCGATGTCAATATCAACCAGAGCGGTGAGAAAATGGTCGCCGTATCCGGTTGGCAAAGTGGTGGCGGTAAGAGTTTAGAATCCCTTGTAGAAACCTTTAGCGCGGTCGGCTTAAAGCACGCGCTTGTAACTGACATTAGCCGTGATGGCACCTTAACGGGCGCCAATACCGCGCTTTATCAAGAAATTGCAGCCATCTATCCCGACATCGCTTGGCAAGCCTCTGGCGGTATTGCGACCCTTGATGATGTGAGCGCCGTGCGAGACAGCGGCGCTGCGGGCATCATTATCGGTAAAGCCTTGCTTATCAATCAGTTTAACGTGGCGGAGGCAATCCAATGCTGGCCAAACGACTAGTCCCCTGTTTAGATGTAAAAGACGGTAAAGTAGTGAAAGGCGTGCAGTTTCGTAACCACGAAATTGTCGGCGATATCGTGCCCTTAGCCGCGCGTTATGCCGAAGAAGGCGCCGATGAGCTGGTGTTTTATGACATTACCGCCAGCGCCCACGAACGTGTGGTCGATAAATCGTGGGTGAGCCGCGTGGCGGAGCAGATTGATATTCCCTTCTGCGTGGCAGGTGGCATTAAAACCATTAGCCAAGCCCGTGAATTATTAGCCTTTGGGGCGGATAAGATTTCGATTAACTCGCCCGCCTTAACTGATCCGAGTCTGATCTCGCGCCTGCAGGACGAGTTCGGCCGCCAATGTATCGTGATTGGTATCGACTCCTTTTTCGATGCCACCAGCAACAGCTATAAGGTAAAGCAATTTACCGGCGATGAAGCGGCAACTAAGGATACCCAGTGGTTCACCCAAGACTGGGTTGAAGAAGTACAGAAACGAGGTTGTGGTGAAATCGTGCTCAATGTGATGAACCAAGATGGCGTGCGCGGCGGCTATGATATCAAGCAGTTAAGTCTTGTTCGTGCCATCTGTGACGTACCTTTAATTGCCTCTGGCGGTGCAGGGACTATGGCGCATTTTCGCGATGTATTTATTGAAGCTAAGGTCGATGCGGCGCTGGCGGCGAGCGTATTCCACAAGGCGATTATCAACATCGGTGAATTAAAAGCCTATTTAGCGGCCGAAGGGATCGCGATTAGACGCTAGAGCGGTTCTAGGTTCTAGGTTCTAGGTTCTAGGTTCTAGGTTCTAGGTTCTAGGTTCTAGGTTCTACAAACAGATTAAGAGTGAATACTATGTCAACGCAAACAAACACTAAGTTGGATTTTAGCGAGCTGGATTGGAATAAACAGGATGGGCTTATTCCTGCCGTTATCCAAAACCATTTATCGGGCAAGGTATTAATGCTCGGTTATATGGATAAGGCCGCGCTGGAAAAAACCTTGAGCACAGGTGATGTCACCTTTTTCAGCCGTTCAAAACAGCGCTTATGGACCAAGGGTGAAACCTCTGGCAATACGCTAAGATTGGTCGCTATCGATAAAGACTGCGATAACGATAGCCTGTTAGTGCAAGTGCTCCCCAACGGCCCAACCTGCCACAAAGGCACCGAAAGTTGCTGGTTAGATGACAATGCGCACCCCTTTTTGAACAACCTCGCCAGCTTAATCGCCTCACGTAAAGGGCAAAGTGCCGATTCCAGTTACACGGCGTCTTTGTTTGCGCGCGGCACAAAACGTATCGCCCAAAAGGTCGGAGAAGAAGGTCTTGAAACCGCCCTTGCCGCTGCGACCCACGATAAGGAAGAGTTGGTTAACGAAGCCTCTGATCTTATCTATCACCTGCTGGTATTGCTTGAGGATCAACACTTAAGCCTCAGTGACATCACAGCAAATTTGTTGGCAAGACATGAAAAGGCGCTGCAGAGCAAAGCATAATCTGCTCACTGTTCCTGATGTCTTACTATCGATTTTACCGCTAAAAATGCCGCCCGCTTAAATCAAGTCGGCGGCATTTTTTATCGCGCGATTCCCTCAAGTGCCATTGCCGCAATGTGATCAATGAATATCTTGCGCCTTAATCCTATAACAAAAAATAATCAAAATACTGTTGTAATGGTTGACAAGTACAGTTCGGTTCCCTATGGTAACCTCCGTTGCCGTTAGGTTATTAAGGCAAGGCATCAAAACACTTATCCGTTTTTACTCAACACACGCTAAGGCAAGTTTTATGTGTTTCACACCCTTTTATTATCCCTATCTGTAGCCGCAATGGCATAGATAGGCACCTCGCCTGACCTTCCATTGTGGCCATATCCTTTCGGATCCGCTGAGCGCCACTGTCTCATTTGCTTAAATCATTTTGTGCTTGAATCGCATCAAAATTCTTTAAGACAGTTGCTTTAGGATCAAGTCTTTATCTCTTTTTCTTGCAACACGCTTTTGAGATCATGTTATGACACAGAATAAAATTTTCGGCAGTTTACTGCTTATCGCCGGCACCACAATCGGCGCGGGTATGCTGGCTTTGCCTATCGCATCGGCTGGACTCGGTTTTGGCACCTCCTCCGCCATTATGCTCATCCTATGGGCGCTGATGGCCTACACGGCACTGCTTATGGTGGAAATCCATCAATTCGCCCCCAGCGATGCCAGCCTTAATCACTTAGCGCAACGCTTATTGGGTCGTAAGGGCCAGTTGATCGCCAATAGCGCCCTAATGTTTTTACTGTACGCCCTCTGCGCCGCCTACATTGCTGGCGGCGGCGAGCAAGTGAACCAAAAGCTGAGCACTTGGCTAGGACTAAATTTGCCACCGCAGGCGGGTGCAATCCTATTCACCCTGCTGGTTGGCGCCATTGTGGGCATGGGAACCCACTGTGTTGATCTCATCAATCGCGGTTTATTTGCCCTTAAGCTATTGGCATTATTGCTTATGTTGGCCTTGTTACTGCCGCAGGTTGAAAGCCCACATTTGCTCGAACTCCCGCTCAACCAAGGCCTAATTATCACGGCTATTCCAGTGATTTTTACCTCCTTTGGTTTTCACGGTTCGATTCCATCAGTGGTGCGCTACTTAGGCGTTGAAGTCAAAGCCCTGCGCAGGATCATGTTGTTTGGCTCGGCTTTGCCATTAGTGATTTACCTTTTGTGGCAACTGGGCAGTCAAGGCGTATTGAGCCAAAGTCAATTGCTCGAAAACCAGAGTTTATCGAGCTTTATCAATCAACTGGCAAGTGTGCTGCACAGTGAATACTTAAGTAGCGCTATAAGTCTATTTGCCGATCTCGCCCTTGCGACCTCGTTTTTAGGGGTGAGTTTAGGTTTGTTCGATTTTATGGCCTCAAGCTTAAGGCAAGAAGATAATGCAACAGGTCGAAGCTTAACTGCGGCTATCACCTTTTTACCGCCCTTAGGTTTTGCCCTCTTCTACCCTCAAGGTTTTATCACAGCGCTGGGTTACGCGGCGATTGCGCTGGTGATCCTCGCCATCTTTTTACCTGTGGCCATGGTGTGGACACAACGCCAGATGCGAGACGCTGCCAATATGCCGACGGGTTACCGCGTTGCGGGCGGAAAGTTAGCCTTAATGCTCGCCACACTTTGCGGAATTGTAGTGATCGCCGCCCAGATATTTAGCTAGCCGCAATTCACTCACCAAGAGTGAGTGAACTAAAAGTTAGCTAGCCCGAATAACAGATTAAGTACAAGAGCCTGTAAAACCTCAACTATTGACAGCAGGCGCTTGTCTATTCAATGATCCTTTCACATTAGTCAGCTAAGCCCGTGAGTGTTAAACTGCCTCAGGTGCTCGTGCGCGATATAAGAGCTCCGATGCGATAACTCCGGAGCAACAGCCCCGAATCAAACGCTCCGAAGTAACCGAACAAAGTAAAAGTGCCAATGAAATATACACATTCGTGTATTTTTGCACTGCTAAGGCACGAGTTTGATCAGGGCTCAGTCAATAAGGATAAATATCAAACCCAATGCCAATCCACAACAAGCCAAGCCGTGGCAATGCCTCTGATAGCAAGGCACTTCAGCACGAGGCAACGGAGATATCTGCAGGCCCTCGCAGTGGTGCTTTAGATTTTGGAACGGATACTCATGTTGCTGCGCAAAATCGCCGTAAATTCCCCCTAAAAAAAACCTTATTGGCGACCAGCTTAACGGGCATCTTGGCGGGCGTGGCGTTAACTGTTTGGATTGTGAATACCCAGGCTGAACAACTCATCATACGGGCGGCAAATTTTGCCCTCACAGGTATGGACAGCGAACTGATTGACATTGAATTAGGGCAAAGTCAGTTAGAACATTGGCGAATTACTTCTGCCAATCTGAGGGTGCATGATAGCTATATCAGGCTTAATGATTTGAATATTCAGCTAAAACTTGACTGGCCACAGAGTTTTGCCGAACTTAAACAGTTCAGCCAAGCCTCTTACCTCACTCAAAAAATCACCCAAATATCCACAGGTGATATTGAAGTCGAGTTAGGGCAATCACTGTTTTTACCCAATCGAAATGCCATCGATAAACAAGGCCCCGCATTGGCCTTAGATATCAAATCATTACCACTCATAGATATCGGAAAAACCAGTCTTATTCTCAAAGCCCAGCATCTCAACACCCAAAATGATTTACCCGTCTATCGGTTGGTGATGGACAAGTTGAGCCTCAACGGCGCGGGGGAAATCAACAGCGAGTTTAGTCACGCAGGCGAAAGCATAGCCACACTTAAAGCCACACTCGAAACCAACAAATGGCAACTCATGAGTCAAATCCAGCTCGCGCCGCTGCTTGCGAGCTTGCATCAAATCAGCCTGAGGCAAGCGCAAGACAGTGTACTGAGTCCGTTAACTGAGCTTGATAAAGAGTGGCAAGCGTTAGCAATTGATTTACAAGGCCAATTGGTATCCAACAGCAGTATTACATTAACCTCAGGCGAGCTTATCAGTGAGCATCAGTTAATCGAGCCAAAGCTGACCTTTAATCAGTTGGCTGCGCTGCAACTTGCACCTAAACCCGAGCTTGTGTCAAAACCTAAGTTAGCATTTAAAATTGCCGGACATTTAGCCGAACTTGACCTAAAACTAGAGCCCTTTAGCTTAGCTGTGAGCCCCAATACCGCCCAGCAACAGCGATTGATGCAACTGCTCGATGAGACGCTGGCTAAACCTTCATCTCAGTCAGTATCTGAACCAGTATCTCAACCGATAGCAGAGCAAGTGCCTTATCCGCTAGCGAGTCAAATCGCTAAGCTGCTATCGGGGCTCAAAAGTACAGATACACCAGTGGGAATCGTACTGACATTGCCTGAAGCCCTGCATTACCCGCTGACTCAAATTCCGCAAGATGTGCACTTAGCTAATCCCCTTGCGATTAAACTTCCTCGAGTGAAGCTTAAGACCTTAGGCAGTAAGCTAGATACCCAAGTCGATTTAACCAATGTTGAAATCACAAAATCAATCGAAGCACTGTCCTTCAAAACAGATTGGCGCTTTAGTACGAGGCAAACAGGCTCAATGCAATTATCTGAATTGTGGGCAAATCCTCCGCAGGATTTTAGCTGGAATAATAGTCAGTTAACGACAGCAGGCACATTTAACTTACTTCAGACGCCAAGTTCAACCGATTGGCAATTTATCACTGCCGCTACCGAATCGACTGAACTGACACAATCAATAAAACAAAATACTGGCAACACGCTACAGTTCGCCGTGGGTGAGCTTAAGCGTATTAGCACGCAAAATAAAAATGCGGCTAAACATGCAGAGTTTAGCCTTGGTAGTATCGCGATAAATGCCCTTGCGCCGCTGAATATAAGCTCGCAGCAAAGCACTCATACTCAGAGTTCTGGTATTCAAAACACTAGCATTCAGAAAGTCAGTCCAGCGCAAAGCTCAGTGCCCACATCTGATACCGCAAATAGGTTAACCCTTGCCATACCACCTTTAACCTTAGCACTGGAGCAACTGTATTTTTCGCAGACCAAACAGACTTTAGTGACAGATGATGTAGTCACTGAGGCTAATGCGGATAAAAATGCTAGCACTAGCATCATAACGAAAACCGATATGAATGCGGGCAGTTTCTCGATTGCATTACAAAAAGCCATGTCATTCGAACTTAAACCCGATATCGAAGCGCTGTTCGACTCGCTGCTCGCTACCACTTGGCATAATCAACTCGCATGGCAAGCCAGTCAGCTAAATATCGAAAAACAGCTCAGCAGCAAAGGCCGCAGCCGCAAAGAAACCGTACTTAAGCTGGACAAGTTAACGCTGGCACAAAGCTTAGATTGGAAAAATAACACGCTCTTTGGTGATGAGCATTGGCAAGTGGGCACAGTTGAGCTGCAAAGCCAACACAAGTTGAACCTTGCCACCGCGAACAATCCCTTAGTGTTAACGGGCCAATGGGTAGTCAACACTAGCATGACCGAGGCGCTGGCCTTGCTCAATCAAACCCAACCCTTACCATCTGAGCTTAATGTCACAGGTAATAACCAATTACAGGCGCAGTTTAATTTAACCCAACAGCGCGATCAGACCCAATTTGCCATGCAAATAACTCAATCGATGACAGAACTTGAAGGCTTTTATAAAGACATCATTTTTGAGGGGGGAAAACTGCAAGCGCAATGTGAGTTCACTTGGGGGCAATCTTATAAAAAAGAGTCTCATAACAAGCCGCAGGATAAAGGCTATTTTAGCAGCCTCAGTAAGCTCAATTGCCCGCAGACGCTGATGACCTTTAACTTATTTGATCCTGGCTTCCCACTGACCGATATCGAAGTGGAAGCCGATATCGTCCTTGGCAAAGATGCCGAGAAATTGCCCGACAATTGGATACAACAACTCACAGGCTTAAGTGACACCGATGTTTCCATGACCGCCAAAGGCAAAGTGCTCAGCGGCCAGTTTCTGCTGCCAGAATTTAATCTTAAATTGCAGGATAAATCCCATGCCTATCTGCTGCTGCAGGCCATGAGTCTGGAAGAGGTCCTGCGCATTCAACCACAAATTGGCATCTATGCCGACGGCATATTCGATGGCGTGTTGCCCGTCGATTTAATCAACGGCAAAGTGTCGATCACTGGCGGGCAATTAGCCGCGCGCGCACCCGGCGGCCTCATCGCTATCTCAGGCAACCCCGCCGTTGAGCAGATGCGCCAATCCCAACCGTATCTAGACTTTGTCTTTTCAACGTTAGAACACTTACAATACAGCCAATTATCAAGCAGTTTTGATATGGACCAAGCTGGTGATGCTAAACTACTCGTCGAAGTAAAAGGCCGCGGTGAAGGGATTGAACGTCCTATCCACTTGAATTACTCCCACGAAGAGAACATGCTGCAATTATTTAGAAGTCTGCAAATTGGTAATGACTTGCAGGACAGAATCGAAAAATCAGTGAAGTAACAAGGAAACCTCAGTGAAGATAATTCAATTACAGCAAATTAGCATAGGTACCCGAAGCGCACTTATCGCATTGGTAGCCCTAGCCTCATTGCAGGGCTGTACGCCCACAGTCAAAATAGAACCGCCGGATAAACCTATCGTTATCAATCTCAATGTGAAAATTGAACATGAGATACGGATCAAAGTGGATAAGGAATTAGACCAACTCCTGTCAGACGATAAGCTGTTCTAATTAAATAAGAATTGAGGAATCACCATGAAATCAATCCGACTAAAAACAAAGTTATTATTGCTATTAACCCTCAGCGTCTTAAGCCTAAGCGCCTTTGCCATGTCACTTCAAGAAGCTAAATCACAGGGCTATTTAGGCGAACAAGCCAACGGCTACTTAGGATTAGTGCAAGCCAATCCCGAAGCCAAAGCCGTGATGGACGACGTAAATAACAAACGCCGCGCCCACTACGAAACCATCGCTAAGAAGAACAAACTCTCACCAGCCGACGTTGCTAAACTCGCCGGCGAAAAAGCCATAGCCGCCACAGATAAAGGCAACTATGTACAAGATGCCAAAGGCAAATGGATTAAAAAGTAGTCCGCTTTCTAAGGCTCTAGCGCGTAAAAGCAAAACGAATAAATATAAACAAAACGCCTGCAATTGCAGGCGTTTTTATTGGTGGAGTTTGATTATGCACACTCATTCCTGTCACTCGCCGTCCTATTTCCTAGTAAAAAAACATACCTATAAGCTCGACCATCATGAACGATCACTTACGTGATTGTGCTTAATCACATCGACAAATCCATGCAGTGCATCGGATCGGGTAACCTCATTCAAACACAACATCCAATTTGAACTGAAAACGCCACACGTTGACAGTCCCTCTTGAAGCGCGTGTAATCTAAGTAACTAAATCAGTACGTAAAGCCTTAACATGTCTTTATGCTGGATGCTATTTTCAAAAATAGGTTCAGGATAGTTGAGTAGAAAATAGTCCTTTACCACTGACTCTACGCGAAAGCCGAAACGTTGATAATATGTCAGTTGATAGCCAAATGTACCTGTACCAAGCTCAACTCTTTTTATACCTTTCATCGGTAAATTTGCTAGAGTAAATTTCAATAATTCAGAGCCTATACCACGGCCTTGATGCTCTGGGTACACAGAAACATTGTAGATTTCAGCAAGAGTCGAATTCTGAGATTTAACGGCACAAACACCAAGTATTTGGCCTTTATCTGATGCAGTAAAACACCAAGAATCAGATAAATACGTTGCAATGTTAACTTCTGAAGGGTCTGCTTCGAGCAATAAGTCTATCGGAATTTCGCTACTTTTGACTTCGTTATATTCCATCTTTCCACCAAACAGATAACAGTTTATTACCCAGACTCCTCGTAAAAACCTAGCAAGAAATAGTTAGGTTTCGAACATTCCGAATAAATAATTTGAATAGGCCAGAAACTTAGCATCCATTCTGATGATTTTTCAATCACTTTATTATGTAAAAAAAGAGACTTTATATACGAGAAACTGGTTGGCACGGTATGTAAATTAACGGATACCCCAAAAATAGTATTATTAATACATTAACTTTGCCATGAACAACAAAGCGATATTCTTGCTCGATATTTTCCATTGAAAAAACGAAAATTTAAAACCATCATCAAATGCAAGCTCTCGCCATTTGAACCCGCAGACTACGCAAATGCTAAAAGGTGCGCCATGGTGATTGGCGAGACGACCGTCCGCCCCATGGACGGGGCGGTCGAGCATCCACGGATGGACTCGCTGCGAGTCGCCGAGTAAATGCCATGGCAAACCGATCTATGTGGATCAAGTGAGCTTATTATCAGTAAGGAATCAGTTCACTTTATGATGCTGGCAACCCATGGCGGAATATTGTGCTCACCAAACTGCTCTGCGTACTTCTTGGCCTCGTCACTCTCCTTCTATTTGATAGAAAAAGCTGAGCCGAGTTGAGAGTAATCAGACTCACAAATTATCATTGGGTAGCATTAAATAAAAAGGCGTTGAAAATCCACGTGACTAATCTTAGAAAAAAGGCTTTCTTAACAGAAAAGAGTACGAATAGCACACAAATGCCATGGAGATTTAAGCGAATTAGAGCCTAGTAGTGAGTATCAAAAACCAATAATGACTATTGATCTGCAAACACGCTATGCCGCAACCACGTGGCGCTGTGCACGTAGTGGGTGTAAGCGATTATGCATCACTTTGATGGTTTCAAACTGCACCATAGTTTTTGCACCCGACAAAACACATTCAGGTGACAATAACATCACTAGCGCGGACTGTAGGGTATTTTCAACCACGAGGGCGAGCACTCTTTGCTTTTGGCATTTAAGCTCAAAGACTTTACCCACATCGCTATAAACACAGACATCACTGGTATCAAAAAACCATGATTTAGGCATTTGCGGTGTCAACATAAAATGGGCTGCGGTGGCATTGAGGGCAATTTGAACAATAGCGGCATCGGATAAAGACAGGGTTTTAGGTAATCTATCGAGTAAGTTCATATAGAATTTGGCGTGCGCAATATTAAACTCCATGCTTGATAAGGCATCTGGAATGAGTAATTTTGCTTTATAAGACGTCAGAAATTCTATCTCGGAACCTAACGATACGCCTAATACACCATACGAATCGTTATATTTCCATTGCCAATCTTTTTGCGGCATTAATAACATAACGGTGACCCAATATTTGAACACTGGGACATAATAGTAGATATTTTATCCAATATCAAAATAAAAATAATAAAATACAAATTATTTAACAGTTACTTAGTCGTTCTATTGTAAGATCTTAACAGCGATCTAAGGATCATTTTAGATCGCTGTTAAAGAATAAGATCTTATTTTAGATCGTTATATTAATCCTAAGATCATTATTTCAAGCGGTATGCATTCACTATTTCTTTAATTAACTTCGGACCTTGATAAATAAAACCTGAATAAATCTGAATCATAGTGGCGCCCGCATCGAATTTGGCTAAGGCATCTTCAGCGCTATTAATACCACCCACACCTATGATCGGGATCTGCCCTTTCAAACAAATTGCCAATTGCTTAATCACTTTAGTAGACAGCTCAGTTAAAGGTTTGCCACTTAAGCCGCCGCTTTCATTGGCGTTGGCAAGACCGCTAACACCATCACGTGTTAAAGTAGTATTGGTCGCAATTGCGCCATCAAATTTGTTTTTAATCAAAGCTTGCGCGATATTTTCAATTTCTTCGATGGTTAAATCTGGAGCAATTTTAAGCGCGATGGGCACGTATTTTTTATGCTTTTCGGCCAGCTCAAGTTGCTTGGTTTTAATTGAGCTCAATAATTCATCTAATAGATCGCCATATTGTAGCGATCGCAATCCTGGGGTATTGGGTGATGAAATATTCACCGCAATATAAGCCGCATGGAGATAAACTTTATCCATGCAAATCAAATAATCGTCTTTACCTTGTTCTACTGGCGTGTCTTTATTTTTGCCAATATTGACGCCAACCATAATATCGGTCTTTTTAGCGATCAAATTTTTGACCAGATTATCGACACCCTTATTATTAAACCCCATGCGATTAATGATGCCTTTGGCAGGCTTTAATCTAAATAGACGGGGTAAATCGTTACCAGGCTGTGGTCTTGGGGTAACTGTACCCACTTCAATATGACCAAATCCCATCGCATGAAAGGCATCAATCGATTCGCCGTCCTTGTCCATACCGGCAGCGAGTCCCACTGGGTTAGGAAAGGTCAACCCCATAAAGCTGACAGGAGCGGGTGCAATCGTTTGTCCATATAGACACGTTAACGGGCTATTAGCGGTCATTTTTAAACTGCCTATAGCAAGATGATGAGCTCGCTCAGGATCCATCTGAAACATGACTTTCTGTGCGATTTTATAAAACATGTACTTTCCTCGACCTAAAAAAAGCCCCGGCGATCGCCAGGGCTTCTGATTGTTATAATAAGTTTACTTTTGGCCTTCGCAATGAAGGATCAGAAGGTTAAGTTCACGTAGGGCGACAGAGAACTTAGCAAACTCATGGATTTGCGACGTTTTAAAGTCAGCTAGCATGTGGAACCATCTTTCCAATAAGCCTTGATTTATCTCAATCCACTGAGAAATCACACTTTCGGCATCACAGGTTGCACTGCAAGTTCTTAAGACAACTGAACTTAATGCACGTTGTTGCCAATCTAACTCTTCCCTAAAGGCGGCACGAGCCAGTGCTTGCCAATGGTTCGCTACAGGTTGAGCGCTGATCTGTTCTAAGAACCAGTGCAGCTCAACGCGGGCGCCGAGTTTGAAGTAAGTTTCAGCCACTAATGCCACTGTCTTATCTTCTGTTTGCGCAATTTGGGCAATGTCTAAGGCAGAGAACAAGGTGCTCATGTTAGCCACAATCGTTGCCACAGCTTGTGGTACGTTTTCTTTGACCAAAGCATTGATCTCAGATTGGATACCTTTAGCTTCTTCTTCGACCAGATATAAATGAACATTATCTTTAATTTGTTCAAATACCGGTTTGAAGAAGGCAACGGTTTGTTCGATGCTCCAAGAGCGGTTACGGTGACGTAGGAACCAGCGGCTAGCACGACGCATATTGCGGCGTAACTGATGCAGCATTTCACCTTGAACCACAGCCGGAACTATGCCGTTTAAGTCAGTGATCGATTTAGTTAATTCAGCTAAACCAAATACTTCGCGAGCCATAGTGTAACAAATTGCCGCGTCGGCAACTGAGGCACCAGTCTCATCTTGCATACGTTGAACAAAATTCAAGCCCATGTCGTTGACGAGTTCATTGGCGAGTGAGGTCGCAATGATTTCGCCACGCAGTGGATGGGTTGCCATTTTGTCGCTGTATTTTTCCTGAAGTTTTTTCGGGAAATACGCGATAAGCAGTTGGCTTAACAGTGTATCTTCAGTGATTTCTGGGGTCACTAATTGCTCTTTCAGCACCATTTTCGCATAAGCAACCAATACTGATAGCTCTGGGCGCGTTAATGCACGACCACTGGCTAAACGTTCAGCTAGCTCATCGTCAGACGGTAAGAACTCTAACGCTCTGTCTAACTTGCCTTCTTTTTCGAGGTACTGGATAAAGCGGATCTGCTCTTTTAACTGCTCAGCACCGCGCACTTGAGTCACAGAGATAGTACGAGTTTGATCTTTACAGTCTTGCAGTACGATTTGGCCGACTTCTTCGGTCATTTCTTCCAGTAAACGGTTACGCTGCTTAAGCGTCAGTTCACCTTCAGTCACCATAGCGTTCAGCAAAATCTTGATGTTCACTTCGTTGTCTGAACAGTCCACACCACCAACGTTATCCACGAAGTCAGTGTTGATGCGACCGCCATTAGACGCATATTCAATACGACCTAACTGAGTACAACCTAAGTTACCGCCCTCGCCGACTATCTTAGCGCGCAGTTCGCCACCGTTGACACGTAGAGCATCGTTGGCACGATCGCCGACTTCAGCGTGGGTTTCACGTGAAGATTTCACATACGTACCGATACCGCCGTTCCAGATCAAATCCACTGGCATTTTCAACAGTTCTTTCATCAGCTCAGTTGGGGTCATAGAGGTTTTCTCTGTGGCCAACATTTGCTTCATCTCTGCCGATAATGGAATGGATTTAGATGAACGGAGGAAAATACCGCCACCTTTAGAAATCAACTTGCTGCTGTAGTCTTCCCAGCTTGAACGTGGCAGAGCGAATAAACGCGCCCGTTCATCATAACTTAATGCCGTATCCGGATTTGGATCAATAAAGATATGCATGTGGTTAAAGGCTGCAACCAGTTTAGTGTGCTTAGACAACAACATACCGTTACCGAATACGTCGCCCGCCATATCACCTATACCTAAACAGGTAAAGTCTGTGGTTTGACAATCAATACCGACTTCGCGGAAATGACGCTTAACCGATTCCCAGCCGCCTTTGGCCGTGATACCCATTTTCTTATGGTCATAACCGTTGCTGCCACCCGATGCGAATGCATCACCGAGCCAGAAGCGGTATTCGAGGGAAATCGAGTTCGCGATATCAGAGAATGTCGCTGTGCCTTTATCGGCTGCTACCACTAAATATGGGTCATCTTCATCGTGACGAACCACATCCAATGGATGGACGATTTCACCGTTCAAAATGTTATCGGTAATATCGAGCAAGGCACGGATAAAGATGCGGTAACATTCTTGACCTTCGGTGAAGAAAGCTTCACGGCCGCCTTCAGTTGGCAATTGTTTACAAACAAAGCCACCTTTAGCCCCCACAGGCACGATCACAGTGTTTTTTACTTGCTGTGCTTTTACCAGACCTAATACTTCGGTACGGAAGTCTTCACGGCGATCTGACCAACGCAGACCACCACGAGCCACTTTACCGTAACGTAAATGCACACCTTCAACCCGTGGCGAATAAACGAATATTTCGAATTTCGGCAGTGGACGTGGCATTTCAGGGATCAGTGAAGGCATGAATTTAAACGAGATATAACTCTTAGATTCGCCTTTGGCATCCAGTTGGTAGAAGTTGGTACGCAGAGTGGCGTTAATCAAGTCTAAATAACGACGAATAATACGGTCATCATCTAAGCTAGACACTTCGTCTAAACGTAAATTGATCTGCTCCAAAAACTTGCCCAGAGTACGAGTTTTCAGTTTAGGGTTAAATTTACGGATGAACATCTTCACCAACAAATCAGCGATTTGTGGGTAACGACCGAAGGTTTCTTCAATATATGACTGACTGAAAGTCGCATCGATTTGACGCATGTATTTCGCATACGCGCGCAATACAGAGACTTCACGGCCCGTTAAACCTGACGCTAGAATAATGCGGTTGAAGCCGTCATCTTCTAACTTCTTTTGCCACACTTGTGACAGTGCAGTTTGGAATCTATCTTGGCTATCAGCGATGTTATCTGTGTTGACGACTTTAACTGTCATCAAGAAGTCTAAGATCCAGAAGGTAGAACCGTCTGAAGTCGTGACTTCATATGGACGCTCGTTGATCACGCGCAGACCAAAGTTTTCGAGCATTGGCAGCACGTCAGAAAGATGAATAGGCTCATCTTTATGGAATAGCTTTAAACGCACTTTATTGTCGTTCAGCGCCGCTTCCTGCGGTTGATAGAACAACATGCCGAGCTTGTGTTCGTCATCCAGTGCTTCGAGCTGTTGCATGTCGACGACGGCAGAACTTGGCAATACGTCTTCTTTATAGCTTTGCTCGAACGCATTGAAATAACGCTTAGTCAGATGAGTGCCAGCTTCTTCGCCGAGTGCACTGTTAAGCGCAGTGCTTAACTTATCTTCCCACGAACGTGCCGCTTCTATTAAGTTGTTCTCTATGGCAGCCACATCTACATCCATATTATTGTTATCAACTTTGACTATGTAGTGAGTGCGGGCTAGCGTCGACTCGGAGAAATAAGTCGTAAACTCTACATCTTCTTTGCTGTTAAAGTGCTGGGCCAGAATACGTTGAGTATCTTGGCGGAGTTTAGTGTTGTAACGATCCTTAGAAACGTACACTAAACAGGATAAGAAACGGCCAAAGCCATCTTTGCGTACAAAGAGTTTCAGCTTGTCTCTGTCTTGCATTTCTAACACGCCATGGGCCATGTGCGATAAATCATCAACATTGGCTTGAATTAGCTCGTCACGAGGTAAATTCTCAAGGATGTTTAGCAGGGCTTTATAGTCGTGTGAACGTGGGGTCAAGCCTGAACGATCTAACACACGCTGCACTTTTTCATTCAGCAGTGGGATTTCACGTGGACTGCGGTTATACAGGTTTGACGCATATAAACCGATAAATCTATCTTCGCCAATCACATTGCCTTTCTTATCGAAACGCTTAATACCGATATAATCGACATAAGCTGGGCGATGCACGCGGCTCTTAGCGCTGCTCTTAGTGAGGATCAGTAAGCTGTGATCTAAGGCTTCTTTGCGGGCACTATCGGAGAAGCTAGATAACAACAAACCTTGCTCAGGTTGCGCTTTAGTGTGCTTGTTCATCAAACCTAAACTAGAGGCGATATTAGGCACTAACTCAACGTCACCTTCGACACGTTTCAAATCGTATTGACGGTAACCTAATAGCGTAAAGTGATGATTATTCAAGTAAGTCAGGAAGTTAATCGCTTCTTCTAACTCTTGCTTATCGCCCGGGAACGGACGTTTTGGCAATTCCTTAATCATCTCAGCCAACTTGGCAGACATGACTTCCCAGTCGTTAACTGATGAAGCGACATCGGCAAGCACAGACTGAATTTCGCGCTCTAATGCTTTGATATCAACCGTGCTGCTTTGACGGTCAATTTCAATCAAAAATACGGCGACATGCTCAGTACTTTCAGGGCTCTTATTAAGATAAGTGACATTCGTCACACCACTTTCTGAACGCTCAATCGCCAGTGGAGTGTGCAACATCATGTGAGCAGTAATACCCATACGATTCAATGCCATACCAACTGAATCGACCAAGAATGGCATGTCAGGTTGGATAACTTCAATGATCGAGTGAGTCGATTGCCAGCCGTGTTTGGCTTGGCTAGGATTGAACACTCTCAGATGAGTGTTACCTTTTGGTGTTTTGTTCAGGGCGTTCCATAAACTGAGAACCGCACCGTATAAATCACTGTCATTACGCGCATTGAGATCGTCTTTCGACATGTGGGCATAAAGGCAGGTGGCGAACTGTTCAACTTGCTTGGCTTGTGAATTAGGGACTTTAGCGTGAATTAAACTGACTACATTTTCAAGTAGTACTGAAGGCATTGCATCTTTCAAGGCCATGTTGCTGTTTCCTTAAGCGTCTATGGCAGCGCTTTTTTCATTATTTGGATGCTTCGGCTTAACAATCGCAGATAAATTAATGTGATCTAGATCGTCGCGCGAAGTTTATTACTAAAACCGCTGTATTTCGAGGAAAATTTTAGTGGTACATCCTCTTGAAATCCAGTATTGGCGTAAACAAGGAATGACAAATGACCAAACAATCGATAAAGCAGACTAAGTATTCAAAAGTAAATGGGGAGCTTAGCTCCCCATTTGTAGACTCTACTTAGGCTGGCGCCAGAAAATGGCGGCCAATGCAGGTAGGATAATTATGGCACCGAGCATATTTACCACAAACATGAATGTTAACAATATTCCCATGTCCATTTGGAATTTAAGCGCCGAGAAGAACCAAGTACTGACACCAATCGCCAATGTAAGGCCAGTAAAGATCACCGCACTACCCCGTTCGACCAACGCCTCATAGTAAGCCTGCTGTACTGGCATACCATTCGATAGCTTAGACGACATAGTCGAGAGGATATAAATACCATAGTCCACACCAATACCAACCCCCAGCGCAATGACAGGTAAGGTACTGACAGCTAAGCCAATATCGAGCTGAGTCATCAAAGCTTGTGCCAGTGTCGACACGACATATAACGGAATAATGACCGCCACAGTGGCTTTAAAAGATTTAAAGCTGATTAAGCAGAGTACAAACACTGCACCATAGACGTATATCATCATAGGTAACTGTGCCTCAGCCACCGCTTCGTTAGTCGCTGCCATTACACCCACAGGACCCGACGCCAGTTTAAACTGCAACTTCTCGTTGTCCATTTTCGCGGCGACGGCTTTGACCTTAGCGACCACAGTTTCTATGGTTTCGGCCTTGTGATCTTTCATAAACAGATACACAGGCATGACAGAACAATCGCCATTTAATAAACCTGAAGTCGTGGGAATTTGGCCAATAGCCTGTACTAAGCTCGCCGTTGTACGCGGCAACACTTCCCATCTTGGATTACCTTCGTTGAAGCCTGCATTCACTTTTTTAGCGACTGACGCCAAACTCACAGTCGACTCCACCCCAGGGGTATTGCGCACTAACCACTCAAACTGATCAATTTGAGTGAGCACATCGTGGTAAGTACAGGCTTCAGGTGCTGCCTCAACAATCACAGTCATCACATCTGTGGTGATAGAGAAATGATCTGTGATGAAGAAGGTATCGAGGTTATAACGCGAATCTTGATGTAACGCTGGCGCGCCGCCCTGTAGATCACCAATCTTCATCTGATTAGCTTGTTGCAGACCCACAAAATACAACACCACAGTGGCAATAATGACTACCACAGCATATTTAGGCGTTGCAAAACGCGCCATGAAGCGCCAAATAGCCTCAGTTCGCACTTCTTCAGCGGTCGGTTCTGCGTGTTTATTGACTTTGATTTCAGTAAAAGAAATCACCAAAGGCAACAGGATAAGGTTAGTGAAAATGATCACGCCAACACCGAGCGAGGCAGAAATCGCCAGCTCGCGAATAATCCCAATATCGATAAATAACAGGGTAATAAAACCAACAGTATCGGACAGTAATGCCACACCACCCGGCACTAATAAACTACGAAATGCCGACGCCGAAGCCGCTTTTGTCGTTTGCCCGTCGAGCACTCGACGCCGTACAGCATTGATGATCTGCACCCCGTGGCTCACACCGATGGCGAAGACTAAAAACGGTACCAGAATCGACATAGGATCGAGACCGAAACCTATCACAGTCAATAAACCAAGCTGCCAGACCACAGCCGTTAAACTGCAGACCAGTGGCAGCATGGTCAAGATGATTGATTTAGAAAAGAGGTAAACCATGATGGCGGTGACCAAAATCGCGATCACGAAGAACAGCAATACACCCTTAGCACCATCAGCCACATCCCCCGCCATTTTGGCGAAACCTATGATGTGAATTTTAACCTTATCGGTTTCGAACTTGCCCCTAAGCTCTTTTTCTAATTGTGCAGCAAAAGCAATGGTATCAAGCGGTTTACCCGTCTGTGGATCAAAATCCATTAATTGAGCCGACACCATAGCCGCACTGTAATCGTTAGCAATTAATCGGCCGACAATCCCTGCTTTTTCAATATTATCGCGAACCGTTTCTAACCCAGACACTGAAGTTGAAAAATCCGCTGGAATAACTGGCCCGCCAGCAAAACCATCCTCAACGACTTCCGTAAAACGAGTGGAAGGCGAAAAAATTGATTTCACCTGCGCACGATCAACCCCTGGAATAAAAAACAGCTGATCATGCACGTTTTTTAAGGTATCAAAATAGTTAGCATTAAAAATATTACCGCTGGTATCCTCAACCGCCACCATGATGCTGTTGGCACCACCAAAATCTTTTTGGTGTTTCAGGTAGGTCTGCATATAACTGTGCTGCAGTGGAATATTTTTGATAAAAGCCGCATCCATTTTGAGTTGACTGGCCTGATAGCCAAAAAACAACGTCAAAAACACAAAAATACCGACGACCCATGCGCGATTGCGAAACAAAAATGACTCAAATCCGTTGACCAGTTTTTCTAACATCTTCTCGGCCCTGTTATTTATTGTAGTTTTAAAATTTTATGGCTTAAGAATAAACAGCCCTTGGCTGCCGGATAACCACATATTCCCTTGATTATCCTTCGCAATAGACACTAAGTTTTCCCCTTGGCGACGAGTCACGATACTGCTAGTGTCGTCCTCATTTAGCTTGATCACTATCCCCGCATTACCCACTAAATATAGCGCGTCGTCAGAAACAACCATGGCACCGTTGATTGAGGATTGCACAGGCAGTTCTATCTGATTCCATTGGCTTAAACTCACATCAGCTTTGAATATATGACCGCGAAGGCCCATCACATACACAGCATTTTTCGTTTCTACGGCGTTAAACATAGAACCATCGTAATCAAAATTAGTACGCGTAAATGTTTTACCTTGATCGCCAGAAACAGCGACTAAGCCCAGCTCGCCAACCAATAATAAACGTCCATCGGTTAAGGTTAAAATACGATTAAAGTGCGGCAATAATGAAGCGCGCGCACTCAAATAGGCCGATTGATCGCTGCCTTTTAACTCCGCCAAATAAGCCACATCTTCTTCAGCTAAAAGCTCCTCATGAAACTCATCACTCCAATGGGCGCCGCCATCATTAGTGCGATAAAACAAACCGTAAGCACCAATGGCAATACCATTGTTTTCGTCTAAAAACACCACATCGAGGAATGGCTTTTCAATCTCGGGCGAATGCATCTGCTGCTGCCAAGTTTGGCCACCATCCTGAGTCTGTAAAATGGTTGCATCATGACCTACAGCCCAACCGCGTTTTTCATTGAGAAAAAAGACTTTGGTCAGCTGTGAACTCACGGGCGTTACCACTTGATGCCAACTGCCGTCATACACCAGAGCATGGCCACGTTCACCCACAGCCATTAAACCTGCACCTACGTTGGCAATATCTAAAATCAAAGATGAAGCAGCAAGAGGTTGAACTTGAGAAAAAATCGGATCAGAGGGCATTGCAGATAACGTAGAAGGAAAAAAAGCGCCACCGAAACTTAATACAGCGACACACTGAAGGATGCGAAACGACATACAAACTTCCTTAAACTAATGAGGGGCGCTAAGCGCCCCTTTGTACGTGGCCTATTAACGGATACCTTCACGACGCAATGCATCGGGGGTAAAGTTAGCTTCAGTCAGTTTGGCATCAAAGTTATACATGCCACTTTGGTTGTCTAAGCCCATGGCGAGATAACGACGGGATTGCAAATCATGGAAGACTTCTAAAGTATCCCACTGAGCAGGTACTTCGTAGTAATTCAAGCCATGTGCAACGGCTACACGATACAACTGATCACGGTTGTCGTAGAGATCGGCGATTGACACTTGCCATGAATCTTCATCAAGGTACATATCGCGCACTTTATAAATGTGGCGCATACCATCTTTCAGCGTCGCCCTCACTTGCCATACGCGGTGTTTTTCCCAACGAACGTATTCAGGATTCACATGACCAGGTTTCAATATTTGGTCATATTTCAGCTTATCTGAATGCAGTTTGTAATCGTTGTACGGGATATAAATTTCTTTTTTGCCAACCAGTTCCCAGTTGTAACGCACTGGAGAGCCGTTAAACATATCGAAATCATCTGTCGTACGCAGACCATCTGACACTGTACCCGGTGTATCAAAAGCCACGTTCGGCGCTTTACGTACTCGACGTTGACCTGTGTTATAGGTCCAAGCTTGGCGGGGAAGCGCCTCTTGATCCATGGTTTCTTTAACCAATAAGGCTGTACCAGCTAAACGTGCAGGCTGAGTCACCACTTGCTTAAAGTAGAACAGCGTATTGCTGGCTTTAAGCTGATCTAAGGTAATTTCTGGACGAGAATATTCGAAGCGAATTTCCTCAGCCGTTTCGACTAAGCTATAGCTACCATCGGCTGTCGGTGCAGCTTGGCTACGGGAAGTTTCGATATCGATACCACGAAAACGCAAAATGTGGTTCCAAATGGCTTCTAAACCATTTGCAGGGATCGGGAATGGAATACCAATAGCCGCGCCAGAAATACCATTGCCCTGTGCAATCAGTTCAGCACGAGTCGCGTTAACTTTAGTCGCATCGTAAACGAACTGTGGTACAGAGGCGCTACGGCGAGTCTTATACACATTCATCTTGTAGGTATCAGGATAAAGTTCGAACAGCTTCACCTGACCCGGCGTTAAAAAATCTTTATATTGCGCTTTGTTAGCATTGGTAATAGTAAATTCAATCTTATCCTCAGGGAAAGGATCTGGGTGATGCATCCCTTTGGTATAACCCGCCACAGGCTTAGTAATACCACCATCCCACGCAGGAATAGAACCATCAGCATTACCTGCTTTTTCAGCACCTAAAGGGGTAAGTTCATTGCCAAGTTTTGCCGCATCAGCTTCTGATATCTTAGCCATAGCGACTGGCGCTGCGAACGCCAGCATGACTGCACTCGCCAATATCGTCAGTTTCTTCATTGTTTGAGTCCTTTTAGATCGAATACTTGATATTGAATGAAACATAATCACGATCTGCCATCGCATTCGTCGTACCGACACCGCCAAAGAAATTGTTATAGGAGATATCTGCACCCCAACGGTTTTGATAGTCGAAGTTAACGCCTAGCGCGACAGACTTACGCCCTTCCGTGAACAGGAACATAGGATCAGGTGTAATACCATCAACGTCATGGGAGAAAATCACCCGTGGAGACATATTGACCCCAGCAAATACGTTGTTGAAATCCGCCTTTCCAACTAAACGGTATCCCCAAGCAAAGTCGGTTGGGAACGGGTTAGTTTCAGGACCATTGTGCAAGGCTTGAATGATGCCGGGCATATCTGGGTTGCCGCCAGAACGTGACGTACCAGGACCATTGAGACGTAGCTCATCAAAACCTGGCATATCATGGATCCACACGCCACCCACTTCGGCCAACATAGTCAAGTTATCTAAACCTAACGTTGGACCAAATAAATGGGTGAAAGTCATCTGCGCCTGAGTGGTATCAAGACGGATAAAGCCATCGACGGTTTCACCCGGCTTAACATCTTTAATCTGTGAAATACCATCGAGATCTGGACGAAGACCAGCGTTAGCTAACTGCTGTGGCATACCGGCAAACAACAATTCTACGTCATCGATTTGCAGTGGTTCATCCTGACGATGGGCAATTTCAGCCGCGACAGAGGTATCACCAACCAAGGTATTGAAACTGAAACCGTAAAGCTTGATATCCTCTGGATAAACGATTTGCGCCTTAGAGAAACTCTTCAAATTGAGCAGCAATTCACGATCAATGTTACCCGAGTTTTGACCTATGGTCGCCAGATCAGACAAAAGTGCACCCGTGCTAAAATCGGCGGCAGTACCACTGATAAGAGGACGACGGCTATGATAATTCATGAAATAAAAACCAAATTCGGTTTCACCCAGTGAAGGCGCGTAATAACCCAGCTTAATACCGTATTGGCCATCATTGCTTGGCTCTGCCTCATCCTGCACTAACGTCACTTTTGTTGGGTAAGCTAAGGCCATAGAAACCAATTGCTGTGTCGGAATAGATTGACCGCTGGCAATCATGCCCGCTAAACGCTCGTATTCTTGCATCACAAAGTCTAAATTGATGTCAGGGTTAGCATTAAACCCAAGCTGAGCGTTTTGAGCGTAACCACCGAAACCCGCAAAATCGTTAGTCGCAAAAATAGAACCCGGCGTTGGTACCCAAATAGGTTGCCAATCATATTGATAGAATGCTTCTACCGTTAATGAATCCGTCAAACCAAGGGAAGCCCACACCATACCTTGCGGTCTGAACGCTTCTTTGAGTTCAGCACCAGGCGCGTTAAGTATGTTCAAATCCACAGCGTTGATTTCACTGATCCCATGGGCAATCAGTGTACTTTCACCCCATGACACCACTTGATTACCTACACGAATAGATAATGGATTAGCGCCATCGTTGAGGTCAAAGTTGCCATACACAAACGCATCGAGTAAGCGAATATCTTTACATTGAACTTCTGAAGCACGGTTATCTTCGCAAGGGTCAAACTCTTTGCCCGTTAGCGGATCATTAAAATCATAATTACCGTCATTGAGTTTACGATCATAGAAATACATACCACGGGCGAATAAACCGTAGTTTTTGTATTTCAATGACAATTCATGCAAACCTTTAACGATTTCGGACGTAGTATCGCCTTGAGAATAAAGTAAATTACTTAAGTCATTGTTACTGGAATACGATCCGGGCTGGGCCCAAATCTCAGCAGAAGTGTATTTAGTATTGCCAAATGCGCTGTAATTAGACCAATCGAATTGGGGTTGATTAACCTTACCAATTTGACCTTCCCAATCGCGCTCCCCTACACGCCAGCTCGCACCAGCAGTCCAAGTTGAGTCAAATGTGCCCTCAACCTCTCCCCAATTAAAAGATACTGCATTAACACTTGGGATCATTAACAAACTCAATGCAGACGCCACCCCCAAAGCAAGCGCCGATTTGTTAAAACTATTTTTAACAATTTTCATTTTAGCTCTCCGTACCCTGCTGGATTCTTTGTTTTAGGAATTACAACCAACATCTTGTTAGCTCACAGGTAACATCATTGTTACAGCAATTAATCCCCTTGAGCAAGGCGCAGTTAGAGAAAATTTTCTAAAGAATTAAGCATGTAGGTACATTTGTACCCTTAACTAAAAAGGAGAGATTTAAATTAGCGAAAAGCGGAATAGGAAAGAAACATAAAAACACATTAAAAAATCATATAATTCATTAACATATTTAAAAATAAAATATCACAAAGCGAGCTTAGTAATCAGCCGACCGTTTAAAGTAATTGCTCTAAGTAAAGATAAACAAATTAAGACTAAACTCGATTTAATGAAACAAATTGTCCCTTGTCATCTAAAACCAATTTGAAATAGCCTTGAATGCCATTTTCGGTTAAAAAACGCCTAAAATGACGGCCATTAATCCACAAAATCCGCCCTTGAGTTTCACGAACCTCGACTTTATCGGCAAGCCCTTGATAATAAGGTAAGAAATCTCGATAGCTGATCGATAGTTTGAAATACAGTTCCATAATATCAGGGCAGCACAGACTGCTGCCCTCCTCCTACAAACTGCTATTTTGCCAATGCTTTAGAGACTTTTTCGTACATATCCTTAGATAAGTCAGGCAAAGCCAAAAGTTGCCCTAAACAGGCTTTTATCAAGGTTTGGCGGCCTAAGTCGAATTTATGATACTGGATCAATGGCGTCACCATACGGGCCGCAACCTGCGGATTGAGCTTATTAAGGGTCATTAAGCATTCGGTTAAGAAAGCATAACCCTTACCGTCTCTATGGTGGAATTGATAAATATTACCGGCAGCAAAACTGCCCACTAAAGCACGCACTCGGTTTGGATTGCTCATACTAAAGCACTTGTGTTGCTGCAACTGACGCAAACACTCAATCACATCATCTGCATCACGGGTCGCTTGCAACATAAACCATTTATCCATCACCAATGGTGTATCCTGCCAACGTAGCTCAAATGTCGTCATCAGTTCATCACGACAAGGTAAATTCCCAACATTGGCTGCCGTCAACGCACCAAGAGAATCCGTCATATTACTGGCGTTATCGAACTGAGAAATCACTAACCCCTCAGCCTCATCCGACACCCGAGCTAACCAAGTTAAACACTGATTTTTAAGGGCTCTTGCCTGCGTACTCTCTACTGCGACTAAAGAACGATATAGCGCAATCAATTCATCTTCACTATGTGAAGCGAGCTCTATTAGTACAAATTCACGTGCTAAAGCTAACGCATCTAGATCAACATTCTCTGTTTGCTCAATCAAAGCCGAAGCCGTAGGTATCGCTAATATTTCGGCGATCAATGCCGGATCAAGCTCAGTGTCTAACAACACACCTTTAAAACTATCGCGCACACGGGGATCGAGAGCCATAGCTTGTTGCTGTTGTAAACTCGCCACATTTTGCCAAATAGCTTGGCTCACTAAGGTCACAGAAGCTTCCCAACGCGCCACTTCGCTGCTAGCAAAACGCATCAAGTGAACGAGTTGATCCACATTGAATCGATATTGTAATTTGACGGGAGCGGAAAAGTTTTGCAGTAACGAAGCGACGGGTTTGTGAGTGAGTCCATCAAAGCTAAACACTTGTTCAGTTTGAGTAAAATCGAGAATCTCATTCACTAAAGAATGGCCCTTCGCATCTAAGAGCTCTAAGCTAAACGGAATATGCAGCGGTGATGCACAGTTCACTAGACTTTGTTTAAGGGTCAATTGATAAACGCCCGTTTGCGCATCAAAACTGTCCATCGCAGTCACAATCGGCGTACCGGCTTGGCTATACCATAAACGGAATTGGGTTAAATCCACTCCGCTGGCATCTTCCATTGCCGCCACAAAATCATCACAGGTGACAGCTTGACCGTCGTGGCGTTTAAAATACAGTTTCATTCCCGCCTGAAACTTTTCTTCGCCGAGCAAAGTGTGCATCATGCGGATGACTTCAGCGCCCTTGTTATACACAGTCACAGTGTAGAAATTATTCATCTCAATGACAGATTCTGGACGAATAGGATGGGACATAGGGCCAGAATCTTCTGCAAATTGCTGATTTTTGATCACTTTAATTGCGTGAATTCGATTCACAGCACGAGAGCCTAAATCTGAGCTAAATTCTTGATCGCGAAAAACCGTTAAGCCTTCTTTTAAACTTAATTGGAACCAATCGCGGCACGTTACGCGGTTTCCTGTCCAATTATGAAAATACTCATGGCCTACAACCGATTCAATGCCGTGATAATCCTCGTCGGTGGCCGTTAAGGTATCTGCAAGCACATATTTAGTGTTAAAGATATTTAAGCCTTTGTTTTCCATCGCACCCATATTGAAAAAGTCGACGGCCACTATCATGTAAATATCTAAATCATACTCAAGATCAAAACGGCTCTCATCCCATGCCATGGATTTCTTAAGTGATGCCATCGCATGGTGTGCTTTATGTAAATTACCTTTATCAACGAACACTTGCAGGATCACTTTACGGCGACTGCGAGTAATGAACTCATCTTGCAATAGATCAAAATCGCCAGCGACTAATGCAAATAAATACGCTGGTTTTGGAAATGGATCTTGCCAGCAAACATAATGGCGTCCGTCATCTAACTCACCTTGATCAATCAAATTACCGTTACTCAGTAAAAACGGGAATGCGGCTCTATCGGCTTCGATACGAACTGTGTATTTAGCTAATATATCAGGGCGATCAAGGAAATAAGTGATACGTCGAAAGCCCTCTGCCTCGCATTGCGTGCAGTAGGCACCATCGGACATATAGAGCCCTTCAAGGCTCGAATTAGCTTCAGGATCAAGCTTAGTGGTAATGTTCAGTTCAAACTCATCAAGCTCAGTTTCTAGAACTAATTGACCCGCACTAACATGGTAAGGCACAGCATCACCATTAACTGTCAGTGAAACAATGGTCAAATCTTCGCCATCCAACACTAAGGCTTGTGCATGTTTTGAAGTGCGTTTTATACGACTGATCGCCTGCACTTGGGTTTCATTGCCTGCCAAATTAAAAGCTAAATCGATAGTCTCTATCGTAAAAAGTGGCGCTTGATAATCTTTTAAGTATTTTGCTTGAGCTTGTGTCATTTCGATCCCTTTAACGCTGATCTAAATAAGAAAAAACGCGCCATAAGCGCGTTTTGATATCGGATAAATCGACTCGACTAGCGCCTACTTAGCACTAGTTTTAGCCATTTTTTGCACATCAGCCATATCTAAGGTGATATAAGCGGTTTCGTCTAAAAATGCATCTGGCAATTCAGCGTCGTCTTTAATGTCTTCCATTGATTTAACCGGTGCTAAACCATTGGCGACTCGGCGCTCGTTCGTTCTATCGAGGACTTTCTTCTCATCGGCTTCGCGGGAGGCAATGCGCTCACTTTCAACCAGAGAAACTGTCTTCTCTTTGTGGTGCTTTTTAAAGTCGGCAATATCTTGATTGATATAAGCAAACTCTACGCTGCTTTTGATGCGGTTAAGGTGCTTGGCCTCAAGGCTAGTCACTAACTCAGGCGTCACATCATTGAGCGTACCATATTGCGCCATAGGCACTTTATCCCAAGGTAAAGCATTTTTCTCTTCAGCTTCACCGTACTCGCCCGGCTCCAACGCACTTGGGTAAGCAATGTTGGGGGTCACACCTTTAATCTGTGTACTACCACCATTAATACGGTAGAACTTTTGAATCGTATACTGCACATGGCCAATTGGCTTCTCATACATGTCGTAGATACGGCCTAGGCTCTTATGCTGCTGTACTGTGCCTTTCCCAAAACTCGACTCACCGACGATCAGTGCACGGTCATAATCTTGCAATGCGGCAGCAAAAATTTCAGAGGCTGAAGCACTGTAACGGTCAACCATCACAGTCAATGGTCCTGCATAACTGGTTTTACCGTCGTTATCACGATGCGCAGACACTCGTCCATCGGCATCACGAATTTGCACTACAGGGCCCATATCGATAAAGAGTCCCGTCAGCAGCACGGCTTCCGTTAATGCACCCCCACCGTTACCTCTAAGGTCGATGACTATGCCTTCTACTTTGGCGTCGTTTAACTTCACTAGCTCTTTTTCAACGTCCTGCGACAAATTCATATAGAAACCAGGAATTTGGATCACACCGACTTTGCGACTAGCATACTCGCCGTCTTTAGGTTCAATCACCTTAGAGGTTGCCGCTCTGTCTTCAAGGCGAATTTTATCGCGAACTAAGGTAACATCGAATGGCTTCGCATTCGAACCGCCTTTCTTCGGTAAAATTTGCAGTACAACTTTACTGCCCTTAGGCCCTTTGATCAGATCAACTACGTCGTCTAAACGCCAGCCAATCACATCAACAATTTCACCGCCTTCTTGACCGACGCCGACAATCTTGTCTTCCGGCGACAGTTTTTCACTGCCCGCAGCAGGGCCGCCAGTAATTAAACTTTTAATGACAGTGTAATCGTCTTCAAGTTGCAGTTGAGCACCAATGCCTTCAAGGCTCAAGTTCATTTCCATTTGGAAACGTTCAGCATTGCGTGGTGAAAGGTAACTTGTATGTGGCTCAATGCTACGCGAGAAGGCATTCATCACGCCTTGGAACACGTCTTCACTGTTAGTTTGAATCAACCGTTTAATTGCATTGTTGTAACGCTTTTGGAGGATATCAACAATCTCAGGCCATTGCTTACCTGTGAGTTTAAGATTTAGTGCATCGTATTTAACACGTTGACGCCATAACTCATTAATTTCTGTCTGGTCTTTTGGCCATGCGGCCTCATCGCGATCGTACTCATAGGCATCACCGGGCGCAGAAAAATCCATCTCTTTATCTAATAGAGATAAAGCATAGACAAAGCCTTCATAGCGGCGCTTTTGGACGATATCAAACATTTTATAGGCAGGCTCAAGTTCACCAGAACTGAGCATGTCATCGAATTGGGTTGCATAAGGTTTAAAACTATCGACATCCGCTTGGGTTAACACATTACGGCGATAGTCTAACTGCTGTAGATAACGATCAAAAATTTGCGCAGAAAAGGCGTCATCAAGATTGAATCTATGATAGTGCGAACGAGTGTATAAGTCCGTTACCCTTTTGCTCGCAACCTTATGTTGCGCTTCCTGCTTGAGAGTGGGTAACTCGCTGATTTGAATCGTGGGTGGTACGGCCCAAGCCGAGAATCCGACAAAAACAGTGGCGATCGAGGTAGCCAAAGTGAGTTTTCGCATCAACAAGTTACTCCGTTTTAATAAATGATTACAGCAGGATATGTTCTGCTCTAACTTTAATCGTTAGGCCACTATCAAGCTGAACATGAATATCTTCCTTGTTAATGTCAGTAATCACACCGGCTACGGGTGTCATACCTAATTTAACATTGACGCGTTGTTTTTTCGTTAAATCAGTCAATTGTGCTTGAACATAATTGACGACTGGCGCTGCAGCTTTTGGCGCAGGCTTAGCAGGACGCTCAGTTTTAGGACGCTGAGGAACAGCCACCTTTTTAGGTGCTTTCTTCGCCGCGGGCTTAGGTGCAAGTGCTGCACGTTTCGCTTTGGCCTTATCCTGACTCTCTTTCAACATGGCTTGAGCATGATCAATGTGCTCTTGCTCTAACTCGCCGCAAGGTTCGCCATCCAGGTTTACGCGTTGTGCGCCCGCTTTAACGCACTTTAAATAGCGCCAGCTGCTGGTGTAACGTCTCAAGGCAACTCTGAGCTGAGTTTTACTGACTTTAGAATCATCAGCCAACCTTTCAGCCAAATCTTGAAACAATCCGATTTTTAATGGCTTAGTTTCACCTTCAGCAATAAAGCACAAAGGAAATGTTTCATACAAATACGCCAAAATTGCATTGGTGTCGGTCAACTTTTCTGTTGATTCCATCATTACTTCCACAGTCAAAAAGGGACATCGATTCGAGGTGATATATATCAGCTTCTTACATGTCGTTTATCTTCGTTAAACTCAATATTGAGTCAACGTACAAATTAGCATCCTAGCCGCGTTTACTAAAGTTAAAAAATATACCTTAACAAATTTTGACAGCTCAAAACACTAAGCTTATTCATTGCATGCCAATCAAACCAGCTTAATGCGTGCAGGCCATATTATAAGGCGCACGCCACCGATTGCGACTATGAATTATGCGTTATTGTACGCAAATTAATCAAATAGGCAGTTTTCAAAACTTTTAACCAGTAATTCCAGCCCCTTTTGGTCTTCTTGATCGAAACGATCGAAGATAGGACTGTCAATATCGAGCACGGCAACCACGTTACTTTGCGCACGAACTGGCACAACGATTTCAGAATTACTGGCAGAATCACAGGCAATATGACCATCAAATTGATGGACATCAGCCACTCGCTGAGTTTGATTAGTGAATGCTGCAGTACCACACACACCTTTTCCTAACGGAATGCGTGTACAAGCCACTTTACCTTGAAACGGGCCTAATACTAGTTGTTCGCCACGCATAACGTAGAATCCCACCCAGTTCAGCTCAGTTAAATTATCATTGAGCAAAGCTGAAAAATTCGCCATCGCCGCAACAAGGTCGTCTTCCCCTTCCAACAAGGCCAAGGCTTGACGGTTAAGTGACTCATAAAATTTCGATTTCATTACATTTCCTAACAATTTTATTCTGCTGCTTCGGTCTTTTTAGCCGCTTTTTTCGCTGCAGGCGGATTCGTTGGCGTACTATTAACCTGAACGGCGCCTTTAAGCAAGTTCGTCAGCTCATCTTTATTGTTAGCAAAATAGAATGCGAGCTTTTCACCCACACTTTCATCTATACCCACATCAGCTTTTTGAATGAAGGGGATAAGGTTATCGGCGATATCGAGCATCTTATCGTAGGCATCAGCCTCCTTCTTAGATGTGAATGTCATCTTTTCAACCCCTTCTCTGACCACGACAAACTGTGTTATTACTGCCATGACTGCCCTCGCACTGTTTTTATATACAGTAACTAGAGTGACATAGATTGAACTTGTGATGCAAGTGTTCTGATTAATCTGATATTATTAGCGTACTTTCGTTGCCAAGATTATAAAGCGCTAGACGTGGCTGAACAGCTAACTAGCACGACACTTTGCACCGATCTCGCTGTTATTACTCCTATTAGGCTAATATATATTTTTATATGCATGAAAACGCAGCAGAAAATTCAGTAACCCTATGCCGCTCCTGCGATTTAGCAGTCCGCAAACGTGCCTTGCCTAGCGGCGTTAGAGCAATCTGTCCTCGTTGCAGCACTGCACTTTATGACACGCCATACTGCTCCGTGAATGGTATGTTAGCCCTATGTATTTCGGCATTAGTGTTTTATTTCCCTGCTAATTTTTTACCCGTACTCGAGATCCACTTTTTCGGCAGTATTCGTACTACCACGGTTTTCCAAGGGGCATTTGCAGTATTTGACCAAGGCTATTGGGTTGTAGGTGTCGCCGTACTTGCCGCAGCTGTGATAGGTCCAGGCTTATTACTGTTATCGATATTGACACAGATTTTAATTGTGAAATGGGGATTGAGTAGCCTTTTTTGGCGTAACTCATTGAAGCAGTTATTAAAATTTCATGGTATCTTATCGCAGCTCACTATGCTGGAAATTTATGTGATCAGCTTCTTAGTTTCATCATTTCAGCTATCTGATTTTTCGGACATTTATTTTGGTATGGGCACATTTTGCTTCACTATGCTGTTTCTCGTGACCTTGTTTCTACAAAGAGAATACGACTTAGAACATATGTGGACGTTATTGGAAGGTCATAGCTGATATGAAACAACAAGGTAAAGATATCGGCCTATGTCTCTGTAAAGTGTGTCGCCAACTCAACAGCAGTGAACTCACGCACTGTCAGCGCTGTGAAACTGAGTTGCACGTCAGAGACTATTCCAGCCTGCAAAAAAGTTGGGCTTTGTTGATTACCGCTGCCATCTTACTGGTGCCAGCCAACATTTACCCTATCACTATGCTGACCAATCAAGGGCAAGTGCGGCACGACACCATTTTTTCGGGCATTTTACATTTAGTGCATTCAGATATGCTGCCTATTGCCATCATAGTGTTTACCGCCAGTATTTTAGTACCATGGATTAAAATCATCGGCTTATCCATTTATCTGTGTGCGATCAGCTTTGATATCCCGATTTCAAAAAAGAAATTGATGGTGGGTTTTCACATCATCGAATGGATTGGCCGCTGGTCAATGCTCGATTTATTTGTCATCTCAATCACAGTGGCATTAGTGAACATGGGACAATTACTCGACGCGAAACCAGCGCCTGCGGCTACCGCATTTGCCTTGGTGATTCTGTTAACTCAGTTAGCCGCAAAAGTTTTAGACACTCGTTTACTCTGGGATCGATTGGAACCTCAAGATGACACAAATTGAATCGCCGAAAGTTGTAAAGAAAAAACTCTTTTCGCCCATTTGGCTGCTTCCTATTGTCGCGTTGGCATTAGGTGCTTGGCTGGGCATTAAGAGCATTAAAGAATCGGGAGTTGAAATTCAAATTCACTTTCCGAGCGCCACTGGGATTGATGTAGGTAAAACCTTAGTCAAATACCAAGGTTTGACTGTCGGTAAAGTGAAAGACATTGGCATAGATGAAGATCTCAAAGGCGTGAACGTCAAGGTCATGATGGACTACCGCGCTAAGCCTTTCTTGAATAAAGAAACCCTCTTCTGGCTTGTCACACCTAAAGCAAGTATTACAGGTGTTGAAGGCTTAGATGCGCTGTTTTCCGGTAACTATATTGCTATCCAACCAGGGAAAGGTAATGCCTCGACCTTTTTTGAAGCAGAACGCCAACCGCCGCCGATGCAAATCGGCTCAGAAGGTGTGATGGTCGAATTGACCTCCGATAAACTGGGTTCGCTCGATGTTGGCTCGCCAATATTTTTTCGCCAAATCCCCGTGGGTAGCGTGGTCAGCTATCGTTTAGATGGCAATCAAAGAGTCATTATCAGCGCTTTCATTCAAGAGCAATACGCGCGGTTAGTGAAGAAAAATTCTCACTTTTGGAATGTTTCTGGCGTCAAAATTGATGCTTCACTAACTGGGGTTAAAGTCAGTTCAGAGAGTTTGGCGTCCATTCTGGCTGGCGGCGTGAGTTTCAGCTCTGACGATAAAGCAGACATAGCTAAAAACGGTGACGTTTTTTCGCTTTATGATTCAGAAACCACCGCCCTTGGCGGCATAGAAATAAGCTTGACCATGGCTGACGCTAACGGTGTCGACAAAGGCACTCGTATCGTTTATCGCGGCATCAATATTGGCAGTATTTTAAGTAAACAACTCACGTCCAATGGTGTTACAGCCGTGGCTAAGTTTGAACCTCGATACGGTTCACTGTTAACTAACGACGGCGTGTTTTGGCTTGAAGGTGCTGATATTTCCCTCTCAGGCATTAAGAATCCAGAACGCTTACTGACAGGTAGCGTGATCAACTTCCTGCCAGGCATCAACACCAAAAGCGCGGTACCAAGCAGCTTTGCCTTACAAGCCAAAGCGCCTGATTTACTGCAATCGAAGAAGCGTTTCTTGACCTTAACCTCAGCCGAAAACATGGGCATTTCAGCGGGCGCTCAAGTTCGCTTCAAGCAAATCCCCATTGGTTCCGTGCTTGCAGTTAAGTTAACCAAAGATTTATCGGCGGTGGAATACCAACTCGAGCTACAACCTGAGTTTGCCAGTCTAATACGCAGCGACAGCTATTTTGTGCCTGAGTCGGCATTAACGGTAAACGCATCGTTAGACGGGGTCTCAGTCAAAGCAAGGGATTTTACAACGCTCACTCAAGGTGCAGTTAGCTTGATCCAAGGTCACAGCGACACACCTTTAGCTGCTAACAGCGCTCTGACCCTCTTTAGCTCTGTGGATGCCGCGACAGCTTTTTATGATCGTCAGCAGCAAATGCATTTAACATTAATCAGTCAAGATGGCGCCGATGTCAGCCAAGGCTCACCGATTTATTATAAAAAAATGCAAATTGGCACAGTTGACTCAGTGAACTGGCAAAGCAAAACCGAAGACTTCGCTATCAAGCTCGCTATCGACAAACAGTTTCAACCCTTGCTGAAAAAGCCAAAAGTATTCTGGCGTAACAGCGCCGTGGATATCAGTGCCAGTCTTGCCGGTATTGATGTCGCCGTTGCCCCGCTACAAGGGGCATTAAAGGGCAGCATTAGTCTGGGACTGCTTGATAGCAATGACAAAGCCAGCAATGCAGCTAACTTAAAACTCTATGAAAGCAAGCAGTTGGCATTAACTCAGGCGCAGGCAATTCGCCTCACATTACCCGCCTCCAGCAAGCTTACGGCCAAGGCAGCGATTCGTTATCAAGGTCATCAAGTGGGTGAAGTGTCGCAGGTAAAGCTCAATGCGGATCTTAATACACTCACAGCTAGCGCATATCTCTACGGGGAATATGCCGAACATTTCAGCCGCAGTGACTGTGAATATCATTTAGTGGATGCACAAATTTCTCTGGCGGGGATCAAAGCGCCAGAAACGCTGATCACAGGTCCTTACATAGGAGTCTTACCGGGTAAGAGTAGTCAAAAAACGACCCAGTTTGTTGCCAACCTCGCTGCCAGCAGCTATGCCAATGTTGCCGAAGATGCGCTGAAATTCATTCTAGAAGATACTAGCCTAGGCTCAATGAAAGTCGGCACACCTATCTTCTTCCGAGGGATTAAAGTCGGTCAAATCGACGGTTATAGCCTATCGACACAGGGGAATAGTGTATTGATGCAGGCCCATATCGAGGCACAGTACAGTCACTTAGTGAATCAAAGCAGTCAGTTCTGGGATGCCTCAGGGATTAAAGTCGATGTAGGCCTCTTCTCTGGTGCCCAAATCGAAGCGGGCTCGCTGGAAACCTTACTCGCTGGCGGCATCAATGTGGCGACTAAGGACACGACTCAAGAGGGTAATCATTTAGCGACTGGCACAGTATTAAGATTACAACACAAAGCCGAAAACGAATGGCAGCAATGGGCACCAGCCCAGTAATTTTTTTCATCAAAATGCTTACACCAACGCACTAATGTTAAAGCTCTTATAAATAAATCAGGCGCATAATGCGCCTGATTTATTTTTAGCTTCTCTCGCAATGTTATTGAGACATTCTAGATCGCTCAATACTCTAGCCCCCTTATCCATAAAACCAATAACAAACAGCAATCGCGGCGCTGATCCCAGCAAAGTCCGCAGTTAAACCGCAAGCCAAGGCGTGGCGTCCATGGCGAATACCCACAGAACCAAAATACACAGCGAGAACATAGAAAGTGGTTTCAGTGCTACCCTGAAAAATCGCCGCTAATCGACCCGCAAAGGAATCTACTCCGTGGTGATCCATTGTCTCAAGCATCATGGCTCTGGCGCCTGAGCCACTAAAAGGTTTCATCAGCGCGGTCGGCATAGCATCGACAAAACGCGTATCAAAACCTAATATCCGCACACCAGTGGCAATCAAGTGCAACAGATAATCCAAGGCGCCGGATGCACGCAGTAAACCAATCGCTAATAGCATGGCGAGCAAATAAGGGATCAATTGGATGGATTGGGCAAAACCCGCCTTCGCCCCATCAATAAACTCATCATAAACCGCCACCTTACGGATGCCCGCAACAATCACGAAGGTAAATACCAATAACAGCAAAATACCATTGCCCATTGCCGTCGACACAGTGCCAATGGCCTCAGCACTTAAGGTCATCAGATAAAAACCACTCGCCACTAATCCTGAGAGCATCAAGGCGCCATAACCGAGCACCACTGAGTTTAATAATGAAATTCGCTGCACTAACGCCACAACCAGCAAGCCCGCCAATGTCGATGCCGAAGTAGCCAGTAAAATCGGCAAGAAAATATCCGCAGGCGCAGCGGCACCTTGCTGGGCACGGTAAAGGAATACCGTCACAGGCACTAAGGTCACAGAGGAAGTATTGAGTACTAAAAATAAGATTTGCGCATTGGTCGCCACGGTTTTTAGCGGATTTAAACTCTGTAAATCATGCATCGCCTTTAAACCAAGTGGTGTGGCGGCATTATCTAACCCAAAGATATTCGCTGTTAAATTCATCGTGATACTGCCAAAGGCCGGATGCCCCTTGGGCACTTCAGGCATCAAACGGCGCAGTAATGGCTCAAACACAAAGGCAATAGCACCGACAACGCCAGCCTTTTCCCCTACCTGCATCAATCCCATCCAGAGGGAAAGCACGCCAATCAGCCCAAGAGAAATTTCAGCGGCAAGCTTAGCACTTGCAAATAAAGCCGCGACCGAAGCCGATAATACTTCTATATGTCCATTGAACAGTTGCACCGCTATTGCCAGCAATGCCGTGATAAAAAAAGCCAACCACACGCGATTCAGCACGCTAATCCCCTTATTTTTATTTGTTTTTATTCTATTAGCTCATGGCTACTGAGTGCTAGCTTTATGGCGACTCATTCCAATATCGCTGAAATCGTCAGAGCATAAACATTAAATCACAATAGCAGCCTTGGCTGCTCGGGAGAAAATCTCAGACCCAATAAGGGATTATGATATACTCGCGCCAGTTGATACACAGTCTATTTTCCTATGGTTCAATGAAATCAATGGTCCAATTAAATCAAAATTTTATCGATACAATCACCCAAGAACTCCCCGCCCATTTATCCATGGACGAGTTTATTGCCGCCTGCGACAGGCCGCTTAGACGTTCAATTCGGGTCAATACCTTAAAAATCAGCAGTGACGACTTTAAGACCTTGATGCAACCTAAGGGCTGGACGTTCGATCCTATTCCTTGGTGTGAAGACGGATTTTGGATCAGTTACGACGAAGAAGAACAGCTCGGCAATGCCTTAGAGCACATTCAGGGTCTATTCTACATTCAAGAAGCCAGCTCTATGTTGCCGCCGACCGCACTTTTTACACCGAATGCACATTGGCAGTGCGTACTTGATCTCGCCTCCGCACCCGGTTCAAAAACCACGCAAATGGCCGCATTAATGCGAAACCAAGGCTTATTGGTGGCTAATGAGTATTCGGCGAGCCGCGTGAAAGTATTGCACGCCAATGTGCTGCGCATGGGCGCGAGCCACTGCGCCCTCACCCATTTCGATGGCCGTGTATTTGGCGAATACCTGTACGAAAGTTTTGATGCCGTGCTTATCGATGCGCCCTGTGGCGGTGAAGGCACAGTGCGTAAAGACGCCGATGCGTTAAAACACTGGAGCCTAGACGATGTGCTGGCGATTAGCGAAACCCAAAAAGCCTTAATCGAATCGGCGTTTCTCGCCCTGAAACCCGGTGGCTGTTTGGTCTACTCAACCTGCACCTTAAACCGCCTCGAAAACCAAGGCGTGTGCGAGTATTTAAAGCAAGTCTACGGCGATGCGGTGCAATTTGAATCCTTAAGCGATTTATTTGATGGCGCAGATCGAGCTACAACGCCCGAAGGCTTCTTACATGTCTGGCCACAGATTTACGACAGTGAAGGTTTCTTTGTCGCTAAATTGACAAAAACCGCCTCAGTGCCGCGTTTACAACCAGAGCCTACACTACAGAAAAACTTTCCCTTCACGCCCGCATCAGCGAAACAAGCCCAAGGAATAAAAGACTATTTTCAGCAGGATTTAGGCATCAGCTTACCGGACGAACTCATCATGGTTCGCGATGATGAATTCTGGCTATTTCCGCATGAATTCAACGCTTTAATTGGCCGTATGCGCTTTCAGCGCATTGGTATTAAACTCGCCGATAACAGTAAACACGGCTTTAAAGTCCGCCATGAAGCGATTATTGCATTAGCAGGAAAACAGCTCAGCCCAACCGCAAAAACGGTCGATGTAAGCGATGTTGAAGCGAAAGAGTATTTGATGGGGCGAGATATTGCCCTAAACACCGCAGTGAAAGCTCAAGGTGAAGTGATAGTCTGTTATGGCGGTGCACCCTTAGGCATGGCGAAACATTTAGGCAATAAGTTAAAAAACAACCTACCCAGAGACTTAGTGAAAGATAAAGTGTTACTGCTACCAGAACAGACAAAATCGTTATAATTTCGCTGTTTTTTAGCGATAAATAACCTAAAAAAGGGGAAAGTGAGCGCGACTATAAGACAAAAGCTCGACTACACTGAGTCTATTGTAAAGCGCACTGCATGGCGCTTTCACCTGTAGCGCACGGCTCTTCAACGAGCCATTCCCCTAGGCCCAAACAGCTTTAATCGTTTTGGGCCTTTTTTTATGCCTGTACGCTAACAATCACGCAATCGCATAAAATGGGTCAAAGCACTTGCGGCTAACGGCCAACTAAACGCGCTGCATCTTTGAATAAATTAAAGAAGTTATTGCTGGTGTATTCAGCAAGATCTTCGTAACGCTCACCTCTAAGCTCTGCCACAAACTCAGCCACATCGCGCACATAGGCAGGCTGATTCTCTTGTCCACGGTGTGGGATCGGCGCCAAATAGGGCGAGTCCGTTTCAACCAACAGGCGATCCTGAGGCACTTTGCGGATAACGGTTCGTAGATCACCCGCATTTTTAAAAGTGACTATGCCTGAAACCGAAATATAAAAGCCGAGATCAATCGCCGCTTTCGCCATCTCCCAGTTCTCGGTAAAGCAATGCAGCACGCCGCCGACGTTATCCGCGTTACCCTGCTTAAGCATATTGATCGTATCTTCACGTGCATCACGGGTATGGACAATTAAAGGTTTATTCACTTCTACCGCAAGGGCAATCTGCTGCTCAAAACATTGCTGTTGCAACAGCTTAGTGTCGTCTGCATAAAAATAATCTAACCCAGTTTCACCAATCGCGACCACTTTAGGATCGGTGGCAAAGCGGCGGATTTGCTCAACATCGAGGCCTTCTTTAACGTCTAATGGATGCACACCCGATGACAAAAATACCTGTTCGAAGGCTGCAACTTTATCTCGCATCGATTCAAATCCCTGCTGGCGTACATTCACGCACAACATATAGTCCACGCCACGGGCTTTAGCATTAGCAAAAATCTGTTCTAAGGTTTGTTGATCAGGCGCCGCTTTGAGGCGATCGAGATGGCAGTGTGAATCAATAAGCACAAGGATTTCCAAGCAGAGTAACAAAGGACGACAAGGATACCCAGCCAAGGGATCGAGGTCAAATTCAACAGAAGTAAATAGCCAGTTTAGGCAGTGAGCAAACGTTTAAACCAGATCAATAATGCAGGCTAAGCTACATAGTGCAGGTTAGATCGCCGGAGGCGAGTTCACGGGACAGTAACTTTTCGATATGGTGTTTATGGCTATCTGGCTCAGAAATAATTTTAATGCCAATCCCCACAGGGCGGCCACCCGACGCTCCTAAGGGATTAATCCACACCACAACACCACGAAATTCATTAGTGAGGGTTGCGCCGGGTAAACGATACGCAATCGTCAGCGGTTGGCCAAGATAATGACTTTCACTGGTCGCAATAAATAATCCTGCCGGCTTAATGAAAGGCATATAGGCACGATATAACTGATGTAAGGTATCAAAATTAACGACGAGATCTACCATGGCATATTACTTATTTGTTATCTCTCTATATTCTAAGACATAACTTTGACACAGGGCCAGATAATTGACGCTCGGCATTGTGCTTAAGCTATGACACATTCCCATGATCTTAGCCGCCAAATTCCCGAGCTGCACATGAACAAACGCATCTTGATGGCTATTTTTCAGTAAAACCTGTCGTATAAGTAGGTACAAAACCTTAAGAACATCAATTATTTGTTGTTCACTTATTATTAACAAACTAGCACACAGATGACCAGACGACAAACTTTGTGCCCAATCTTTGCGAAATTGTAGCAAGGATTGATACCGACTCTGTTGGCTACACTCAGACTGCAAGCTCTCAGCCAACTTTAACGGCCCCCCCACCACACTCAAACACCAAGTCACATCCTCTTGAATACCACATCGCTGGGCAAGCCAGTTTTTGATGACCTCTCTACTAGGAACGACAAAAGGAATGCGTTGACAACGACTGCTAACCGTCGCCATCAAACGTGCAGGCGTATCCGACTGCAAAATCAGTAAGGTGTCTTTACCTGGCTCCTCAAGGGTTTTAAGGAGTGCGTTCGCGGCAGCGGAGTTAAGACGCTCGCTGTGGTGGATAATCGCTACACGCCTGCCACTTTGCTGTGCGGTGGCTGTCAGACGCGTACACAGCTCACGAATTTGATCGACTTTAATTTGATTGCCATCGGCGGCGATATGATAAAAATCAGGATGATTGCCCGCATCATAGAGCTGACAAGACTTGCAAAAACCGCACGCTCCCACAGGCGTTGGCTGCAAACACATAGCCGCGCGTGCCATAAACACACTCAGCAACTCACCGCCATAGGCTGAATCAATGCCCACGAGTTGTGCGTGAGGTATTTTTTGACACGCTAATTGCGCTAAAAATGCCTGTCTTGGCCCTTCGAGCCAAGGTAATTGCTCAGCCGTAAATCCGGACTCGGCTACCATACCATCGCCTGAAGCACGGCTAAGATATCTTTGTGCACTTCGGCCATAGTTTGGCTCGCGTCTATAACCACAATACTGTCGTCTTCGCTGGCAAGTTTGAGATATGTAGCGCGTGCTCGCTCAAAGAAATCAATCGCTTGTTGCTCAATTCTATCAAGCTCACCACGTTTAGCTGCACGGGTAAGCCCAAGCTTAGGATCTAAATCTAAGTACAAAGTAAGATCGGGTTTAAATCCCTTTAGTGTTGCAGTGCTCACCGCTTCCACTAACGGCATTAACCCTCTGCCACCACCTTGATAAGCTAATGACGATAGATTGTGTCTATCACCCAATACCCATTGCCCTTGCGCAAGCGCGGGCTTTATGACATTGGCAACTAACTGAGCTCTGGCAGCATAAATGAGTAAACACTCGGCCTCATCACACAGGGGATCGTTCGCATCGGCAATCTTAACTAAATCACGGATACGTTCAGCCAATGGTGTACCGCCCGGTTCGCGGGTGCAAATCGGTGCTTTACCCGTATGCTTTTCAATAAAGTCGCGAATAAGGTTAATCGCACTCGACTTACCTGCGCCTTCTAAGCCTTCAATAACGATAAATTTTGCAAAAACTGACATTGGATTTTCTTTCTCTGCATTTTTACTTTGGTGATTTTTCTGGCGTCGCTGGTTTTGTCTTACGCTGATAGACGTCTACGGCGTGATTGTGTTCTTCAAGCGTGGTTGAAAACACATGGGTGCCATCATTGCGCGATACAAAATAAAGGTAACTCACACTGGCGGGCTTAGACACGGCCATCAATGAGGCTTTACTCGGTGCAGCTATCGGCGTCGGCGGTAATCCAAAGATGCGATAAGTATTAAAAGGCGTCTCTTCAACTAAATCTTTGCGGGTGATATTGCCCTTATAGCGATCGCCCATACCGTAAATAACGGTCGGATCGGTTTGCAGACGCATACCTAGGTTAAGACGATTAACAAATACACCGGCGATTTGCTCACGCTCATGGGCTTGGCCGGTTTCCTTTTCAACTATCGATGCCAAAATCAGCATTTCATAGGGCGATTTTAACGGTAAATTAGGCGCCCGTTCCGCCCACGCTTTGGCAAGCTCCTGCTCCATCATTTTATAGCTTTGAGTCAGCATGACTTTAGCATCCGCCTCGGCGGTATAATGATAAGTGTCGGGGAAGAATTTTCCCTCAGGCAAACCAGAATCATCGCCTTGTGCCATCAATACCGCTGCAAATGCTTCTGGTGACATTTGTAAATGCGGAGCACTGGTAAGCTGTTGTTCCCATTCCACAATAGTTTTACCTTCAACTAAGGTCAAACTGAAGGTTTTTACTTTCCCAGCGATCAAATCATTGAGTAAATCAGTAATCGTTTGTGAAGGTGATATTTCATAAAGTCCCGTGCGAATTTTGGCAAGCTCAGGACGAAACTTAAGTAGCCACTTGAGTTTCCACGTATCTTGAATAACGCCGTCATCGGCAAGTTGCTGTGCCAGTTGATTCACACTGGTGCCGCGCTCAACCTTCAACTCTTTAGGCTCGCTGAGGCTCAGCGGCGTTTGACTGTATTCGACAACTGTTTGATAGCCCCAAAAGGCACCCAAACAGACTAAGGTTAGCAAGGTCAACAGGGTTGAACTGGCGATAATAATAATTTTTTTCATAGAGTGAGTGAAAGTGTCTGTCTAAGTTGCGCGGTAATCGGAGCACGGGTGAACTTGAGCGAGTCTATCGCCAGTACATCCACAATCCCTAAAACGCTGTTAGTGATAAACGCTGAGTCAAATTCAATTAAACGCTCGGCGCCAACGGGCAAACATTCGATATTCATGTTCTGTTCAAGCAAGGCCAACATTATCTGTTCGCGCATCACACCCGCCACGCCACACAGGGCTAATGAAGGCGTGATAATGCGATTATCTTTGATAAAAAACACATTCGCCATCGAAGATTCAATCACATTCTCCTCGATATCTTTGACTAACCAGTCATCAAATCCCTGTGGTAAAGAGTGTGATTTAATCAAAACTTGTTCGAGTCGATTTAAATGCTTCATCCCTGCCAACAGAGGCTGCAAACCCAATCGTACCGACGAAGTTTTAAGGCTAATACCCTGTTGCTGCCACTGAGCATAATGGCCGGGGATAGTATGAACTGAGACGATTTCAGTAGGATTAACCGTTTCTGGCGGTGTATAGCCACGGCCACCAGCACCACGGGAAACGATTAACTTAATGCAATGATGAGGATATTCAATAGCTAAGGTATTCAGTTGCTGTTGCAATGCTTTACTCATTTGCCATTGAAATCCAAGCCTTGCGGCGCCTGCGGTTAAACGGGCTTGATGGGCTTCAAAAAACATAATCCCCTCAGCGTCCGTTCGCATCGTTGCAAACAGACCATCACCGTAGGCAAGCCCTCGATCGGAAGGGTCGACACTTGCCTGCGATGCGCCATTCACCCAGAACACGCGTGTTAGTCCTGACTGATACGGCTAGCCACCGCTTCTTGCTGATCTTTGTACTTGGCACTCTTACGGGTGTTATAAGGACGTGCAACCGCATGATTTAAGCGTTCAAAGTTAAGCGCACCTATAGTCATGCGTGGACGCAAAGCTAAAGGTAACTTACCGCTGTTATAAAACTCGAGCACAATTTTACCTTGCCAACCCGGATCGATACGGTGCGCCGTTACGTGTACCATCAGGCCTAAACGCGCTAAAGACGAACGGCCATCAAGCCAACCGACGATGTCGGCAGGTAAAGTTACGCTCTCGTAAGTCACAGCCAAAGCCAATTCGCCAGGATGCAAGAAAAATGCTTCGCCATCGGGGATTTCGATAATCTCACTCATCACCCGATCGAGCGCCGCTTGCATCTCAGCACTTGGACCACTCAAGTCGATAAAAGGCGCGGTATGATCTTTAAAGACGCGAAACTGTCCACCTAAGCGCACATCAACACTGACGCCTGAAATAGCTTCTATGCCTGGGCGAGGTTCTATTACGATAGTGCCGTTATCAAGGGCCTGTTCAATTTCGATATCGGTTAAGCGCATCTTGCCTATTACTCCTTGAGTTTTATGTCGTTATTTTGCCAGTAAATGTTGGATACGAGTCTTTAAAATATCGGTCGCAATACGATTTTTGCCGCCACGGGGAACGATAATGTCGGCGTATTGTTTCGATGGTTCGATAAACTGTAAGAACATAGGACGCACGGTTTTCTTGTACTGTGAAATCACAGATTCCATCGTACGGCCCCGCTCGGCCACATCACGAGTTAAGCGACGTAGGAAACAAATGTCCAGCGGCGTGTCCATAAACACACTCGCGTCCATCAGGGCACGTAACTTAGGATCGGTCAGCAATAAGATACCTTCTAAAATGATCACTTTTTTCGGTGTCATCTTTAAGGTTTCTGCAGTGCGTGTATGTTCTGTATAGCTATAACAAGGGATATCAACAGCTTCGCCAGACTTGAGCAACTGTAAATGCGTGCACAGCAGTTGATGGTCCAGCGCTTTTGGATGATCGTAATTCGTTAATACCCGTTCATCCATGGATAAATGACTCTGATCGCGATAGTACGCGTCTTCATTAATTACCCCAATTTGATCTGTGCCTAAATCGCGGCGCAATTCGTCAAAAATCGTTTTGGCAATTAAACTTTTGCCCGATGCTGACGCGCCAGCAATTGCAATAATGACACACTGCTGAGAATTCATACCCTTAAACCTTACTCGTCATCTGAAACACTAATAGAAACTGTTTTCTGGCTTTGCTTTAAAGCCAATTCTGCGCCCACTTTACGGGCAATTTCCCGATAAAGAGCTGCGACTTCACTGTCAGGATCGGCAACGACGGTCGGCGCACCATTATCCATGGCTTCACGGATATTGATGTGCAGCGGCAAAGCGCCTAACAGTGGAACTTGATAGCGTTCAGCGATTTTACTGCCGCCGTGAGTTCCAAATGGATGTTCTTTATGACCACACTCAGGACATAAATGGAAACTCATGTTCTCGACTATACCCAGCACAGGAATGTTCACTTTCTGGAACATATTGATGCCCTTCTTGGCATCAGCCAGCGCGATATCCTGCGGTGTAGTCACGATAACAGCGCCGCTCACAGGGACTTTTTGCGATAACGTGAGCTGAATATCCCCTGTGCCTGGTGGCATATCAACGACTAAATAATCCAGTTCTGGCCATTGGGTTTCATTCAGTAACTGGGCCAACGCGCCCGCGGCCATTGGGCCACGCCACACGGCAGCTTCATCACCACTGAGCATAAAACCAATCGACTGCGCGGCAATACCATGGGCACTGGCGGCTGTCATATGTTTGCCATCGGGGGAAAGCGGTCTGAAATTAGGGATACCTAACATCATAGGCACTGACGGGCCGTAAATATCGGCATCGAGAATACCCACCTGCGCACCTTCGGCCGCTAATGCCAAAGCTAAGTTCACCGCTGTGGTTGACTTACCCACGCCGCCCTTACCTGAGGCTACGGCAATCACTTGCTTCACATTGGCAATCGGCGCAATAGAAGATAACGCTGAGTAGGCTTTAGGTTGAAAATCGATTTCACACTCGACTTCATCAATAGCATCGAGCACCGCTAACTTATTCGTCAGCGCCATGACAGTGTCGCGATACTGAGTCATACAAGGGTATGGATAGACTAAGCCAAGCTGCAAACGCTTACCTTCCAATGCCAGCTTATTTACGCATCCTGCGCTCACTAACCCTTTCGCGAGATACGGGTCAACAAATGAATCGAGAATAGCCAGAACTGGCCCGAGAAGATCGTCATTCAGACGATAATCAGTTTGAGTTGAAGACAAAAGAATTACCCCCACCAATAAATTTGCCCAAGTGTACCAGATAATGCAGAAAACATTAGCGCAGATTTAGCTCAATTGGCTCAGGTTTTGATGAAAATCATCCTGTAATCGGTTAGTATCTCTACCAATATTTTTGGCCCACCACGATATTTGAGACAAGATGGCAACTTCACAACGTAAAATTCTCGTGACCAGCGCACTTCCCTATGCAAACGGACCGATACATTTAGGTCACATGCTGGAATACATACAGACAGATATCTGGTCGCGTTATCAAAAGCTTCGTGGACATGAGTGCCACTATATTTGTGCCGATGACGCCCATGGCACGCCAATCATGCTTAAAGCACAGCAATTAGGCATAGCGCCAGAAGACATGATTGCCCAAGTGAACAAAGAACATCAGCAGGATTTTGCCGATTTCAATATCGCCTTCGATAACTATCACAGCACCCACAGCGATGAAAACCGCGTACTGGCGAGTGATATTTATCTCAAGCTACGTGCGAATGGCTATATCAAGAGCAAGAGTATTTCTCAGCTGTTCGATCCTGAGAAATCCATGTTCCTACCCGACCGCTTCGTAAAAGGCACTTGTCCTAAGTGTAAGTCACCGGATCAATACGGCGATAACTGTGATGCCTGCGGCGCGACTTACAGCCCAACTGAGCTCATCAATCCAAAATCAGCAGTATCGGGTGCGACACCAGTGATGAAAGACACTGAGCACTTTTTCTTCGACCTGCCCGCCTTCGAAGGCATGCTAAAAGAGTGGACTCGCTCTGGTGCCCTGCAAGTCGAAATGGCCAATAAACTCGACGAATGGTTCGATCAAGGTCTGCAGCAATGGGATATCACCCGTGATGCGCCGTATTTTGGTTTCGAAATTCCCGATGCGCCAGGTAAGTATTTCTACGTTTGGCTAGATGCGCCTATCGGTTATATGGGTTCGTTCAAAAACCTCTGTGACAAACGCCCTGAGCTGAGCTTTGAGGAATTCTGGGGCAAAGATTCAACCGCCGAGGTTTATCACTTCATCGGTAAAGACATAGTCTACTTCCACAGTCTGTTTTGGCCTGCCATGTTACACGGCTCTGGTTACCGCCAGCCAAACAGCGTCTATGCCCACGGCTATGTGACGGTCAACGGCGCTAAGATGTCAAAATCCAAAGGCACTTTCATCAAAGCGCGAACTTATTTAGATCATTTAGATCCTGAATATTTACGTTACTACTACGCCGCCAAACTCAGCAGCCGTATCGACGATTTAGATTTAAATCTCGAAGATTTCGCCCAGCGCGTGAATTCAGACTTAGTCGGTAAGCTAGTGAACTTAGCCTCGCGCACCGCAGGTTTTATCACTAAACGTTTCGATGGCAAGCTAGCGAAAATTAACGACACCACACTGACTGAGGCGTTTCTAGCCAAGCAAGAGGTGATTGCCGAATTTTACGAAGGCCGCGAATACGGCAAAGCAATGCGCGAAATCATGGCACTAGCGGATATTGCTAACGGTTTTGTAGCCGATGCTGCGCCTTGGCAAATGGTAAAACACGATGATCAACAGGAAGCGGCCCATCAAGTGTGTTCAAATGCCTTGAATCTGTTCCGTATTCTAGTGACGTATCTCAAACCTGTATTGCCACGTTTAGCCCAAGATGTGGAAGCCTTTTTCCAACTACCGCTCACTTGGAGTGCATTGAACCAAGATTTAGCGGGTCATGAAATCGCGCCATTCAAAGCCATGATGCAACGTGTTGAGCTGGATAAAGTCAATGCTATGGTTGCCGACTCCAAGGATAACCTGCAAGTCACGGCCGATGCACCAAAGACGGCTGCGCCTGAAAAAACGGTTGAATCATCTAATGTCAGCAGTGAGCCTCTGGTTAACGATCCTATCAGTGAAACCATCAACTTTGATGATTTTGCGAAAATCGACCTGCGTATCGCTCGTATCGTGAAAGCCGAGCATGTTGCTGACGCTGACAAGTTACTGAAGTTGCAGCTCGACATCGGTGGCGAAACACGCCAAGTGTTTGCAGGGATCAAATCGGCATATTCGCCAGAAGACCTTGAAGGCAAACTAACTGTGATGGTGGCTAACTTAGCGCCACGTAAGATGCGTTTTGGTATGTCAGAAGGCATGGTTTTGGCCGCTGGCCCTGGTGGCAGCGACCTGTGGATTTTAGAACCCCATGAAGGCGCACAGCCTGGCATGCGGGTTAAGTAATCTGCGCTAGATAGTGCTCGAAAAATCAATAAGGCCGCATTTTATGTGGCCTTATTTGTTGATATCGATTGTTTGAGCCGATTCGTGGTCGCAAGTGTCACGCAGTCTTTTAAAAGACTGAGTTTAAGCCATTTAATTTTAACTGAGTGGTTTAAGAGACCGAGTTAAAACTCGTATTTCTATCGACAAGATATTCACGGCAATGTGACATTCATATCAGTGACAAGTCTAAAATCGACGCAGTGCTAAATGAATAACTCGAGGAGTCGTTATGGGAAATATCGTTGAGCAGTTGCTGTTTTCGGCCTCGATTACGGGCCCCATCTGTTTGATGTTAGCGCTCGGTGTGATCCTAAAACGCACCCAAATCATCAATGAAAACTTTATTGATGTCGCATCAAGATTAGTCTTTAACGTGACGCTGCCAGCCTTGCTGTTCCTTAGCATCATTAGCTCCAATCACGATCTCGCCTCCAGTGCGCCCTTGATTGGCTATGGTTTAGCGGCCAATTTCCTGTTTTTTATACTCTCCACCTATGCAACTGGGCGGCTATTTCCCAAGCACAAAGACCAAGGAGTGATTATTCAAGGGGGTTTTAGGGCCAATACCGCCATTATCGGCTTAGCTTACGTTTCCAACGCCTATGGGAGTTCTGGTGTTGCCTTAGCCGCAGTCTATGTTGCCTCGATGACGCTGCTGTATAACATTCAAGCGGTTATTTGCCTAAGCCCTAAAGGCGAAGAATCCAGCCAACGTGCATTTGGCGTGATCATCAAGACCATCACCAAAAACCCGTTGATCATTGCCATTATGGCAGGCATGTTGTTCTATTTGCTTGCTATTCCAGTACCGAAAATGGTGCTCGATGCGGGACAATACTTTGCCAATATGACCCTGCCATTAGCGCTACTGTGTACCGGCGGCTCGCTCGATATTGGTTCACTCAAACATGAAAAGCATACAACTTGGTTCTCGACCGCATTGAAACTGATCTTTGCCCCGCTTTTTATCACTATTGGGGCCTTGCTGTTGGGTTATCGAGGGATTGAGTTAGCACTGGTTTTTTTAATGAGTTCTGCACCCACCGCAGCCGCAAGCTATGTGATGGCGCGCGCCATGGGTGGCAATGCGCCCCTTGCGGCCAATATTATTGCGCTAACCACAGTCTGCTCGCTGATCACGTGCACCTTAGGCATCTTTATATTGTCCACTTTGGAGCTAATCTAGCAGCAGCTAAGAGCTGATTGCACAAACGCTAGAGGAACGGATTTGAGTGACTATAAGTAACAATAAAACCACAATAAAAAAGGCGAGCCATGCTCGCCTTTCGTTTAGGAATAAAACAGTTAGATGGTCATCATAAGCCGCTTTATGAATGGATTAGACCGGATTGATGATATCCACAAAATGGTGCACGAGATCAAACTCGCGGGCGAGGTGACGGCCTAAAGCTTGAATGCCAAAACGTTCTGTCGCATGGTGCCCCGCCGCAAAATAATGTATGCCCTGCTCTACCGCACTGTGGAACGTTCGCTCGGACACTTCACCACTGATAAACGCATCCACACCTAAACTCGCCGCAACATCGATATAGTCCTGTGCACCACCAGTACACCAAGCTACATGTTGGATCTTAGCATCGCGATCACCAATGTGCAGTGGGGCTCTGCCTAACGCATTCTCAAGGGTGTGAGAAAATTCGCTAGCACTGACTGCAAGATCAAGTTTTCCACGCCACAGTAGCCCCTGAGCCACATCTTCGATGGCTTCTGCGTCGATGATCCCAAGCTGTCTCCCCAAAGTCGCGTTATTACCGAGCATTGGGTGGGCATCTAAGGGTAAATGATATCCAAACAAGCTAATATCATGCTTGAGCAGCGCCTTAATTCGGCGTTGTTTCATGCCTGTGATCACTTCAGGCTCATTCTTCCAAAAAAAGCCGTGATGAACCAATATCGCATCGGCGTTTAATCGAATCGCTTCATCGATCAAGGCCTGACAAGCTGTCACGCCCGTGACTAAGGTTCGGATCTCATCCTTGCCTTCTACCTGCAGCCCATTGGGTGCGTAATCCTTAAAGGCCGACACATGTAAAAAATCGGCTAAATATTGGCTTAGTTCTGTCCGTGTCATTGCATTACCGTCCGTTACTCTAGATGACCATTTACTGAAGATGAGCACTTATTCAAGATGAGACAATCGCTTACATCGCGATATCAACACGCACGCCACCTTGCAGGTACACCACTCGAACTCTGTCACCCGCGTTAAACGTCATGCCAGCATCGTAATCTTGGATCACCATGACCTGAGTACCATCTTCTTGATTGATCATCAGTTCCACCAGCTTAAACGATTGCACGCTAGTACCGCTGCCATAACGGTTACCGATACCCCCACCAATCAAGGCACCTAAAATCGTCGCAACATCTCGACCCGACCCGCCACCAAACTGATTACCAATCACCCCACCCGCTAAGGCGCCGCCGAAGGTTTTCCAACCTTGATTACGGTCTTCAATTAACTGGGTTTCGGTGATATTACGTACCGAAGTGATATCGCCATAGAGTACTTTCTCAACTGGCACGGCTTGATTGCGATCATAGCCAGCATTAGCGGGACTAATGATAAAAGCAAAAATAAACATAAAGCTTGCTAGAGTAGGTTTCCACATATCTGAATTTCCGCTAACTTAATAATAAGGTCTATAACTAAATCATACTCAATTGTGAAGTCACTGTCTTTCCTGAATCACGAATTTGACGCTTTTCCTTCGCCCGAGCTCGCCTTAACCGATCCTAATGGTTTATTGGCTATCGGCGGCGACTTACGTCCTGAACGTTTACTTTCTGCTTACTACAACGGTATTTTTCCTTGGTTTAATTCTGACGATCCCATCCTGTGGTGGTCGCCGGATCCCCGCGCCGTGTTTATTCCAGGTGAAATTCACATCAGCACCAGCCTGCGTAAATACTTAAAAAAACAACCTTGGCGGATCACAATCAATCACGCTTTCACCGATGTGATGGCGGGATGTGCGCAGCCAAGAGAAAAACAGAGCGGCACTTGGATCACCCAAGAAATTCAAATGGCCTATCGCGAATTGCATCAAACAGGTCATGCCCACTCCATTGAAGTGTGGGAAGGTGAACGTTTAATCGGTGGGCTTTACGGCTTAGCGATCGGCCAAGTATTTTGCGGCGAATCCATGTTTCACCGTAAAACCAATGCGTCCAAGGCCGCCGTTGCAGCACTGCAACAACATTTACTCAAGATGGGATTCAAACTCATCGACGCACAAGTGATGAATCCCCACCTAGAAAGTTTGGGAGCTAAAGCTATTAAACGCATTGATTTTATAACGTTACTGAGCGAACTGAGAAACAATCCCGTGGACCCAAATACTTGGGCCACTAAAGAGGTCATCCTTGAACTCGAGTAAAGCGTCGATCGCTATCGGTATCAGTCAAATATTTCCCTGCAGCTACCTTGATGGCCAGCAGGAGCAGCTACTCGTCATCCAAGAAGATACGCTCGATCCCATTTTATTTGAGCGTTTGCTCGCGGTGGGTTTTCGCCGCAGTGGTAGCTCTATCTACAAACCTCGCTGCCCTAGATGCAGTGCATGCCAACCAATCCGTGTGCCAACGCATGAATTTGTCCCATCGAAACGCCAAAAACGCACTTTAGCAAAAAACCAAGATCTGACTTGGCGTATAACATCGGAGCAAACCGCCGAGCAATATACGCTATATGAACATTACATTCGTGGGCGACATTTTGACGGCCCCATGTTTCCCCCGAGTGAAGATCAATATAATCACTTTCTTTTTTGCCATTGGTTACCGCCAACGTTTATCGAAGTCTATGATGGAAATAAATTATTGGCAGTTGCGGTCACTGATAGTTTGCCCAATAGTCTTTCGGCAATTTACAGCTATTTTGACCCCGACGAAGAACATCGCTCCCTCGGTGCACTGTTAATTTTAATTCAGTGTCGACTGGCGAAACTCATGAATAAAGAATTTGTTTATCTCGGATATCAAATAGATGAAAACCGTAAGATGTCTTACAAGCGTTTGTATCGCCCTTATCAAATTCTGACACCGACGGGCTGGGAGTATTCCCAAGTTTGCTAAGTACTTCCCCTTTACAGCGGGGGGAATTTGGGGCATGATACGCCCGTTTTTTATATTCGAAGGCTAATGGGATAATTAATTAATGGCGAAAGAAGACAACATTGAAATGCAAGGCACTATCCTTGAAACCTTGCCAAACACAATGTTTCGTGTAGAGCTTGAAAATGGTCATGTGGTGATAGCCCACATTTCAGGCAAAATGCGTAAAAACTACATCCGGATCCTCACTGGCGATAAAGTTACCGTCCAGCTGACTCCTTATGATCTGACCAAAGGTCGCATTGTCTTCCGCGCACGCTGATATAGCCTCTTAGATTTAAAAACCCGGCAAGGCCGGGTTTTTTTGTTTGCGAAAGATGAAAAAAATGGCTGCAATTGCAGCCATTTTTATGTCTAAAACTAATGGATAATCAAGCATTAAGCTTTTGTTGTCGCTTTTTCGTGACGTTCGGTACGAATGACAATCTCGCCCTCCTTCACATCCACATGCGCCACTCCGCCTGACTCTAAGACACCAAATAATATCTCGTCAGCCAATGGACGTTTGATCAATTCGGTCACGACCCGAGCCATTGGACGTGCGCCCATGTTCTTATCGTAGCCTTTCTCGGCCAACAAGGTTCTGGCTTCGTCGCTGACTTCCAAAGTAACGTGTTTTGCATCCAACTGAGCCTGCAATTCCACCAAGAATTTATCGACCACTTTGGCGATAATCGTCATATCCAAATGATTGAACCAAATGATGGAATCGAGACGATTTCGAAATTCTGGCGAAAATACTCGATTAATTTCAGATAATGCATCTTGGGTGTGATCTTGCTGGGTAAAGCCAATAGACTTACGAATAGTCTCCTGTACACCCGCGTTAGTGGTCATCACCAAAGTCACATGTCTGAAGTCAGCCTTACGACCATTATTATCGGTCAAAGTACCGTGATCCATCACCTGCAACAGCAGGTTATAGACATCACGGTGGGCCTTCTCAATTTCATCCAATAGCACGACACAGTGCGGATTTTTAATCACTGCATCCGTGAGCAAGCCACCTTGGTCATAACCCACATAACCAGGAGGCGCACCAATCAGGCGTGACACTGTATGGCTTTCCATGTACTCAGACATGTCAAAGCGCACCAGTTTCATCCCCAAGCAGTTGGCCAGTTGGTTAGTGACTTCGGTTTTACCCACACCGGTGGGACCGGCGAATAAGAAGCTCCCCACAGGTTTTCGGTCAGCACCTAAGCCACTGCGCGATAAGCGAATGGCCGAACTCAGACTCTCAATGGCCTTATCTTGGCCAAAGACCACCATCTTAAGGTTGCGCTCAAGGTTACGCAGTAAGTCCTTATCAGTAGCGGATACCGACTTCTCAGGGATACGTGCCATTTTCGCCACAATCGACTCAATCTCGGCCTGGCCTATGGTCTTTTTACGTTTACTCATAGGCAGCATCACCATACGCGCACCCGCTTCATCAATCACATCGATGGCTTTATCGGGTAAATGCCTGTCGTTGATGTGCTTGGCCGACAATACTGCAGCGCTGCTGATCGCGGCCTGAGTATAACGAACCCCATGATATTCTTCGTATTTAGACTTAAGCCCCATCAAAATCTTAGTGGTTTCTTCCACTGAAGGCTCATTGATATCCACCTTTTGGAAACGACGTGCAAGTGCGCGATCTTTCTCAAAAATACTTTGATATTCTTGGAAAGTAGTCGAGCCCATGCAACGCAAATTGCCGCTAGATAGCAAAGGTTTCAGCAGATTAGAGGCATCCATTACGCCGCCAGAGGCCGCGCCCGCACCGATAATGGTGTGGATCTCATCGATGAATAGGATGGCATGCTTATCCGCCGCCAGTTCTTTTAACAGGTTCTTAAAGCGTTTTTCAAAGTCACCGCGATACTTAGTTCCCGCCAGCAGTGAACCTAAATCTAAGGAATACACTGTCGCTTCAAGCATTACATCGGGTACTTGTTTATTGACAATGCGATACGCTAACCCTTCAGCAATCGCTGTTTTACCTACACCCGCCTCACCCACTAACAGTGGATTATTTTTACGGCGACGGCACAGGGTTTGAATCGCGCGCTCAATTTCTTGGTCGCGACCAATCAAAGGGTCGATGATCCCTTGCTTTGCAAGTTGATTTAAGTTGGACGCAAATTGCGACAACATACTACGCTCTTCGCTGCCTTCGCCCTGCTCTTCGACACGTTCTTGATCTTGATGTGACTCAGCATCATCATTTTTGGCGAAACCATGGGAAATAAAATTCACTACATCGAGGCGACTAATGTCGCAGCGGCGCAGTAAATACACGGCTTGGGATTCTTGCTCACTGAAAATGGCAACTAACACGTTAGCGCCGTTCACTTCATTGCGACCCGATGACTGCACATGGAATACTGCCCGTTGCAGCACTCGCTGGAACCCAAGCGTCGGCTGAGTTTCTTTGTCATCATCAATATCGGCAATGATTGGGGTTGTTTGTTGGATAAAGCTTGCCACTTCATCTCTGAGTTTATCTAGATTCGCTCCACAGGCGATTAACGCTTCTTGAGCCGCAGGATTGTCGATCAGAGCTAATAACAGATGTTCCACTGTCATATACTCGTGACGCGCGTCTCTGGCTTGCTGAAACGCCAGATTTAAGGTGACTTCCAGATCTTTGTTCAGCATAAGCACCCCCAAAATTAACAACAGACTACAGAGTAAAGCGGTTTTATGCTTTCTCTAACGAACACAGTAACGGATGTTGGTTTTGTCTTGCAAATTGATTTACTTGTATCACCTTAGTTTCTGCAATCCCAAACGGGAAAATACCGCAAATCCCTTTTCCTTGGTGATGGATCGTCAACATGATATCGGTCGCTTCCTGCTCGTTCTTGCGAAAGAAAACCTGCAAAACTTCAATCACAAAATCCATTGGGGTGTAATCATCATTATTGAGTACCACCTTATACATCGAAGGCGGCATTAACTCTGATTCGACACGTTCTTCAACGTGTTCAATATTTCCTATCTTTGCCATTTTTTAATACTAGCCTCTCGTGTTGGCCTCTTCCAATTGATCCGTTCAAATTAATCAGTTGTTACCCCTTTGTTAATTTTAGCTTGACTTCCGCATTTACTCCTTACATTCTGTTGTGCAGACGGTGAACGAATACCCGTCTATACAGGTTTTACTATCTTACTGGTAAGTAGACAACAGAAGGAAGTGGAAGTATGGCAAGCGGAACTGTTAAATGGTTCAACAACGCCAAAGGATTCGGGTTTATTTGCCCTGATCAAGGTGGTGAGGACGTTTTTGCACACTATTCTACCATTGAAATGGAAGGCTATCGAACTCTAAAAGCAGGCCAACCCGTTCAATTTGAAGTAGAAGCCGGTCCAAAAGGGATGCACGCTTCAGCCATTTCACCAACAAAATAACGTTTGGTGAGGCCAATGATCTAAAAGGCAGGGACTTGTCCCTGCCTTTTTATTGCTGCGTGTTTCATCAATTCTCACCACTTAATGCTGCATCGCTCATCATCATTTCGCATGAATTTAATTCAAGTTCAATTGCTGCACATCACCCATTGCATCCCTGCAAAAAGATTTTATCATCGGTCTCGACAGCAAATTTAGGTATAAAAAAGGATCTGCAATGCAGATCCTTTTTTAAAATCAGTCTAATGACTTACAGCTTTACATCACCTTAGATGGCCCACACTGACGCACACGCCATCTAAAAGTGATAACGAGCGGGATTAAGCAATCAACAGCTTGTTCAACGTCTCGCTTGGGCGCATGGCTTTTTCAGCCTTAGCCGCATCTAAACGGTAGTAACCACCTAAATCGACTGGTGCACCTTGTGCCGTCGCTAATTCAGCCACAATCACTTGCTCATTCGCCGCGAGCGCATGCGCTAACGGAATGAAGTGAGCTTGTAACTGCTCATCGCCCGTTTGCGCTGCTAAGGCTTGTGCCCAGTACATGGCTAAGTAGAAATGACTGCCACGGTTATCCAGCTCACCGACTCTTCTTGATGGGGATTTATTGCTATCTAAGAATTGGCCAATGGCTTGATCTAAAGTATCGGCTAATACTTGGGCTTTTGGATTGCCCACGGTTTGGCTTAAATGCTCAAGAGACGCCGCCAGAGCCAAGAATTCACCGAGCGAATCCCAACGTAAGTGACCTTCTTTCTCAAGCTGTTGCACGTGCTTAGGCGCACTACCACCCGCACCTGTTTCAAATAGACCGCCGCCGTTCATTAATGGAACGATTGACAGCATTTTGGCACTGGTGCCTAGCTCGAGGATAGGGAACAAGTCAGTCAGGTAATCACGTAGAACGTTACCCGTAACTGAAATCGTATCTTTGCCTTCTTTGATGCGAGCCAAAGACAAACGCGTCGCATCTTCTGGAGACATGATGCTGATGTCTAAGCCATCAGTATCATGCTCTGGCAGGTACTGCTGCACTTTTGCAATGATTTGCGCATCGTGGGCACGTTTGCTATCTAACCAGAATACTGCGGGAGTATTGCTTAAACGGGCACGGCGCACGGCCAGTTTGACCCAATCACGGATTGGTGCGTCTTTAACTTGACACATTCTCCAGATATCGCCCGCTTCGACGTTATGGCTCATCAATACCTTACCGCTGGCATCGACAACGTTAACCACACCGTCAGCAGGAATTTCAAAGGTCTTATCGTGGCTGCCGTACTCTTCGGCTTTTTGCGCCATCAAGCCCACGTTTGGCACGCTGCCCATGGTTTTAGGATCAAAAGCGCCGTGCTCTTTACAAAAAGCAATCGTTTCTTGGTAAATACCGGCATAGCAACGATCAGGGATCATGGCTTTAGTGTCATGCAGTTGACCGTCTGGTCCCCACATTTGGCCAGATGAACGAATCGCAGCAGGCATAGACGCATCGATAATGATGTCGCTTGGTACGTGTAAGTTGGTGATACCTTTGTCAGAATCAACCATAGCCAATGCGGGACGCGCAGCGTAAACGGCGGCGATATCGGCTTCGACTTCGGCGCGGCTATCAGCAGGTAATGTCGCTATTTTGGCATAAACATCACCAAAACCGTTGTTAACATCAACGCCTAATTCAGCGAAAAGCGCCGCATGTTTGTCAAATACTGGCTTGAAGAAGACCTTCACAGCGTGACCAAACATAATAGGATCAGACACTTTCATCATAGTGGCTTTCAGATGCAGCGATAACAGCACATCTTCTGCTTTGGCGTTTTCGATTTCACGCTCATAGAAGCTCACTAAGGCTTTTTTACTCAATACCGCAGCATCGATAATTTCGCCAGCCAGCAGCTTAAGACCGGATTTGAGCACCACTTCTTGACCATCTTTTTGGGTCAGTACGATATTCACGCTGCCCGCATCAGATAAAGTCACAGACTGCTCGCTACCGTAGAAATCACCGTCAGTCATGTGGGCAACGTGTGACTTGGAATCTTTGGCCCATTTCCCCATGGAATGCGGGTTTTTCTTGGCGAAGTTTTTCACCGATAATGGGGCACGGCGATCTGAGTTACCTTCACGCAGTACTGGGTTTACCGCACTGCCTTTAATCTTGTCGTAACGTGTTTTAATTGACTTTTCAGCGTCGGTTTTTGGCTCATCCGGATAATTAGGGATGTCGTAACCTTTTTGCTGCAGTTCAAGGATACAGGCTTTTAATTGTGGGATCGAAGCACTGATATTTGGTAACTTGATGATATTCGCTTCTGGCTGATTCGCTAACTCGCCAAGCTCTGTCAGATGGTCGCCAATCTTTTGTGCTTCAGTCAGTTGCTCAGGGAAACTGGCAATAATACGGCCCGATAACGAGATATCACGGGTTTCAACCGCAACGCCCGCGGCGTCGGTAAACGTTCTGATAATAGGTAAGAGTGAGAGGGTGGCCAGTGCTGGCGCTTCGTCTGTTTCAGTGTAAATAATTGTTGATGAGTTATCTTTCATGTTACATCCTACATTATTGTAAAATTTAATATTTTTTATAATAATTTTATAGCATGGCAAACAAATCTGAGCACAGGGAAAATATCAATCAAGGCAATCGACCACGCCCTCACCTTTCAAATTCTCAATGCCCTTCTGTCTTTGCGCGCAAGCTAAAATTTGTTACAACGACTCATTAAAACCTAATAAACATTTAGGCACAGATCACATTTTCTGGCCGACATCATAGAGCATTCGCAATAATATTCAAATTCCACTAACGGCGAATGCCAAGTACACTATGACCACATTAACGACTCAATCAAGTCAGGTAAGCGTGTCTCAACCTCCTGTTAGCAAAAGTATGACCAAAAACAAGTTTCAACCTAAAGGTGCCAATGCCAGCGCTAGTTCCCCAGCCAAGAGCCCGATTAAACCCGCTAAGCCCGCCAGCAGAGGCCCTGCCAACCGCGCTACCGCCGTAGATAGCAAAGTGGCGCCAGCACGAAATGCCAATGGCAGTTTAAAGAAAGAACCCTTTAAAAATCCTAATCGACGCGCAATTGCGGCGGCAAAACCGGTGCAGAGCCAAACGATTGCGCCGATTATTGTGCTGTTTAATAAGCCTTTTGATGTACTTTGCCAGTTTACCGATGAACAAGGTCGCAAGACCCTAAAAGACTATATCCCGATTGCTGACGTGTATGCCGCAGGCCGCTTAGACAGAGACAGTGAGGGCTTGTTGTTGCTGACCAATGACGGTCAATTACAGGCAAGGCTGACAGAGCCAAAAAAGAAAACCTTTAAAACCTATTGGGTGCAAGTAGAAGGCGTACCGACGGAAGATGTACTGACAAAACTGCGCCAAGGTGTTGAATTAAATGATGGTATAACGCTGCCTGCTAAAGTCAAAATCATGGATTCACCTGACATTTGGCCACGTAATCCACCGGTGAGAGAGCGCAAAAATATCCCAACAACTTGGCTAGAAATCCAAATTCATGAAGGCCGCAACCGCCAAGTCAGACGCATGACAGCGCATATCGGTTTTCCGACCTTAAGATTAATCCGTTATAAAATAGGCCAATGGAGTCTAGATAATTTGCCATCGGGTGAGCATAAATGCATCCGTCTCGGTGATGAAGTCTAAATTTCAGCCTAATCTCTGCGTTCCAATCCACTCAAAGGAGGCTCTATGAGTCAAAGATATAAACCCAATGTGACCGTCGCTTGTATTGTTCATGCAACTTCACAGGACAAATATCTGATGGTAGAAGAGTGGATTGAAGGCGAGCAACGCTTTAATCAACCTGCGGGTCACTTAGAAGCGAATGAAAGTTTGATCCAAGCCTGTGAGCGCGAAGTGTTTGAAGAAACGGGGTTATCACTCAAAGCCCAAGGACTCGTCGGTATTTATCAACTCAGCGCCAGTGAAGACTTAGCCTTTGTGCGCTTTACTTTTTTCGTGCAGTTAGATGATATGCCCTCACCTGCGCCGCAGGATAAAGCGATCCATAGTGCGCATTGGTTAAGTCTTGCGCAGATAGAAGCCAAGTCCTCTTTACTGCGCAGTCCCTTAGTACTCGATTGCTTAAAAGACTATCTCAATCAGGCACAAAATGGCCAAACTTATCCCCTTAGCCTACTCAATAGTGACCGCCTCACGATAGCCCAAGCGAGCAAGGCGTGATAGAATACCGCCCCGCATAAACGGCTGGCTAAGCTTAATGCGTGTGCTACTGCAGAGGCCTTGTACAGCAAATAAATAGTTGGCCGTAAATGCGAGGTTTACTGACAGTTTGCGGACTCATTTTATTTGATAGCGCTGGCAAAGTTTGATTTAGCAATCAGCAGCACAGCACCTAGATGTAAAGTTAGCTTGGATTTTTAGTTAGCCCATATTTTTAGTTAGGTTAGGTATTTTTGTTACGCGCTCAATGTCGCGGCTTAAATTCATCCACCTAGCCAACACACATACTCAATGGTTTTTAGGATTTATGACATCAATCGAACCCACTCATACAGGAAAAAAAGTCATTGTCGGCATGTCCGGCGGTGTAGATTCATCTGTTTCAGCCTATTTGCTTATGCAGCAAGGCTATCAGGTTGAAGGCCTTTTCATGAAGAACTGGGAAGAAGATGACAATAACGAGTACTGCGCGGCCGCAGAAGATTTAAAAGACGCCCAAGCCGTGTGCGACAAGCTTGGGATCAAGCTACATACAGTCAACTTTGCTGCCGAATATTGGGACAATGTATTTGAGTATTTCCTCGCCGAATACAAAGCCGGCCGCACGCCAAATCCCGATATCATGTGCAACAAAGAGATAAAATTTAAGGCATTTTTAGAATTTGCCGACGAAATCCTCGACGCCGATTACATCGCCATGGGCCACTATGTTCGCCGTCGCGATAACAGCGACGGCAGTACGCAAATGCTCCGTGGCGTTGATGGCAATAAAGATCAAAGTTATTTCCTCTACACCCTTAGCCATGAGCAAGTTGCCCGAAGCCTGTTCCCTGTCGGTGAGCTCGAAAAACATCAAGTTCGTGAAATTGCGAAAGAAATGGGCTTAATCACCCATGACAAAAAAGACAGTACTGGCATCTGCTTTATCGGTGAGCGCAAGTTCACTGAATTTCTAGGGACTTATTTACCGGCGCAGCCTGGCAATATTGAAACACCAGAAGGCGAAGTCATAGGCACGCACCAAGGACTCATGTACCACACCTTAGGCCAACGTAAAGGCTTAGGCATTGGCGGCATGAAAAACAGCAATGACGATCCTTGGTATGTGGTCGATAAAGATCTTGAGCGTAACGTATTGATCGTGGGTCAAGGCGGACACCATCCCCGTTTGATGTCGACCGGCATGACAGTTAACCAACTGCATTGGGTAGATAGAACTGGGCCTGTCGATGGTTGTCATATCGCAGTGAAAACCCGTTATCGCCAACAAGATGTGCCTTGTACATTAACCTACACAGATGAACACACCTTGCGCGTGGTCTTCGATGAACCTGTTGCGGCGGTGACGCCTGGACAGTCTGCGGTATTTTATGATGGTGAGGTCTGCCTAGGTGGCGGCATCATAGATCAATTAATCCGAGGGTAAAGCGTGAACGAGCAACTCATTAATCGGACTATGGCGTTTGCAGGCATACTGCAAGCCATTGCCCAAGTTCAACATTTAGCGCGCCATGACGAATTGGATAATGCCGAGCTCGCAGCGAGCTTAAACACCATTCTCGTCACCAATCCTGACAATACGCCCGATGTCTACCAAGATAAAATCGTATTGCAAAAAGGCTATAAGCTGATCCTGAACCAGCTCGGTGACAGCAGCCAAAAAGATGTTGAAATCACTCGCTATTTAGTGGGCGTGCTTGCCCTTGAGCGTAAACTCGTGCGCTCTAACAGTGGCTTAGGCATGTTGGCTGAACGTATTAATCAAGTGAATCGCCAGCTACATCATTTTGCCATCACAGATGAGCAAGTTGTTGCCAATCTTGCCAGCATTTACAGTGACATCATCAGTAATTTAGGGCCAAAAATCCAAATATCGGGTAATCCTGTGTGTTTGCAGCGCCCTATTGTACAACATAAAATTCGTGCTCTGCTGCTTGCCGCTATACGCAGCGCAGTACTGTGGCGTCAGTTGGGCGGTAAACGTCGACACTTAGTCTTCGCCCGCAAAGCCATAGTCGATACAGCCAAGAAAAGTCTTACCCTATAATAAAATTAGCGTTCATCAAGGAGCTACACATGGATCTTTCCGCACTAACTGCTATCTCTCCGGTAGACGGTCGTTATGGTAGTAAAACCGCGTCATTGAGAGGGATTTTCAGCGAGTTCGGTCTTACCAAGTACCGTGTTCAGGTTGAAATCAATTGGCTAAAACTGTTAGCCGACTGTCCAGACATTAGCGAAGTGCCAACATTGAGCGCGTCAGCTATCGCCGTACTCGATGGCATTAAAGACAATTTCAACGAACAAGATGCGCTGCGTGTTAAGTCTATCGAAAGCACCACTAACCACGATGTAAAAGCGGTTGAATACTTCATTAAAGAAAAAATCGCGGGCAATAGCGAATTAGCCGCTGTGGGTGAGTTTGTTCACTTTGCTTGTACTTCTGAAGATATCAATAACTTAAGCCACGGTTTAATGCTGACTGAAGCCCGTGAGCATGTATTACTGCCTTACTGCAACGAGTTGCTGACGGCAATTAAAAAGCTGGCGATTGAATATCGCTCTGTGCCATTAATGTCACGTACCCATGGCCAACCCGCGTCACCTTCGACGCTCGGTAAAGAAATGGCGAACGTCGCAGTGCGCCTTGAACGTCAAATCAAACAAATCGCCAATGTTGAAATCATGGGCAAACTGAACGGTGCCGTAGGTAACTACAATGCTCACCTGTCAGCCTATCCTGAAGTTAACTGGCATGAGCTGTCTGAGCGTTTTGTGACTAGCCTTGGCTTGCACTGGAATGCCTACACGACGCAAATCGAGCCACACGATTACATTGCCGAATTATTTGATGCAGTTGCCCGTTTCAACACTGTGCTGATTGACTTTGACCGTGATATTTGGGGTTACATCGCCCTAGGTCACTTCAAACAACGCACTATCGCCGGTGAAATCGGTTCATCGACTATGCCGCACAAAGTTAACCCCATCGATTTTGAAAACTCTGAGGGTAACTTAGGTATCGCTAATGCCCTGATGCAACATTTAGCGTCTAAGCTGCCGTTATCAAGATGGCAACGTGACTTAACTGACTCAACTGTGCTGCGTAACTTAGGCGTGGGTATTGCCCATGCGTTGATCGCGTATCAAGCGACCTTAAAAGGTATCAGCAAGTTAGAAGTTAACGAAGCGCATCTGCGTGATGAGTTAGATCACAACTGGGAAGTGTTAGCAGAACCCGTACAAACTGTGATGCGTCGTTATGGTATTGAAAAGCCATACGAAAAATTAAAAGAACTGACGCGCGGTAAACGTATCGACGCGCAGCAACTGTCAGTGTTTATTGACGGACTTGAATTACCAGACTCAGTGAAAGCTGAACTGAAGAAAATGACGCCAGCCAATTACATTGGTCGCGCCGAAACGTTTGTCGACGAACTGAAGTAAGTTATTAATTAAAATTGGCGATTAACTGATATTAAGCTATTGACTGAAATTAGTTATTAACTGAAGTTGGCGACGGACAATACTCTTTCTTAAACAGAAATAAGGATTAAGGCGACCCACATCACCGCGATGTGGTCGCCTTTTTTAACACTATGTATACACTCAATCTCGATATCGCCCAGTTTCTTAGTGAATACTGGCAAAAGAAACCCCTGTTGATCAAAAAAGCATTTCCACAGTTTGAAGATCCGATCAGCGCCGATGAATTAGCAGGCCTTGCCTGCGAAGAAGAAATCTCTTCACGCATCGTCGTCACCAAAGACAATGATTGGGAAGTGGTGCAAGGTCCGTTTGAAGATTACGACAGCTATGGCGAAACCCATTGGCAGTTATTAGTGCAAGCAGTCAACCATTGGTATCCAGATTCGCAACCATTAGTTGAAGCTCTACGTTTTTTACCTGACTGGCGCTTCGATGACTTGATGGCATCATTTGCAACCCCAAGTGGCGGTGTCGGCCCGCACGTCGATAACTACGATGTGTTTATCATTCAAGGCGAAGGTGAGCGTCGCTGGACTGTGGGTGACAATACCCCGCAACAACGCCGTGGTGGCAATCCCAACTCGCCGCTGGTTGAAGACTTTACGCCCATTATCGATGTAGTGTTAGAAAAAGGCGACATGCTTTATATTCCACCCGGTTACCCGCATTGCGGCGAAACCCTAACTGTGGCAATGAGTTACTCGATTGGTTTCCGCGCTCCTAGCCAGCAAGAATTAGTCAGTGAAGTCGCCGATTATTTGCTCGACAATAACTTAGGTCAGCAGCGTTTCACCTCGCAAACTGAACCGAGTTCAGCCGGTATCGTCAGCCAAGACCATCAAGTGGGCATCATGTCACTCTTGAGCCAGCTGAGCCAAGATCCCAATAGCTACCAAATCGTGTTGGGCAAGTTGCTTAGTCAAAACCGTTTCGAGCTTGATTTGTGTGAAGGCGAAGAAGCTTACAGCATGGAAGATTTGCAAGATGCCTTCGCCCAAGGTGCTGGAGTGAGCCGTATCGGTGGTTTGAAAGTATTGCGCCTTGAAAATGACGCCACGCCGCGATTATTCATCAATGGTGATGTACACGAACTGCCCCAAACACCGGCAGACGTAATCGCACAGTTGAGCGATTACGTCTGCTTAAACGCCGATGAAGCGACTGAAATATGTCAGCATGAAGAAGTCCAAGCCTTACTGTTGAAACTCATCAATCAAGGTTTCTACTACTTGAGCGACAGCGAAGAATAAGCCCTATCGACTTTGTTCGATGACCTTGTTCTTAACATAGGAAATCAACATAAAAGTCAGTATAAAAAAGGCACTCAACTGAGTGCCTTATTGTTATTTCAATTATCAGTATCAATCAACACAAGTGACTGTATTAACTCAATACTATCTAAATACAATCCTCAACTCATTTGAGTTTAAGCATTCCACAGTTTATCGTCATTGTGCATACGATATAAACTCTCGGCACGCGATACTAATAGTTGAGCAAATTTAGCCTGAGTGGCATCACGGGTTGCACCCGAACGCACTAAGTTTTCCGCCTGCATTTGCCACATCATAGAGAAATGACGCACGGCATCACGGGCCGTCGCCGCCACTTTCACATCGACAAAATCCGACGGTAAATCACCTGACATCACCCAATAGGTTTTGTTGCTTGGACGCTTTGATTCCATCTTCCAAATCGCCATATAAGGTGCAAGATAACGGCTTTCATCGGCTAGGACTTTGCTTGGGATCACGCCTTTTTCAGCGAGAAAACGATTGGCTTTTTGAAATTGAGTTCTGACCCACTCTTGACGCAGCTTTTCTATTTCTTCAGCTGATAAATTTTGTTGAGTTTGGTCGACAGCTTGTTCAGTCATACTTCCGTCCTATCTTATTGTTATAACGCGAGCCTAATTCTTGGGATCAGTACGCGATTCATTCTATTCGTTACGTTAAATTCAGTACAATCCATTCTTAATCGCAAAGCTTACGTTTACGTAAAGTGGAAAGCTAAATTGCCACAAATAATGTATTTATTCGGTCATTATGCATGGTTGAGAGTATCGCTAAATGCTATGGTTCTGCAATAAATATAACAAGCAGTCGATAGAGGCTCACCTCGTCGGCTTTTTCATTGTGTATAGCGGAGAAATTCACGTGGCTGTATTTAATCATGTATCCTTTGACGAACATGAACAGGTTGTATTCTGTCATGATAAAGAAAGTGGCTTAAAGGCCATTGTCGCCATCCATAATACCAACCTTGGTCCTGCCGTGGGTGGATGTAGGATGTGGAATTACCAATCGGATGATGAAGCCCTGACTGACGTATTACGCCTTTCTCGTGGCATGACTTATAAAAATGCCCTAGCAGGTTTAACCATGGGCGGTGGTAAATCCGTGATCATTGCCGATCCGAAAAGACAAGATCGCGAAGCCCTATTCCGCGCCTTTGGCCGTTTGATTAACAGCCTAGGTGGCCGCTACTATTCAGCGGAAGATGTTGGCACTACTACGGCTGATATTATGATCGCCCATGAAGAAACCCCTTATATGGCGGGTCTTGAAGGCAAAAGTGGCGATCCATCACCGTTCACAGCCCTTGGCACTTATTTAGGCATCAAAGCTGCGGTTAAACATAGACTTGGTTTAGACAGCCTAAGAGGCCTTAAAATCGCCGTTCAAGGCGTCGGTCACGTTGGCTATTACCTGTGCAAACACTTGCATAACGAAGGCGCTGAACTGATTGTTACCGACATTCATCAAGCCTCGTTAGATAAAGTCGCTACCGACTTTGGTGCCATTGTTGTCGCGCCTCAAGAAATCTACGCGCAAGATGTGGATGTGTATGCCCCTTGTGCCCTTGGCGCAACCTTAAACGATGCGACCTTACCGCAACTGAAAGCCAAAATTGTTGCTGGCTGTGCCAACAACCAATTAGCCGAAGTACGCCACGGTGAACAACTGAAAGAAATGGGCATACTGTACGCGCCAGACTATGTGATCAACGCAGGCGGCATTATCAACGTGTCGTTCGAAAAAGATTACGACGCAGCAAAATCGACGGCTAAAGTAGAAGAAATTTACAACACGCTGCTGAAAATATTCAGCCAAGCCGATGCGCAGAACCGTACAACCGGCGCCGTGGCTGATGAAATGGCGAAAGCCATTATCGAAGCCGCTAAGCAGTAATTTTTCTACGCGTTTATTATTTTTTATGCCCGTCAAATATTGAAAAAAGCGACCTCTGGTCGCTTTTTTGTTATCTAAAATTTAATCTATCACTAAGCTCATGGTTTAGCCGCGCTTTTAATTTCGACACAGAATATTCATTTAATCACGCTGGAAAACGTCATATTTGTCTGCTTGAATTAGTCTATCAGGTCCCAGCACAGGATAGCGCTATGATCCGTTTCAAATATGATCTCAACCAAGATGTGGTAGAACTGCAAGCCAGCAATTGGAGTGGTTTAGAGCGGGTCTTCGTTAATGGCCAGATGGTGTCGCACAAGCTTAACTTTAAGCCTCAAAGCGAGCATACCATTCAGCTTAAAGACGGCGCGCCTTGCAAGTTTGAACTGCTTATCGATCCCCAAACTGATGAACTCATGTGCCGAATTTATAAGCAACATAGACTCGTCGCTAGCCTAAAACAAGGCAAAGAAAATTTATTAGCCAGCCGGCGTTATTTACAGCACTCAGTGATAGCCGTCAGTCTGCTTTGCGTCTTTGCACTTTACTTGAATTAATCAAACCAGTTTAATCCCGCAAAGTGAGGCATAGTGGGTGGGATTAAACTGGGAAAATGATTTAGATAACCACATACAGATAGCAGTGAAAACGGCTAAACCACAGTTTCCCTCCATACCCATTAGATTCAACATTTCAAGCCAAACGGTTGATTTTATTTAATAGTAAAATGAATGTCTGTTGTTCATCTTCACTTAGATTTGACAGGAATTTTTCATTGACCCGCTCAGCTTCGCAAATAAGATCTTGCTCTAATGCTTTGGCTTCATCGGTCAAAAAGATTTGGAAGGCACGCCGATTATCGACTTCTTGATGGCGAGTAATAAGACCTTGCACCTGTAACTGATCCAGTAGCCGCGTCATAGTGTAATTTGCCACATCGCAACGCTTAGAAAGTTCAGTTTGGCTTATGCCCTCTTCTTGCCACAAAGCAAACAGCACAGGCCACAGTTTTATATCGAGTTGATATCGCTTAAGTTGCAGATCAAGCTCATTTTGCAGCTCGATATTTAAGTGGGATACAAGATAGCCTAAGCTTTCATGACGATTCAAACAGCACCTCCTACAGCAAAGGTTTAACGCGTTTTCACTTACTCTGCACGCCATCATAGGAACCCAGAGTTAGTTTTAATACTACCACTTAACCCATAATAAACTAGCTTAGACCACAGCAAATTATGCGATTAACCTACGAGCTCATTCCTCATCTAGATCAGATAAATTGAATTCATTCACAAAATTATAGTAACAGGCCCGACCTAATTTGCCCCATAAACCGCGCTCAAGCGGCAAATAAACACTGTCATCGGTGAGCTTCATCTGTTTTATATCGACTTTGTGGTGCTGTGTTTCAATGCTGGTTCTTACATTGAGCAGCGAATGGGGTTGCGCTCGCTCGAAATCGACAATCAGTAAGGGGGCATCTTCAACCCGCACTCGCACCTTCTCCACTGGGGTAATTAAGAAATACTCATCATCGATGCAATGCAAAATACTGGCGAACAACTTAGCAAACTTGGCTGGCAGCGATGTGCCTAGATATGTCCAATCACCCAAGGCGTTAATGTCAAACAATGGGACTTCACTGCACAATGGCGCAACCGAGGTTAGCCTACTATCAGCGGCGAATTGTTTGAGCGTGTGTTGAATACTGTCAGTCATCTTTTCCATCTAGGACTCCATCATCCATAAAAAAAACCAGCCTTGCGGCTGGCTTTAGTGTGACATTCAACACTTGGATATACCAGTGAGGATAATTACGGCCTTGCTGGTCAATTTAAGTAATAAGGACCATTATGCGTTTACTAACTCAAGTAAGGCCTCAAGTGGATGCTTTGGCTTGTAACCGGCAAAACGTTTTACCTGACTACGGCACGAATAGCCAGACACTAACACTTGCGGCTGCTCAATTTTTGCTAACGTTTGCTGCCAAGACATGTCGAACAAGGCCTTAGAGCGCTCGAGGTTTTCTGCCTCATGACCATAGGTTCCCGCCATACCACAACAACCTAAATTGACTGCGGTTAACTTAGCGCCAAAATGGGCAAAGATTTTAGTCCACTCATTGGCGGTATTTGGCTTGGCCGTCGATTCGGTACAATGACTAAACCAAGTATATTGCTTACCTTGCGCAGCTTTTGCAGGTAAATCTTTGATGACATTCAGTAGCCATTCGTTGGCTAACTTAACCTCAAAATTACCGCGATTAGCCCCTAAAACTTCACGGTATTCATCGCGATAACACAAGACTAAGGCAGGATCGATACCGACCATGGGCATGCCCAGTTTATGGACTTGGTTCAGAAAGTCCGCACTCGACTGCGCCGTTTTAGCAAACTTATCTAAAAATCCCTTGATATGTGTTGGCTTACCATTGGGTTTGTAGGGCAATAACACCGGCTTTAAGCCGAGTTTTTCAATCAATTGGATAAAGCGCAGCACAAGACCTGAATCATAGAAACTGTTAAAGGGATCTTGTACCACCAACACAAACTGCGAGCGCTTCTCTTCAGGAATCGCTTGCAACGCAGCTAAGTCGTAACCGCGGCTAGCATGACCATCGAGTCTTTGCTTCAAAGTCGGCACAGATAACGCAGGCGCATCCACATAACCAATCGCCTGTTTAATAACCCATTGGCTCAATGGATTTTGTGCAACAAAGTTAGTGAGACGCGGTGCCGCAGCCATCAGTGGTAAGCTATCTTCAATCCCTGCAACGAGATAGTCTTTCGCGGGTCTTAAATAGCGTTGATAGTAAATATTGAAGAACTGCGCCCTAAACTTAGGCACATCCACTTTGACCGGACATTGTCCAGAGCAGGCTTTACAGGCCAAACAGCCCTTGAGCGATTCCATCACCTCGTGGGAGTAATCATAATCACGTTTGGCATTGATGGTATTTTGAATACGCTGCAATATACCAAAAGGTTTCGCTTTTGCGAGGGCATTAACATCAACCCCTTCAGCCTCAAGCAGTCTTAGCCACTCCCTCATGAGCCCTGCACGCCCCTTAGGCGACTGCACTCTGTCACCCGTCACCTTAAACGATGGGCACATGGGCGAATAGCTACTGTAATTAAAACACAGGCCATTACCGTTACAATTCATCACATCGGGGAACGCATCACGCACATCAACGGGGATTTGTCGATCAAACTTACCGCGCTTAGCACTGTCGACATCGTAATAGAGGGCACCTGTATCTTTAGGCGCCACCAGCTTGCCGGGATTGAGTCGGTTATCGGGGTCAAACAAACCTTTAATATCTTGCAACACACCGAAAAGTTCATCACCAAAGACAGCTGGACCGTATTCACCGCGCACGCCTTTACCGTGCTCGCCCCACATTAGGCCGCCGTATTTAAGTGTCAGTGCCGCGACTTGATCAGAAATGACTCGTAGTAATTTTTCATCTTCAACATCGCACATATCGAGCGCGGGTCGCACATGCAACACGCCCGCATCCACATGGCCGAACATACCGTATTGCAGATTATGCCCGTCGAGTAACGCGCGAAACTCCATAATGTAATCGGCGAGTTTTTCGGGCGGTACCGCAGTATCTTCAGCAAAGGCGATAGGCTTACGGCGACCTTTAGTGGCGCCGAGTAAGCCAACGGCTTTTTTACGCATGCCGTAAATTTTTTCGATACTCGGCTTATCTTGCGTCACTTGGTAACCCAATACACCGCACTCGCCTTTGCTGATCTGCTCAGTTAACACAGCTTCCAAACTCGCGAGCTTTTGCTCAACTTCGACCGTGTCACCTGCAAATTCGACCATATTGAGGCCATCAATAACTTTACCTGGCACTTCTTGGATAAGATCAGCCACCGAATGCCAGACAATATCTTCACGGGCTAAGTTAAGCACTTTTGAATCGACGGTTTCGACCACAGTCGCCCGCGCGGCAACTAAGGATGGCGCATGACGCAATGCCGATTGGAACGAATCGTACTTAATGTTCACCATTGCGCGCTCAGTCGGTAGCGGGGTGAGATTAAGTTTGGCTTCGGTTATCACCGCAAGTGTGCCCTCTGAGCCCGTCAGAATTCGTGATAAATCAAATTGCGTCAGCTTGTCGTTCCACACATGTTTTAAGTCATAGCCAGTGAGGAAACGATTGAGCTTAGGAAATTGGTTTTCAATCTGAGTACGCTTTTCACGGCATACCGCCGCCACAGCAGAAATCAGTTTCTGCCCCAGCGGATTATCACTGACATTATCGGGGTTACACAGTCGTCCCGCGTCTAGGGGATGCGTATCCAGCACACTGCCATCGATCAGCACACTGCGCAGCGCTAGCACGTGATCTGACGTCTTACCATAGACCAGTGAGCCCGCACCCGAGGCATCGGTATTGATCATGCCACCAATAGTGGCGCGGTTTGAAGTGGATAAATCGGGACTAAAAAAGAATCCATGGTGACGCAATGCATCGTTAAGCGCATCTTTAATCACGCCAGCTTCAACTCGCACCCAACCTTGCTCAGCATTCACTTCGAGCACACGGTTCATGTAACGCGACACATCCAAAATCAAACCATGGGTCAGAGATTGTGCGTTGGTGCCCGTACCACCGCCCCGCGCACTGAAGGTCACGCTGCGAAATGCGTCAGTAGCAGCCAGCGTCAATGCAATTTGAATATCCTGCTGATTTTTAGGATATAACACAGCTTGAGGTAAGAATTGATATACAGAGTTGTCGGTGGCTTGCACTAAACGGGCGCTGTAACGTTTGTCTATATCACCGGAATACTCACTTTGCTCCAGTGCATCAAGGTATGCCAAATACACTGGCTCTAATGTTTGTTGATGTGATAGCAGGGGTAGCATAGATGGCTTCTGTCAATTATCGTTATGGCGCCATTATAAACAAAAAAAAGCCGCTAAAAAGCGGCTTTTTTAACAAGTTTATAAAATTACTATCTAGATCAACCGTGCGCTTCGGCTAAATACAACCAAGTATCAATCACAGTATCAGGGTTTAATGACACTGTATCTATGCCTTGTTCTACCAACCAAGCTGCAAAATCAGCGTGATCTGAAGGACCTTGACCACAAATACCTATGTAAGCGCCCTTCGCTTTAGCCGCTTTAATGGCTAATGAAAGTAGCATTTTAACGGCTTCATCACGCTCATCGAATAAATGGCTAATGATACCTGAGTCACGGTCAAGGCCGAGTGTCAGCTGAGTTAAATCGTTTGAGCCGATAGAGAAGCCATCGAAATGCTCAAGGAATTGGTCTGCTAACAGGGCGTTTGAAGGCACTTCACACATCATGATGACACGTAAACCGTCTTTACCACGCTCTAAACCTTGCTCTTTGAGCAGGCCGACCACTTGCTCAGCTTCTTTCACTGTGCGAACGAATGGGATCATGACTTCAACGTTTTTCAGACCCATGTCATTACGAACGCGTTTGATCGCTTCACACTCAAGGGCAAAACAGTCACGGAAGGATTCAGAGATATAACGGCTCGCACCGCGGAAGCCCAGCATTGGGTTCTCTTCTTCTGGCTCGTATCTGTCACCGCCAACCAAGTTTGCGTATTCGTTAGACTTAAAGTCTGACATACGTACGATCACTTTCTTCGGATAGAAAGCTGAACCAATAGTCGCAATACCTTCAACTAGACGAGCAATGTAGAACTCAACAGGTGATTCGTAACCAGCGATCATTTCGTTGATTTCAGTTTGCAGCGCTGCATCCTGTTGATTGAATTCGAGTAGTGCCTTTGGATGGATGCCGATCATACGGTTGATGATGAATTCTAAACGCGCTAGACCCACACCTTCGTTTGGCAAACGGGCAAAATCAAATGCACGATCAGGGTTACCCACGTTCATCATAATTTTCATTGGCAATGCAGGCAGAGAGTCAACACGGTTTGAAATCACTTCAAACTCTTGTTTACCTTCGTAGATAAAGCCAGTGTCACCTTCGGCGCAAGAAACAGTCACGATTTGACCATTCTTGATACGGTCAGTCACGTCACCACAACCCACCACTGCTGGTACACCTAATTCACGGGCGATAATCGCCGCATGACAGGTACGACCGCCACGGTTTGTGACGATAGCACTTGCGCGCTTCATGATAGGTTCCCAATCAGGATCTGTCATGTCTGTCACTAACACATCACCAGGTTGGATTTGATCCATATCGGCGATTGACGTTAATACTTTGGCTACGCCAGTACCCACTTTATGGCCAATAGCGCGACCTTCACAGATCACAGCGCCACGGCTCTTTAAGTGATAACGTTCAATCAATTGCACATCTTCACGGCTACGAACCGTTTCTGGACGCGCTTGAACGATATACAATTTGCCATCGTTGCCGTCTTTTGCCCATTCGATGTCCATTGGACGACCGTAATGTTTTTCGATCACCATGGCTTGTTTGGCTAATTCTTCGACTTCAGCGTCATTGATAGAGAATTGACGACGTTTGTCAGCAGTCACGTCTTCAATTTTGACTTGTTTGCCGTGAGCAGCATCATCTGAATACACCATTTGGATGAGCTTGCTACCGATATTACGGCGCACAACAGCCTTGTGACCTAAGGCTAAAATAGGTTTATGAACATAAAATTCATCTGGGTTTACCGCGCCTTGAACAACCATTTCACCCAGACCAAAAGATGAAGTGATAAACACCACATCGTTATTGCCAGATTCAGTGTCCATAGTAAACATCACACCTGAAGCGGCTTTGTCTGAACGGACCATGCGTTGCACGCCAGCAGACAAGGCAACACCGTGGTGCTCATAACCTTGGTGCACACGGTAGGAGATAGCGCGATCGTTAAAGAGTGAAGCGTACACATGCTTGATCGCTGTCAGTACGGATTCAAATCCTTTTACGTTTAAGAAGGTTTCTTGCTGACCCGCAAAAGAGGCATCTGGCATATCTTCAGCTGTTGCAGAAGAACGTACCGCGAATGACGCTTCGCTAGTTTCAGCGGCAAGTTTATCGTAAGCTTCACGAATCGCTTGCTCTAATGCTGGTTGAAATGGAGTGTCAATAACCCACTGTCTGATCTGTGCACCTACTTTAGCCAGCGCATTGACATCATCTACATCCAGTGTGGCTAGAATGTCATAAATCTTCTGGTTAACTCCGCTTTGTTCAAGGAACTCGTTGAACGCATGGGAAGTTGTCGCAAATCCGCCAGGTACTTGAACACCGGCATTGGCCAGATTGCTGATCATCTCGCCTAGAGAAGCATTTTTACCGCCAACCAAGTTGACGTCACCCATGCCTAATTCTTGATACCAGAGTACGTATTGCTGCACAGTTCTATCTCCGCAAGTTTATTTCAGTGGCCCCTTCACACGAGGGCAGCGGCATTTTACACTCCTGTCGAACACGCGTAAATCTATAATTTTATTTGTAATTTTATTACTACAAGAGGTCAGTATGGCACCAAAAGTATTCTATATCTCCGACGGGACAGCGATCACAGCTGAAGTTTTTGGTCATGCGGTTCTCTCGCAATTTCCATTAGAATTTGAGTCACTTACGATTCCATTTGTCGAAACATTGACGAAAGCGGAGCAAGTTAAGCGACAAATTAATGATTGTTTTATTACAACAGGTGAGCGGCCGTTAGTATTCCATTCCATCGTAAAAGCCGAGATCCGCGACATCATCTACTCGAGTGAAGGGGTTGATTATGATTTTTTGAATACTTTTGTGGCCCCACTCGAACAACATTTAGGTGTTTCTGCCTCTCCAGTTGTACATAGAACCCATGGAAAAGCGAATCACGGCTATGAAGCGCGTATTGATGCCATTAATTTCGCCATGGATAACGATGATGGCCAGACCATGAAACATATGGATCAAGCCGATCTGGTTTTACTTGGGGTCTCTCGCTGTGGCAAAACGCCATCGAGCCTGTATTTATCAATGCAGTTCGGTATAAAAGCGGCAAACTACCCTTTCACCGAAGATGATATGGATAACCTTAAGTTACCTGAAGCGCTGAAACGCAATAAGAAAAAACTGTTTGGTTTAACGATTGATCCCGTGCGTTTACATGAAATCCGTCAGAGTCGAATGGAGAATAGCCGCTATTCATCGCTCAAACAGTGCCGCTTAGAAGTCAAAGAAGTGGAAATGCTGTTTAAACGCGAACGCATTCCTTACATAGACACCACTAATCATTCCGTGGAAGAAATTGCCACTAAAATATTAGATGTCACGGGCCTAGAACGGCATATGTTCTAAGCCTAATAAGCCAAAATCAGCAAAAGAAACCGAGTGAATTTAGTCTAAAAGAAACTAACTTAAATCAAATTCATTGCACAGTTGCCGACAATTAACGCAATTGGCACTGTGCAACTCGGTTCGATTCGTTATAATCCGAGGCAATCTGGCGAAAAGCGCCGCACGCAAGCTCGGTATTTTGAATGACCATAAAAACAGACGAACTACGCACTTCCTTATTAGCAAAAGTCATCTCACCTGCGCAACTGGCATCTGAGTTCCCATTAACTCAAGATGCAGCCGATTATCTGGTTCAGCAACGTCGTGAAGTCGAAGCCATCATTATGGGTGAAGACCAACGTCTATTAGTGATCATAGGCCCATGTTCAATCCACGATACTAAAGCGGCATTAGATTATGCTCAACGCTTAGCCGCGTTACACCAAGAATTGAAAGATGACTTGTGTATCTTAATGCGCGTCTATTTTGAAAAACCCCGCACAATTGTCGGTTGGAAAGGATTAATTTCAGATCCCGATCTCGATGGCAGTTTCGAACCAAACAAAGGTTTACGCATTGCCCGCGAATTGCTGCAACAAATCACTGAATTAAAATTGCCTATCGCCACCGAATTTTTAGATATGGTGAACGGTCAGTACATAGCGGATCTCATTACTTGGGGCGCTATTGGTGCGCGTACTACGGAAAGCCAAGTCCACCGTGAAATGGCTTCGGCACTGTCTTGCCCCGTTGGTTTTAAAAATGGTACTGATGGGAACATCAATATTGCCGTTGATGCAGTGCGTGCCGCACAAGTGCCACATGTTTTCTATTCACCGGATAAAGATGGCGCTATGGCGGTCTATCGCACCCACGGCAACCCGTTTGGCCATATCATCCTACGTGGTGGCAAAAAACCTAATTATCACGCACAAGATATCGAAGAAGCGCGTCAACAGCTTGCATCTGTTGGGGTAACTCAACGTATGGTTATCGATTTCAGCCACGGAAACAGTGAGAAGAACCATCTCAAACAGCTGATGGTCGCCGATGAAATTATGACTCAAATGCGTGCTGGCAGCACTGCTATCGCAGGTATTATGGCTGAAAGCTTCTTGCAAGAAGGTAATCAAAAAGTCATTGAAGGCCAGCCACTCTGTTATGGCCAAAGTATCACCGACGCCTGCTTGCATTGGGATGACTCTGAAATTCTGCTACGTAAGCTCGCAGCGGCTTCCCGCGAAAGAAAAGCACTGTTAACCAAATAAATCTGAAGTAAAATAAATCGTCCAATAAAAAACCGATCTCATTTCGGTTTTTTATTGGACGCATGACATTATCCTCAGTCATATGCCTACTGCACGTTAAAGCCTGTAGTTTTCTATCTTTAACCACCAAAAATCTTTATAATTCGAGCTTATTTTGCTGCATTACCTTAGGTTGCTGTATGTCGCTTACCCCCATGTCCACAAACACCGAAAATACCTCACGAATCGAAGCCGCTGAAACACCCTTTCCTGACGCGATTCAAACTCGAATTGATTCCTCAGAAGCGCGCGTGATTAAAGCAGTATTCCCCTCAATCACCAACCATCACAATACCTTATTTGGTGGCGAAGCTTTAGCGTGGATGGATGAAACAGCCTTTATTGCGGCAACTCGTTTCTGCCGTAAAACCTTAGTCACAGTGAGTTCCGATAGAATTGATTTTAAAAAGCCTATCCCAGCTGGCACACTAGCAGAACTCATCGCTCGTGTGATCCATGTAGGTAATACGTCATTAAAAGTTGAAGTCAACATCTATGTCGAAGACATGTATCAAGACCATCGAGAGCATGCCATACGTGGTGTGTTCACCTTTGTTGCTGTTGACGAACAACGAAATCCCACAAAAGTGTGGACATATGGGTAGTTTTTAGACGATTTTAAAGTATAGGTTAGCCCGTACTTTCGGGCTTTCAATTGAAACGATACGGTCCATCTTTTTCCCTGTAAAACACCGACCAAAGTCTAACAACCAGAAACATATCAAAATTTTGTCCTTATTCCTGAATAAAGCAATAGGATCCTTGATTACTTTTCTGTTACATTGAGTTCAATCTTCACGCGCACCGAACATAATCATAAAAGCCATGAAGCTAGAAAACTTAAATATTATTATCGCAGACGATCATCCATTGTTCAGAAATGCACTACGTCAAGCGCTGACCAGCGCTTTCGAGCATGCACAGTGGTTTGAAGCCGATAGTGCTGACGCACTGCAATCTGTATTGGATGTTCGAAGCGTCGATTACGATCTTGTACTGTTAGATCTGCAGATGCCGGGGTCCCACGGCTATTCCACGCTTATCCACCTACGCTCACATTATCCTGAGTTACCCGTTGTGGTGATTTCAGCCCACGAGGATATCAATACCATTAGCCGTGCGATTCATTATGGCAGCAGTGGTTTTATCCCTAAATCAGCTTCAATGGAAACCCTAAAAGAGGCGCTAAGTGCGGTGTTATTCGGTGATATTTGGTTGCCTAAAGGCACTGAGATTATTGCTATCAATGACGATGCCATTGATAAAATGGCCAGCAAGTTATCCGATCTCACGCCGCAACAATATAAAGTGTTGCAGATGTTTGCCGAAGGGTTATTAAATAAACAAATAGCCTACGATCTTGGCGTGTCTGAGGCGACCATCAAGGCGCACGCGACTGCCATATTTAGAAAACTTGGCGTTCGCAACCGCACTCAAGCAGTTATTGCCCTTGCGCAACTCGAGATGGATAAAGTCGATTTATCTTAATCGCTAAACCCATAAAAATGCCGCTTTTATTAGCGGCATTTTTATGTTTGTAAATCATCCAAGTTAACGCATTGGCAGATTTTTATCGGCAAACATTTCATCTATGAGCTGTTGATCCCGTAATGCTACGGCTTTCTCCACCACATCACGGGTTAAATGCGGCGCAAAGTGCTGAATAAAATCATACATATAACTGCGCAAGAAACTGCCCTTCCTAAAACCAATTTTAGTCGTACTGTGGGCAAACAAATGACCAGCATCAATAGCGACTAAATCTTTATCAACATTTGGATCAATGGCCATAGACGCGATGACACCCACGCCTAATCCTAAACGAACATAGGTTTTAAGCACATCGGCACTGGTCGCACTAAAGACAACACGCGGCTCTAAATTGGCCCGATTGAACGCTTTCTCAATTTCAGAAGCACGATCAAAACCAAAGACATAGGTCACTAAGGGGAAACGGGCTAAATCTTCGATACTAATCAAGCTGCCTTGATTGCGGGTCGCAAGAGGATGGTCTTTGGGCACAACGATAGAGCGGTTCCAGTGGTAACAAGGCAACATGATCAGATCTGAATATAAATGCATTGCTTCGGTCGCAATGGCAAAATCTGCATCACCGCGAGCCGCCTGTTCGCTGATCTGCGACGGTGTCCCTTGGTGCATATGCAAGTTCACTTTAGGATAGCGATCAATAAACTGACGAATTATCGTCGGTAATGCATAGCGTGCCTGAGTATCTGTTGTGGAAATATTTAACTCACCTTGATCTGGCTTAGTATATTCTTCAGACACTTTTTTGATACTTTCAACTTTACCTAAAATATCATTGGCAATGCTGATCACTTGCAAACCCGCAGGTGTGACATGGGTTAAATGCTTACCGCTACGACCAAATATTTGGATCCCCAACTCATCTTCAAGCATACGAACTTGTTTACTGATCCCGGGTTGAGAGGTATACAAGTTTTCAGCTGTCGCCGATACATTGAGGTTATGTTTTACGACCTCAGCAATATACCTGAGTTGTTGCAGTTTCATCTTATTTCCTTGTCTCAAACACGCAAAATGCCATTAACAACTGAGCCCTCAAAGCACTCTCAGCTATAATCAATCGTTATAGTATATAGTAAAAATTAAAGCAAATAGGAATATAGAGCACAAGTCTACAGATTCATACGACAGAAATGATAACCTAGGCTAAGATAACTATGCTAGTTTATTGATTTATTGTAGCATTAGCTCAATTGGATAAATAATGGAACATCTATGTCATTCACCTTGGTTCTGATCCTCATCGGTGCGCTTTTACTGCTTGTTATCGGAATTAACGTATTACAGCAACAAAAAGAACGTGTAGAGGCTGAGCGTCGCATTGAATTTGCCCGTCAAAGAGCAATTATCGATGAAACTGAAACTGTGTTATCAAACACAGGAATGATGCCTTGTAGCACGAATATAGTGTTGGTTTTGTACCGGCGTGTACAAGATGCCTTGCAATCTGCAACAGCGATCAGTAATGGCCAACAACAGTCAGACTACCAACGCCGCTTAGCCGATATCAATAATCAAATAACAAGCTTACAGTCTGGACAACCTCAAACTCCTCCAATTGAGAATTTCAGACTACCCGATAATGACAAGCAAATTTTAGCGCTTGTTCAAACCTTAAAAAAATTAAAGGCGATACTCAGAGCCGAGCATAATAAAGGTAAAGTTGATCCGAGCATTTTTGCTCAAGAAGAAAGCCGCATCGACAGTTTACAGCTCAGAATTAATGTCGATTCTATGCTTTCTCGTGCCCGCGCGGCCAGCTTTATGAAGCAATATGGCTCATCAAAACAAATGGTAACCAAAGCCCTATCAACATTACACGCCATTAAGGCACAAACGCCTAATGATCCCTTCATTGGGCGTAAAGTCGATGAGGCTAAACAATTACTTGATGAAATTATGGGTGCACAGAAACAATCTGAGCCCAGTGCACCTAGACCTAAAAATGAAGAAGATGATATCGATATGCTGTTTCAACCTAAAAAGAAATGGTGATCAGTCTCTATTTGCTTACCGTTAAGTTGAATTAGCGACACATTTGCCACTCATGCTACCGCGTCATTGCGTGTAAAGTACTCAACATGTTTGAATTATTATCTATAGCAACAAATTAATATCGAAAAAATGCAAACAAAAAGCCAAGTCAAATATGACTTGGCTTTTTGTTGTTCTCATAGCGTTAAGCTAGCTTAATCCGTCGCTATGCGCCTTTCTTGGCCTTCTTGGTAGATTCACTCACCCACTTACCATTGACGTAATGCGCAGACCAACCCGTGGCTTTACCATCGACTTCAGTCGCAACGTATTGCTCTTTCGTCTTACGGCTAAACTTCACCGCAGCCTTATTGCCTTCATCATCAGTGACTGGCGCATCCGCTAAATACTGATACTTAGGCCATAGCAGCTCACGGTATTGAACCAGCTCCTCAACCAGAGGCGCACGGGTTTCACGTGATTTAGGGAAAGTACTAGCCGCTAAGAAGATACCCGCCGCACCATCACGTAATACGAAATGGGCATCCGATTTACTGCATTTCAGTTCGGGTAAATAAATTGGATCTTCTTTTGGCGGCGCCGCCTCACCATTTTTCAACAGTTTACGAGTATTTTTACATTCCTCGTTAGTACAACCGAAATACTTACCAAAACGACCATTTTTCAGTTCCATATCGTGACCACAGCGATCACACTCAATCAGTGGACCTTCATAGCCTTTGATCTTGAATTGGCCTTCTTCGACTTCATAGCCTTCACAGATTGGATTGTTACCGCAGACGTGTAACTTACGCTTCTCATCGATCAGGTAACTGTCCATTGCCGTGCCACAAATACTACAACGGTGCTTCGCACGCAGTGCATCTGTTTCGGCATCTTCACTGTTTTCGCTAATCGCCTCAACGCCAGGCGTGAGGTTCATCGTCGTCTTACAGCGTTCTTTAGGGGGCAATTCATAACCAGAGCAACCAAGGAAAACACCAGTCGTTCCCGTGCGGATCCCCATAGGACGACCACAGGTCGGGCACTTGATATCCGTCATCACCATTTGGTTAAGACGCATGCCACCTTCTTCAGGATCCAGCTCCGCTTTTTCTAATTGCTTAGTAAAGTCAGCATAGAAACCATCGAGTACTTTTTTCCAGTCTAACTCGCCACGAGCCACATCATCTAATGTTTGCTCCATGCTGGCGGTAAAGTCATAGCTCATCAAATCTGCAAAACTGCTCACCAATCGTTCGCTGACAATTTCACCCATTTTTTCGGCATAGAAACGACGATTTTCGACTTTTACATAACCACGATCTTGAATCGTTGAAATGATGGTTGCGTAGGTTGATGGGCGGCCAATGCCGCGTTTTTCTAATTCTTTTACTAAAGAAGCTTCGCTGTATCGTGCTGGCGGCTTAGTGAAGTGTTGTTTAGGCTGCAATTCTTTTAATGCTAATACATCGCCCTGAGCCACGAATGGTAACGTATTGTCTTCTTCGTTTTTCTTCTTAAGCGCTGTTTGTACGCGAGTCCAACCATCAAAACGTAAAGTGCGTCCCGTAGCTTTGAGCTCATAATCACCCGCTTTTACGGTCAACTTAGTGGCATCATATTGTGCAGGTGTCATTTGACATGAGACAAACTGGCGCCAAATCAGCTCATATAAGCGCTGAGCGTCACGTTCCATGTCAGATAAGGTCGCTGCTTGCACTTGAACGTTTGATGGGCGAATCGCTTCGTGAGCTTCTTGTGCGCCTTCTTTTGATCCGTATCGAATCGGTTCGGCGGGTAGATACTTATCACCAAATTCTTTGGCAATCATATCGCGCAAGTTTTCAACGGCTTCTTGACTCAAATTGGTCGAATCGGTACGCATATAAGTGATATGACCGGCTTCGTAAAGTCGCTGCGCCATCATCATGGTCTTCTTCACACCAAAACCTAAGCGTGTACTCGCGGCCTGTTGCAGTGTCGACGTAATAAAAGGAGCCGATGGTTTACTTTGAGTCGCTTTATCTTCGCGGGCCAGCACAGTAAAACTTGCTGCCGATAACGCTTGAACCGCAGCCATCGCTTGCTGTTCATTGATAGGATTAAAGGCAGCATCTAGATGCTTAACCACTTCCATCCGCAAAGCTTCTTGAGCGGGCGTATTGAGCTCTGCGTGTACATCCCAAAATTCTTCAGGCACAAAGGCTTTGATTTCGCTTTCGCGTTCAACCACTAAACGCACGGCAACCGACTGCACTCGCCCAGCGGATAAACCGCGAGCAACTTTTTTCCACAGCAGCGGCGACACCATAAAACCGACAACTCTGTCTAAGAAGCGGCGCGCTTGTTGGGCATTAACCATGTTAGTGTCGAGTGTCGACGGTTTACTAAAAGCATCTTGAATCGCAGACTTAGTAATTTCGTTGAAAACAACACGTTGATACCGTGAAGGATCACCACCAATCACCTCTTGCAAATGCCAGGCGATAGCTTCTCCCTCACGGTCTAAGTCGGTTGCGAGATAGATTTGGTCAGCAGAATCGGCAAGTGCCTGTAACTCTTTAACGACTTTTTCTTTACCCGGCAAAATTTGGTACTTAGCCGCCCAGCCCTTTTCAGGGTTTACGCCCATACGAGACACTAGCGCTTGCTGATCTTTCACCTTTTTATATTGAGCTTTTTCTTCTGGCGACATCTTCTTAACTTCGGCAGCGGATTTAACCTTTTCATTGCCTTCTGAAGTCGATGATGTCGGCAGATCACGGATGTGACCTACGCTCGATTTAACGATGAATTCTTTGCCAAGATATTTATTAATAGTCTTAGCTTTGGCCGGTGATTCGACAATAACTAGCGATTTACCCATAGTTTAATTTGCGCCAAAAAATCTCAAGAAGGTGGAAATTGGCACCATATATAGAGGGTTGTACTGATAGTTTCAAGTTAATCCCTCTTTTATATGTACCAGCGAGTCACTTTTTAATCAAAGTTGAAAAAATGTAAAAATATAATATGCGTAATTAAAAACTAATATTTCATTATTTGCCAGCAAGCAAGAAATAGTTATGCATTTATCGTGAAAAAGTCGCTTTGAGCACAAAACCGTCCGCTTGTGCACTCGAAAAGCTTCAGTATACTGGGTTCCCTCAGGGACCATATGAACAAATAATAACTTTCCCTATCACAAGGATAAGCAATGAAGCACTTTGAAGCGAATTTTGATGGACTCGTTGGACCAACACACAATTACGCAGGGTTGTCTTTTGGCAATGTCGCCTCACTTAGCAATGCCGCCTTAGTTTCCAACCCCAAAGCTGCTGCAAAACAAGGACTCCAAAAAGCCAAAGCACTAGCCGATATGGGCATGGTTCAAGGAATATTAGCTCCTCAAGAGCGCCCAGACCTCTATACATTGCGCCGAATTGGATTTTCTGGCTCTGATGCTAATGTATTAAAACAAGCGGCAAAAGAAGCGCCCATATTACTTAATGCCTGTTGCAGTGCTTCCAGTATGTGGACAGCCAATGCCGCTACAGTCTCACCAAGTGCAGATACACGTGACGGCAAACTGCATTTTACCCCAGCAAATTTAGTCGATAAACTGCATCGCAGCATCGAGCCTTTGACAACGGGGCGCATATTAACAGCAACTTTCAGTGATCCCCACTATTTTCATCACCATAGTCACTTACCTGAGCATAATAGCTTCGGTGATGAAGGTGCCGCTAACCACACTCGTCTCTGCAATGAATACGGCCATGCTGGTGTTGAGCTGTTTGTTTATGGACAAGAAGCCACCAATCCCAACGCCCCTAAACCGCAAAAATATCCAGCAAGACAAACCTTAGAAGCATCGATGGCAGTCGCACGCTTACACCAGCTGGAAGACGATAATTGCGTCTTCATCCAACAGAATCCTGATGTGATTGATCAAGGTGTATTCCATAACGATGTTATCGCAGTAGGTAATCAAAATGTCCTGTTCTACCACGAACAAGCCTTCTTAAATACCCAGAATAAGATCGATGAAATTAAACGTAAACTCGACACTGAGCTGTATTTCATTGAAGTGCCAACCGCGAAAGTAGCAATTAACGACGCAGTCAAAAGCTATTTATTCAATACTCAAATTATTACGTTGCCATCAGGTGAAATGGCAATTATTGCCCCAACAGATTGCCAAGAAAATCCCGCGGTATTTGCCTATTTGAACGAATTACTCACGTTAAACACACCGATTAAGCAAGTGCTTTATTTCGACGTAAAACAAAGCATGCAAAACGGTGGCGGCCCTGCCTGTCTTCGTTTACGTGTCGCCATGAATGAAGTGGAAGTCGCAGCGGTAAATCAACACACTCTGATGAATGATGCTTTATTTACTCGTTTAAACCTTTGGGTAGACAAACATTATCGAGACAGATTAACCACCCAAGATCTTGCAGACCCTCAGCTAATCATCGAATCTCGAACAGCTCTAGATGAACTGACACAGATCATGAAACTAGGTAGCGTGTATCAGTTCCAGCGTTAGGAATTATTCCTAACGCTGGAACTACATCATTATAAAATTCGACAGACCTACAATAGAAAAAGAGCACCTTAGATGCTCTTTTTATTTGGATAAGGTCCTTAAAACTAACTGATTCTAATCGGAATAGATAGAACCTGAGTCACTGACCCATTAGGGGTTTCAACCTCAACAATAAGAGTACCTGCATTAGGTTGCTCTTCACCTTTCAGTGTCACACTAAACTCACGTCCCGCGTTATAGTTACTACTTGGCCAAATATATTGAGCACTACTAGCAACAGAACCTGCGCTTGCTTTAAATCTAACAATACTACCAGCAGGCATTTGTTGGTTATGTAAGTCAGATATAGTGAAATAAACAGTAGCGGCATCTTTACCTATTAAGTCAATACGTTGGTCTTTGCTGATACTGTAACTATCGTCGATAAGCACATCAGCAATCGGAGTCGCATAAGCAGTACTTCCTGACATGACAATCACTAAACTGCCTCTCACATATAGTGATTTTGAATCTGTAATACCATCAGCACAAGCAGCATGTGCAGGCTCAGAGCAGAGTACACCGTTATATTTACTATCTTTTATATCAAAAACACCATTAGAATTAAAATCAATTAACTCTTCTAATTCCCCACCAATTTGTCCACCCGCTTGCTGAGGATTAAAAATGCCATCTTCATTATAATCATTGAAAGCATCATCCAAATCAAATGGCTTACCACTTACATCCTTTTGAGTTAAAAATGCTGTTGCTTCAGAAGAATCAAAGCGGCCATTGCCATTAAGATCTGGGAAGGATTCTTCGCCAATCGCAGTTGCAGTAATAGTTGCTCGACCACCATATTTCTGGCCATAATAATTACCTAAATTAGGCGCAAGTATCGCAATAGGATTGCGAATTAATGCGCCTGTTGCGTCAATAAGAGACTGCCCTTCAGGCCTAGTTAACTGACTCGTCCAAACAACACTACATGTACCTTTAACAGTCTGACAAGCATCTTCAATAGAGCCACCTTCAGTGGTAAAAGATACTGTTGTGCCATCTGGAACAGGGTTATTGAATGCATCGGCTAGGCGTGCAGTAACGGTCACTTTGGTGCCATCAACGTTCCAACCTTCAGCATTGAGTACTGTTGCAGAAAGTGAAAAACTGTCTTGATCGGGTATCCCTGTCGAGATGATGAGCTGACTTGATTGACTTGAAATAACTGGCGAAGAGCCAGCAATAGTGCCTGTTACTCTTACCGAAGTAGCAACAGTCCCTGTTCTTACAACTGTCTGAACAATGCCTTGATTGTTAGTCGTTGCACTTGATGGGTCAAGCACTATGCCTCCCGTCGTAGTGTTCAAACTAAAGTTAACTAACTGGTTACTTACCGGATTACTATTTGTGTCAAGTACCTTAAATTTAACTTCAGAAGATTCTGAGCCACCTGTACCTAAAATGGCGATATTTTGCGGTGTCGCAGACATAAATATAATGCTTCCCACGTTAGCAGGAAGTACTTTAATAGTGCCCGTAGCTGAAAGATTTAATCCACCTGCGTTAGCAGTAACATTAATAGGATCATCTCCAACGCAGCCCTTTGCAAGGTAAGTCGTTGTAGCTACGCCATTCACAGAGGGTACGGGTGAACTTATTATGGCTTCTGGTGATGATTTAGTTGAACAGGCCGATGAAAACTTAACATCCACAGGTTGGGTAAAAGGCTTACCTTGATCGTCCTGGATAACGACAGAAATAGTCGCGGTGCCACCTGCAGTTAAATCACTTGAACTAACACTTGCTTTACCAGCAACAAAAGGACTTCCACTACCCATGACTACATTTGTAGCACCAACCACCACTACTGTATTACCTTTTTCACCACTAGCTAAAGAGGCAACGATAGTTCCTGCACCTAACGTATTACCAGCATAAATATCAACACTAGCCTTTCCCTGACTATTTGTTACAGCAGTTTTGATAGGAAGGTCCCCAATATCATTGTCAAAGGTCACTATCGTAGGTTTATTAATGCCGGTGATAGTAGCAGTTAACTTACCTGGATTTAAGGATGTAATAGTTTGAATAGGTAAGCCTGTAATATCAGTTAAGGCTAAATTAACTTGTGCACCTCCACCCGCTTCACCGCCATCACCTTTCATCACAAAACCAATTTTCCCAGACTCCCCAGTATCAACTTTGCCAGTGACAGTACCTGCACCCGCAATAGTTGCTGTATTTAAAATAATAGTAGCAACACCTTCGGTATTCGTTAATGCCGTTGCCGTACTAGGATCAAAAGACCCAATATTAGAATTACTCAGAGTAAAAGTAACTAATTCACCAGCCAAGGAACCGAGTTTCGAATCAACAACTTTAGCTGATACTGTGGCAGGTGCTAAAGCAGAAATATCCGTATTAGTAATACTCAGAGTGACAGTGACGACACTTGGCGTCGGCGGAGTACCGGAACCATCATCAGAGATACTGCCCCCACCACCACATGCTGATAATAAAAGCGAACACAATCCTGCGAGAAAAACCTTATACGCTGACTTCATTGTCAGGCTCCCTGTTACTCTGATGATAATACCTAAGCGAGACGCTTATTACTTATAGGCTAACATTACACAATTTTCACGCAACTTTCCCATAACTATCTTATTTTATTTCACAAATAACACAAATATTTTAACGCTATTTGCCATTTCATCTTCGCAGTTTTCTTGCTAGTCTTGTGAGCGCCAAAAAATAGAATGTATAAAAAACACACAGGACTCTCTATGGCAATTTCTATAAAAAATAAACTCGGCCTTACAAGTAAAATTCTGATCGGTATGGGAACAGGTATTGCTTTAGGCCTCTTTCTTCGTAATGCCTTTCCAGAAAGCGATATAGTAAAAGATTATATAACCGAAGGTTTCTTGCATGTTATCGGTACTATCTTCATCTCCAGCTTAAAAATGTTAGTCGTTCCTTTAGTCTTTATTTCATTAGTTTGCGGAACTTGCTCACTGAGTGAACCTTCAAAATTAGGCCGCTTAGGGGGGAAAACCCTCGCCTTCTATTTATTCACGACCGCCATTGCTTTAGTGATTGCGATTGTCAGCGCAGCCCTAATACATCCTGGAAACGCCTCACTGGCGTCAGAAAAAATGGAGTACGTCGCAAAAGAAGCCCCAAGTCTTGCTGATGTGCTGATAAACATAGTGCCTACCAATCCGATGCAGGCATTGAGCGAAGGTAATATGCTGCAAATTATTATTTTTGCGGTCATTTTTGGCTTTGCTATTGCCCATATTGGTGAGCGCGGCAAACGTATTGCGGCGTTGTTTGAAGATTTAAATGAAGTCATCATGCGTGTCGTGACACTGATCATGCAACTCGCGCCTTATGGTGTGTTTGCGCTGATGGCAAAACTTGCATTAACACTCGGTTTAGAGACCTTTGGTAGTGTGGTTCAATATTTCTTCGTGGTCTTAGGTGTATTACTGATCCATGCGTTTGTTGTTTACCCTACACTTCTAAAACTTTTCTCAGGCCTCAATCCCTTAATATTTATTCGTAAAATGCGCGATGTGCAGTTGTTTGCTTTTTCAACCGCCAGTTCAAATGCCACTTTACCCATTACCATAGAAGCGTCTGAACATAGATTAGGTGTCGATAATAAAATCGCCGCTTTTACGCTACCGTTAGGCGCTACCATTAATATGGATGGCACAGCAATCATGCAAGGCGTTGCCACTGTGTTTATTGCGCAGGTTTTTGGCATTGAGCTCTCACTAACCGATTATGCCGTTGTTGTTGTGACAGCCACGTTAGCATCAATTGGTACCGCGGGTGTTCCAGGTGTCGGACTTATCATGCTGGCCATGGTGTTAAATCAAGTTGGCTTACCAGTGGAAGGGATTGCCCTGATTATCGGTGTCGATCGCTTACTCGACATGGTACGTACTGCTGTAAACGTCACTGGTGATTGCGTAGCAACTGTAATTATTGCTAAATCAGAGGGCGAATTTAACGAGCAAGTGTTTAACAACACTCAAGCGGGTAAAGTTGCTAGAAGTTTTGATGAGCAAGTTCATCATTTAGATAAATCGAACTAAACCTCACAAAGACCAAAATGACGCCCAGCTTCAGTGTTGGGCGTTTTTGTTTGAACGCAATACAGTTAACATGTCTATTGTTAGCAAAATGTGAACGCGCCAATAGTACGGAAGTTTGTTTTTAGATACATTATGTTTACTATTTTAATACGTTTAATGGGAGGGGGTATAAATGTGGTGGAGAAGTCTTTGGATCCTGATTGCATGCTGGCTATTGAGTGCCCACTTTGTACGTTACGAACAAATTAACTTTGCCATTCCTTTTGCACTTGCGCCTTTGGTCTTATTTTTTAACTCAGTTTACTTACTTCGTTTATTACAAATTTTATTATTTATAAGTGTCTTTGCCGTCTGGGGCGTCACAACCATCGAAGCGGTACATCTGCGATTAGCGCAAGAAATGCCTTGGTTGAGATTGTCTTTTATCATGATGGCGGTGATGTTATTTACCTTAGGCGCGATTATGTGTGGCAACGGCATTTTGCGGATCAGAAAACAAAAATCGCCTTGGGGAAATTCCCCGATACGCTAACACTTTAACGGCAAAACCTTCTTATTCAACAATTAATTAGTACTTATTTTGACCACAAGCTCAACTCGGTCAGCAAAGGTTAAGTTCAACTAAGATATGCTGATCCTCTATTTGGTTATCAGTGTGATTTTGCGTAGACTAGTTTGCTAAAGCTTAGCTCATACACTTTAAGGCATTATATTATGAGAATTTTGGTTGTTGAAGACGATCCTATTTTATCCCACCACTTAAAAGTGCAATTAAGCGATCTCGGCAATCAAGTTCAAGTGGCACTGACTGCCAAAGAAGGTTTTTATCAAGCCACTAATTATCCCATCGATGTCGCCATTGTCGATTTAGGGCTACCCGATCAAGATGGTATTAGCTTAATTCAACAGCTCCGTGAAGCGGGTCTTAAAGCACCAATATTAATTCTCACGGCACGAGTTAATTGGCAGGATAAAGTTGAAGGCCTAAACGCCGGAGCCGATGACTACTTAGTGAAACCCTTTCAAAAAGAAGAGCTTGTTGCAAGGCTTGATGCCTTAGTGCGCCGTAGCGCAGGTTTTGTTAAACCCGTGATTTGCAGTGGAGAATTGAAACTCGATCTCGCCGCAAAACAAGTCACTCTGGGTGACGAAGTCATGGAAGTCACTGCCTTTGAATATTTAATCCTCGAATATTTGATGCGCCATTGTCATGAGGTTGTCGCCAAGCAACGTTTACTCGATGTGATTTATGGTGATAAGGAAGGCGATCCCAATACGATTGAAGTCATGGTCAGCCGCCTGCGTAAAAAACTGACCCGCGATGGTATAGATAACCCCATAGTGACCATCCGCGGCCAAGGATATAAATTTAACCTGCCATGCAATTAAGATTAAAATTCAAGAAACGTCTGCTGACACGGATGTTTCTCACCTCACTATCAATTATTACCTTAGTGGGTTTTGGTCTCGCATGGATGGTTAATATTCTGCATGCGCAAAATAGTTATAACGAAGAAACTGCCCAACTCATTGCTGAAATCCCCCAAGTCGCCGCCGAATTACGGGAGCACGATCTTATCCCCGATACCAGTGCTTGGCTGGAAGAAAATAATAAACAAGAGCGTTATGTAATAGCGAGCTGCGATGACAAATTTAAGCAGGTTTGGACCTCATCCCTCGCAGTAGATCGTGGCTTATTTGATACCTGTGAGCGTTTTAACGAAATCCGTAACGACTCCCCGCCCTACTACCTCACCATGGCTGACGACAGAGGATATTTCGTCTATTTGCTCGCGGTAGAAATTGCCAGTGTGCATTACAACCTCCTCGTCATGAAAGATGCCGCCAAACTGGAGCAAGAATACAGTAAGTTCAGTAAACGTACTTATATTCGTTTAGCTATGGTATTGGCCTTAGCCTTAATTCTATTGGTCAGCGCCGCCTATTGGGGCATGCGTCCCTTGGTACGGATGCAAAATGAACTGCAATCAATTAACCAAGGGAAGAGTAAATCACTTTCTGAGGGCTATCCTGTTGAACTTGAAGGCGTAACGCAAGCACTCAACCAGATGTTGCAACAATCGAGTGCCCAACAACAGCGCTATCAAAATGCTATGAATGACTTGGCACACAGTCTTAAAACCCGCTTAGCCGCCGTGCATGCCATTACAGATGACGCCAGTTTGAGTAAACAATCGGCAAGCGAAAAGATCATGGAACAAGTCAGCCAGATGGATCAGCTGGTCAAATACCAATTAAAACGGGCCATGTTAGGCCGCCAAGGCCTGAAGCAAGAACAAACTGTTATTGCGCCCTTAGTCGATCAATTAGCACAAATGTTGTTTAAAATTTATCGAGAAAAACAAGTGCAGTTCTCGGCCAACATCTCCCCCTCTTTGATGTTCCCCGGCAACAAGGGTGACTTAATGGAGCTTTGTGGCAACCTTATGGAAAATGCTTTCCGCCTGTGTATCAGCCAAGTGCATGTATCGGCTAAAATTAACTCACAAGGTGAGTTTGAACTCATTGTTGAAGATGATGGCCCTGGTGTTGAAGAAAGCTTAAGACAGAAGATTATCCAACGTGGCGTGCGTGCCGATACTCAGTCCCCAGGGCAAGGGATCGGATTAGCTGTCTGTGATGAAATCGTTCACAGCTACGGTGGCAGCTTAAAAATTGAAGAAAGTCGCTTAGAAGGGGCGCTCTTTAGGATCCGTATCCCAGTGTAAGAAACTGGGATACTATCAGGCAATCACCGCATATAACTGTTCGGCTCGATTAAACATGATCCAAGAAGTGGCAATATATTTGTCACCACTCACAGGTTTATTTCCTCGATGTGAATGAGTAAATCCCGCAGGCGCTATCACCATAGTACCTTTTTTGGGGGAGATTTTACGCTGTTGATAATAAAATTCGGTTTCGCCGCCCTCTTCCACATCATTTAAATAAAACATATAGAGCACGACGCGATGCAGAGCTTCATTGTGACCATTCTGCGGGAATTGCTCCGAATGCCAATGGGGATAACCGCCTTTATTTTGCTGATACTTTTGAATATTAATACTGCCACTGCGATACAAATACTTCACTAAGCCATCGGCCCTAGGCGCACCCAGCGTCGCAAAATTAGTCGGAGTTAACGTCACTGGTTGGCCCTGCTCATCACTCACTGACACAGCAACCGCACCCATTAGTGCCATTGAATACTTTGTGAAATAATCTATCGCGCCCTTTAAGGTATAACCTAAGAGTTCGTTTCTGATGGGCTGCAGGTCGATGAAACTATCTAAGGTCAAATCGCGGCTGATCTTCTTCTCCAGATCGACGCCATTGCCCGTTTGTCCATCAACAACGCCAGCATGTTGCTCAAATGCCAGAATGAGACGGTCACACAAGTCATTCGGCAACGCATTAGGGTATACTTCAATAAAGTCCATACTTCCTCAATGGAGTGGCTACTTTCTAGGCTTACTATGCTGACATGTTAGTTAAGTAATTGTAAAGCAGCATCATTGAGATAAAATAACCCACATTACGCTTCACGATAACAAGAATATGAAAAAAAGCTGTAAAGTCTCAGTCCATCAACTTCAAGTCGGCAACTTTGTGCGTTTGCCCGTGGCTTGGAAAGATCATCCCTTTTTATTCAGTAGCTTTCATATTAAACAAGCTGCGCAAATCGAGTTGATTAAAAATCTGGGCATCGAACATGTCATCGTCGATTTAGAACGCAGCGACGTCGCCCCGATACATGCTGATGCGGTCAACCCTATCAAATTGCCGCCAAGTGCTGAAATCAATGTGCTTAAAAACGACATGGATCAATACAAGGCTGAGCAAATCGAAGTACAAAAAAAATTACGCCGTGACATTAATAAAACTGAGCAAAATTTTACCCGCTCAGTAGCCATGATGCGCAGCCTCATCTCTAAGCTACGTAATCGCCCCTTAAATGCGGTCGATGACGCCAAAGATTTGGTCCACACCATAGTCGAACAGCTGCTCAACTCAGATAACTTAGTGCTGCATTTGATGAGTGATGCTAAGCAGGATGAAAGCATTTATTATCACTCCTTGAATGTTGCGATCCTCTCTATGCTGATCGCCAAAGAAATGGAATGGGATAGAAGTGAAATCGAAACGGTCGGTCTCAGTGCCCTGTTCCACGATGTGGGTAAATTAAAAATCCCACCACAAATTCTAAAAAAATCGACACCTTGGTCAGCACCAGAGCTTAATTTTATCAAGCAGCATCCTTTACTTGGGATTGAACTGCTCAAATTAGCCGATAATTTTCCCCAAGCAGCCTTACCTGCAATCACCAATCACCACGAGTTTCTCGATGGCAGTGGTTATCCCAAAGGCCTAAAGGAAGAGGCTCTCGATAAGGTATCGCAACTGATTGCGGTAGTGAACGAATATGACTCCTTGTGTTACCCAAGCCAACAGGGCAAAGCCAGAATGCCCTACGCCGCACTGGGGCATTTGTATAAGCAATACAAAACTAAGCTAAATCAAGAGTATATTGGCAAGATGATCAAGATGCTGGGCATTTATCCCCCCGGCAGTGTGGTGGAATTATCCAGCGGTCAATATGCCATGGTGATGTCGGTTAACTTAACTAAACTGCTATGTCCAAAAATATTGGTTTACGATGCCTTAGTGCCTAAAGATCAGGCGCCTATCGTTGATCTGGAAATTGAAGGGATCAGCATAGTGCGCTGCTTACCACCTGCGGCGCTTCCTGAAAAAGTCCACGAGTATCTAAATCCGCGCGAGCGAGTGAGTTACTACTTTGGCGGCGATAGTCGTAAGTAGTTGATGAAGAAACTGGCTTAACGATTATGTCTAACGAGACTCACTCATTTAAGCAAAGTCATCGAGTCTCACTCATTGAATGAACATGATTAAATAAAAGTGATAACAATAAGGGTCGAATATTGCATTCGACCCTTATTTTTAATTCGAGAAATCAACACAGCTAGCGCCAGACTTATAACCAATGCTTACGTTTAAAGAAGAAATAAGTACCTGCGGCACTGGCTAACATCATCACAATCGCCATAGGGTAACCGTATTGCCACTCAAGCTCAGGCATGCTGGCAAAGTTCATTCCATAACTACTGGCAATCAAGGTCGGTGGTAGAAACACCACAGCGGCAACCGAGAAGATTTTGATGATTTTGTTCTGTTGCAGACCACTGAAACCCATGGCCGCATCGAGCAGAAAGTTTAACTTATCGAAGATGAACTGACTGTGGGGCATCAGCGACTCGATATCCGACAACATTTCCCGCAAGTCCTTTAAATGTTCATCAGATAACTGGCCACGATAATAACGCTGCATATAACGCAGTGAACGCTGAGTATCGAGCAAACTTAATCGAATTTTACCATTAGAGTCTTCTTGCAGAGTGATGAGTTTAAATACATCGTCAAGTTCATCGTTATCAAATACTTGCTCACCGACATTTTCAAGTACAGTGTAAACATCTTCAATTAAGTCAGATAGATAATCCACTTTCAGATTAAATAATTCGAGAAACAATTCCTGCGGTGTCGATACTTCTAACCGTCCCAAACGCAAATAGTTACGCAGCAAACGGATAAGACCTACGTCTTCTTCACGAATTGTCAGTAAAAAATTGCTACGAAGGTTGAAGGAAACGTTAACGCCGCGCACATCTTGGCCGACACGCTGTGGGAATAACGAATTAATATGCAAGCCGTCACTGTTTTGATAAAAACGTGCTGAGGCCTCAATTTCATTGATATCTTCTTCGTCAGGCACTTCTTCAACAGAAAAATGACTTAACCACTCTCGCTCCTCATCATCGGGTTTATACAGATCTAACCAAATGGTCGATGCGGGAATACTGTCCAGTATGCCGAGCTCTGTCACAGTAAGGTGACGATTATCATAGACATAAGCAGTAATCATTTGTCCTCCTGAAAAAAAACTTAAGTTAACGATTCCACTTAAGTGCAGGCTAAAAAATTGTCGCTAGTTTACCGCATAAGTTGGCAATGAAAAGGCGTGCAAGGTAATTTAGTAAAATAAATATGCCTTAGTCGGTTTCGATAATTGCCAACCGTTCTTGGGTCGAAAAGCGAATATGGATGCCATCGATAGTGACCATTTTCGAGTCTGAAATATCCCCTTTGCGCACACGATACTCGCCGTTATTGTCGGCATTCGGTGACACAATTCTCACAGTGACAATTCTATGCTGATCGCGCCAATACCAAACACTGTAACTCAGCAGGCTAAATCCAATCACCACAAACACACTCGTCAACAGGTATCGACGCCACAGCGGTTCACTAAAACGCTTTGAACTGAGATTAACAGCCTGAGGTTCAATCTGACGCTTGCGTTTCACCAGCAAAAACCAAGTGCCAGCAATAACTAAGACTGTTAGTAAAATTTTAATGAGCATGGCTCTTTCCTCTGATATACGTCCGCTTGTGCTCAATGGTCTCGTTCAAGCCAGCAGCAATCTTGCATTGACCCTTCAATGCCACACAAGTTAGCGCATTATACGCAGACTTATGTGGATAAACTGTCTTTGGGATCAAGCTTAAAGTGCACAGTCAAATAGATAAGGCGAATGTACGAGCCATACACATGCACATAGACATAGATATAGACAAAGCAGAACGTTGAAACAGAGTACAACAGACTTATGACAGGGCGAAAACACTGCGGGACCTATACCTAAAATTGATTGCTACAGATCACAACACTTAACATAAGTAAGTACCTGAAATTAAAAATCTTCAAATACCTTCGCCATCCGCTGAATTTGTGCCAAAGGAACGCCGTGGCGATTGCGTTTCGCGCATTCCTGCTGATGAGCCAGACTGCTTGGTTCACCCACAAGCACAATTCTAACTTGATAACCTAAGGCTTTTGCCGCCGCTTCATAGGCCATGTATTCCCAGTGGCACAGATTGGTATTATCACAAATCACCACAGGCTCGCTTGAAGAAAGTGCCTGAATAAACCCCGTCAAATTACATTGATGAAACTCAGGTAATTTCTTGGCATCGAAACGGTATTCATCTTCATGGTAGAAAAAACTATCGGTCGAAAATACGCCACGTTGCCGCACGCCAATGGCTTTTTCTAAAGGAAGGGAAAGAATGTAAGTTTCAACCCAATGTGACTTACCACTGCCCGGTAAGCCACGCATTATAATCGCAACTTTTTCGCTCATGTGTTCGACTCACTGCCAATCACTCGACCCGCTAAAATGGTATCAACCAACTGAGGCACTAACTCCCCCGCTTTTCCTGTGAGGTGATATTGAAACTGACTGTGTCTATCGGGTGCCATCATATTCACTTCTACTGTTTGAGCCCCATGATGGTTAGCAGTATCCACAAAGCCCGCGGCAGGATACACAGTGCCAGAGGTGCCAATGGCGATAAACAAGTCACAGTTATCAAGCGCATCGTGAATTCGATCCATCCCTAAGGGCATTTCACCAAACCACACCACATGGGGACGTAATCGCTGAGCCGGAATACAACAAGTACAGCAATTATCGGCACCAAAGGGCTCACGTAAAATAAAGGTCTGACGTGAGCGCGGACAACGGCCTTTGGATAATTCACCGTGCATATGCAATAGACGGCGCGAACCCGCACGCTCATGCAGGTCATCAATATTTTGTGTGATGATAAGTAATTGACCTTTAAACTCCGCTTCCAACTTTGCCAAGGCCACATGCGCTGCATTGGGCTCAACCGTGCCACTGTGCAGTTGCAACCAACGACTATTGTAGAATCGCTCTACCAATTCAGCATCACGTTCATACCCTTCTGGTGTAGCAACGTCTTCAATATGATGTTCTTCCCATAGACCATCTTGATCGCGAAAGGTGCGTAAACCCGACTCAGCAGAGATCCCTGCGCCGGTTAACACCACAATTTGCTGGTACATGCCGATTCCTTATTATTTTATTTATTTGAATTATTCTCACTGACTTTGGCAGCCGTGAATATTATTCCTTGGTATAACCATACAAAAACTATGCTTGAATTGCCGCAAAATATTGTGATTTAACGCCTATTGACACAATTTATCTGCATATCGCCCTAGAAAGCCAGAACAAAGGTTTAAGTTTTCAACCTGAGCACCTATAATGGCAAACACTATCCACGGATGAACCTATTGGTTCTGCAATCAAGAGATTAGCAATGACAGATGGAAATCAAGCGCTAAAAAAAGCGGGTTTGAAAATTACCCTGCCACGAGTCAAGATCCTAGAACTGATGCAAGGACCTGAAAACCAACATATCAGTGCAGAAGATTTGTACAAGAAGCTGCTCGATATCGGTGAAGAAATTGGTCTAGCCACCGTCTACCGTGTGTTAAACCAATTTGATGATGCAGGTATTGTCAGTCGCCATCATTTTGAGAGCGGTAAAGCCGTTTTCGAACTATCGACTCAGCATCATCATGATCACTTAGTTTGCCTCTCGTGTGGCAAAGTGATTGAGTTTTCAGATGAAGTCATCGAACGTCGTCAAGATGAAATTGCCATGAAACACAATATTAAGCTGACTAATCACAGCTTATATTTGTACGGCACTTGCACCAACGATACCTGTGAGCATAACGACGCCTAAGTCGGCCATTGTGTTTATAAAGAATTAAGCAAAAAACCAGCCTAAGGCTGGTTTTTTATTGGATGATGTTTACGGGCAAACCGCTATAACACCTTGGCGTAGATATTCACTTTATGGCCCATAAACTCATTTTGCTCACGCCAATGCATGCCCACACGCTTAGCCACGCCTTCAGAACCGAGATTCCCTGCTAAGATAAGTGCAATCGTCTGGTCAATGCCAAAACGTTTAAATTCGGCTAATGCAGCAAATGCGGCCTCAGTACCAATTCCAGTTCCCCAATACTCAGGGAAATAACGATAACCCAGTTCGACTTCGCTGAATTCTGGAATAAATTTCGGACCACAAAAACCAATCACCCGCTTATCAGCTTTATGCTCTACCGCCCAACGACCAAAACCATGTTGCTGATAATCGACTTGGATCACCTTGTGAAACAACTCAACCGCCTGCTCGCGAGCTGTAAATGCCTCGGTGGGAATGTACTTCAGCATCGCGGCATTACTGTTCATCAAATAAAGCGCTTCACAATCTTGCTCAGTAAATGGTCGAATAATTAACCGTTCAGTTTGGGTTATCATCTTTGCTCCTTCAAAAATGGCACTTAAAAATCAACCAATGGTTCGCTTAAAGTGCACTGGCGTAACGTCAACGACACTACGCCAATACCTCAAGCTTAACGGTGGAAATCACCACTGCGTTCAGGCTGATACAGGATTTCCTCAATACGCACTTTTACCATAGAACCACCCGGACCTGGCCATTCAATTTCATCACCTTGAGAGAGCCCTAATAATGCGCTGCCCACCGGCGCCAAAATAGAAATCGTCCCTGCGCCGTTCACGTCTTTTGGATACACTAAACGTAAACAGAAAGTCTCATTACTGGATGAAACGCTAAACTTCACTTCTGAATTCATGGTCACCACATTCGCGGGCACCTGTGATGCAGGCACAATATCGGCTCTGTCTAATTCAGCCTCCAATGCCGCTTTGCCCGGAAACGCATTTGCCGGCAGTGACTCCAATAATCGCTCTAGTCTTTCTAAGTCAATTTCCGAAATAATGATTTTAGGTGTTTTCACAGTTTTTCCCTCGTAAAAAATGTGATGTTTAAGCCGTTACTGTGGCTAACATCGACTCTGTTGCTTACCCTCCCCCAATGCGATAAGCCCCATAAAACAAATACGCTCGCAACGATAGACTGCAACCGTGTTAAATAAATTTGAGTTCAAGATTTTTTGCAGAACAGCACTGAAGCCATAAGCACTTAGCTCATGGTTAATGGCTCTACTCACATTATCCTCGCCAATGACACAGACGAGCGCGTAGTAGAGAAGCATCAATCTAACCCGTAGAAGAAAAAATATCTAGTCTTCATGGTGTTAGCTCAATCTCATTCCTGTCATTTACTGCGATTCGCTGCCGAAATTACAGCCAATAAAAAAGGCGCCTTAGGCGCCTTTTATATTCGAAAGGTTAGCTTACCAACCTGTACGAATACGCAGCGCTTTGCCGATATCAGCAAGCGAGCGGACAGTTGTCACGCCCGCTGCTTCTAATGCAGCAAATTTGTCTTCTGCAGTACCTTTACCGCCAGCGATAATCGCGCCAGCATGGCCCATACGCTTACCAGCAGGTGCAGTGACACCCGCAATATAAGACACAACAGGCTTAGTCACGTGTGCTTTAATGAAAGCCGCCGCATCTTCCTCAGCGTTACCACCGATTTCACCGATCATAACGATCGCTTCAGTCTGTGGATCGTTTTGGAACATTTCCAGTACATCAATGAAGCTAGTACCTGGAATTGGGTCACCACCAATACCTACGCAAGTAGATTGGCCGAAACCTTCATCCGTCGTTTGCTTAACGGCTTCATAGGTCAGAGTACCTGAACGAGAAACGATGCCCACTTTGCCTTTTAAGTGGATGTGACCTGGCATAATGCCGATCTTACATTCACCTGGGGTGATCACACCTGGGCAGTTAGGGCCGATCATGCGAACGCCAGTTTCTTCAAGCTTCACTTTAACTTGCAGCATGTCCAGTGTAGGAATGCCTTCAGTGATACAAACGATAAGCTCGATGCCACCGTCGATAGCTTCAAGAATGGCATCTTTACAGAAAGGAGCCGGTACATAGATCACAGAAGCAGTTGCGCCAGTCGCAGCCACAGCGTCTTTCACAGTGTTGAACACTGGAAGACCTAAGTGAGTTTGACCACCTTTACCAGGAGACACACCGCCCACCATTTGCGTACCATAATCGATAGCTTGTTGTGAGTGGAATGTACCTTGACCGCCAGTGAAACCTTGGCAAATTACCTTGGTATCTTTATTGATTAAGACAGACATTATTTGCCCTCCGCAGCTTTAACTACTTGCTCAGCCGCGTCAGTTAGACTGGTAGCTGCAATGATATCTAGACCTGATTTAGCTAATACTTCACGGCCAAGTTCAGCGTTAGTACCTTCTAAACGAACCACAACCGGTACTTTAACGCCCACTTCTTTAACAGCGCCGATAATACCTTCTGCGATCATGTCACAACGTACGATACCGCCGAAAATGTTAACCAGAACCGCTTTCACATTGCTGTCAGACAGAATGATTTTGAATGCTTCAGCTACACGTTCTTTCGTCGCGCCGCCGCCTACGTCTAAGAAGTTCGCTGGCTTGCCACCGTGCAAGTTAACGATATCCATAGTACCCATCGCAAGACCAGCACCGTTCACCATACAGCCAACGTTACCGTCTAATGCAACGTAGTTCAGCTCGAACTTAGCAGCGTGAGCTTCGCGGGCATCATCCTGTGATGGATCGTGCATGCCTTTGATTTTTGGTTGACGGTAAAGTGCGTTACCGTCGATACCGATTTTACCGTCTAGGCAGTGTAGGTTGCCTTCAGTGGTAATAACCAGTGGGTTGATTTCAAGCAATGCGAAATCATGATCAACGAACATAGTCGCCAGACCCATGAAAATCTTAGTGAACTGCTTCATTTGAGTTGGGTTTAAACCTAACTTGAAGCCAAGATCACGTGCTTGATAACCTTGTGGGCCAGTTAAAGGATCTATGATTGCAGTGTGGATGAGTTCTGGCGTTTCTTCTGCCACTTTCTCAATTTCAACACCACCTTCAGTCGACGCCATGAACACAACACGACGAGTCGCGCGGTCAACAACGGCACCTAAGTACAGTTCGTTAGCGATGTCGGTACAGCTTTCTACTAAAATTTTAGCAACTGGCTGGCCTTTCTCATCAGTTTGATAAGTCACCAGATTTTTGCCTAACCAGTGTTCGGCAAAGGCTCTGATTTCTTCTTTATCGCCAGTGACTTTAACGCCACCTGCTTTACCGCGGCCGCCTGCGTGTACTTGACACTTAACAACCCATAAATTTCCGCCAATATGGCCTGCCGCTTCTACAGCTTCTTGGGCTGTATCACATGCAAAACCTTCTGACACTGGTAAACCATATTCGGCAAATAAGGATTTTGCCTGATACTCATGCAAATTCATGATGATCTATCCGTATACTTCTAATCAAATCCAACTGGCCCGTTTGGGCCAGTCACGAGGGTATGTCTGGCTATTTCTTTAAGCGCAATCTCTTATAGAGTTGTGTTACAGATCAAGCAGCAGACGAGTTGGGTCTTCTAGGAAGTCTTTAATCGCAACCAAGAAACCAACAGACTCACGGCCATCAACAATACGATGGTCATATGAGAGTGCTAGGTACATCATGGGCAGGATTTCAACCTGACCATTGACTGCCATTGGGCGATCTTTAATGGCATGCATGCCTAAAATCGCACTTTGTGGCAGGTTAAGGATCGGTGTAGACATCAGTGAACCGAAAACACCACCGTTAGTCACAGTGAAGTTACCGCCAGTCATGTCAGCCACAGTCAGCTTACCGTCACGGCCTTTAAGGGCTAAGTCACGAACGGCTTTTTCGATTTCAGCTAAGTTCATGGTATCAGTGTCACGTAACACTGGTGTTACCAGACCACGTGGTGTTGATACTGCGATGCTGATGTCGAAGTAGTTGTGATAGACGATATCATCGCCATCAATAGACGCGTTGACTTCTGGGAAACGTTTCAGCGCTTCAGTCACGGCTTTGATGTAGAAAGACATAAAGCCTAAACGGATACCGTGGCGCTTTTCAAAGATATCTTGGTATTGCTTACGGATATCCATGATGGGCTTCATGTTCACTTCGTTAAACGTCGTGAGCATAGCGGTAGAGTTTTTCGCTTCTAACAAGCGGTTTGCGATTGTCTTACGCAGACGTGTCATTGGCACGCGCTTCTCGCTACGGCCAGCCGCTAACGGAGCTACAGCAGGTGCTGCTGGCGCCGCTGCTTTAGGCGCAGACTTAACAAAAGCTTCAACGTCTTCTTTCGTAATACGACCACCCACACCAGTGCCTTTTACTTTGCTGGCATCAACATTGTGCTCAGCCAGTAAACGGCGTACAGATGGGCTTAACGCATCACTGCTTTCATCGCTGGTTTCAGCTGCTGGCGTTGCCGCTTCAGCTTGCGCTTTAGTGACTTCTTTGCCCGATACAGCACCGGCGATGAATTTAGCGATCACTTGTTCACCCAGAACAGTGGCGCCTTCTTCAAATAAAAACTCGCCAATGTGGCCATCTTCTGGCGCAACCACTTCAAGAACCACTTTATCGGTTTCAATATCAACCAGGTTTTGATCACGAGAAACTTGCTCGCCCACTTTCACATGCCAAGTGGCAATCGTGGCATCGGCAACAGATTCTGGTAGTACGGGTACCTTGATTTCGATACTCATGAAAAACTATCCTTTTATAAAATGTCTATTACTACAGTGTGATTGTAAGTTTCAGGGCACTGTTCACTAAAGATTCTTGCTGATGTGTGTGCAACTCAGGGTAACCACACGCTGGTGCAGCTGACGCTTCACGACCAGCATAAGTTAACTGTGCACCTGCAGGAACCGCGGCCCAGAAATGGTGTTGACTAGAGTACCAAGCACCTTGGTTCTGTGGCTCTTCCTGACACCAAACAAAATCTTTCACATGTTGGTAATCAGCCAAAGCAACGATCATTTCATCATGTGGGAACGGATATAACTGTTCGACACGGATTAACGCTACGTTAGTGATATTTTCTCTACGACGTTTTTCCAGCAGTTCGAAGTAAACCTTACCACTGCAGAAGACAACTCGGTCAACCTTGCTTGCTTCCAAGGTATCGATTTCACCGATCACATTTTGGAAACTGCCATTGGCTAATTCTTCCAAGCTTGAAACCGCTAATGGATGACGTAGTAATGACTTAGGCGACATAACGATAAGTGGTCGACGCATAGGACGCACCACTTGGCGGCGCAACATATGATAGACCTGTGCAGGTGTTGAAGGCACACACACTTGCATATTGTGGTTAGCACACATCTGCAAGAAACGCTCTAAACGGGCGCTTGAATGCTCAGGGCCTTGACCTTCATAGCCATGGGGTAACAGCATAGTCAGACCACATAAGCGGCCCCACTTCTGCTCACCCGATGACAAGAACTGATCGATTACCACTTGGGCACAGTTAGCAAAGTCACCAAACTGCGCTTCCCAAATAGTCAATCCACCGGGTTCTGCTGTGGCATAACCATACTCAAACGCCAGTACTGAGGCTTCTGATAATACTGAGTCAGTAATATCAATTGGGCCTTGTTCATCAGCAATATTGCGCAGTGGCATGTAAGTCGTGCCATCGTTTTGATTGTGCAATACAGCATGACGATGGAAGAAAGTACCGCGGCCAGAATCCTGACCTGTAATACGTACACGCTTGTTGTCTTCCAGAATTGAGGCATAAGCCAGCGTTTCTGCAAAACCCCAATCGAGTGGCTTCTCGCCTTTTGCCATCGCTAAACGGTCGCTATAAATCTTAGCAACACGTGATTGCAACGGATGACTTTCAGGTACATAGCTCAGTTTGTCAGCCAGACTTTGTAAACGCTCAGCCGACATAGAGGCTTGATACGCTTCGTCCCACTCACGACCGATATACGGTGTCCAATCAACAGAATGCAGCGTCATTGGGCGCCATTCTTTAACCACACAATCACCTTGATCTAATGCATCACGGTAATTATTGATAAGACCAGTCACATCATCAGCAGCCATCACGTTTTCAGCGATTAGCTTGTCTGCATAAATCTTACGTGGCGTTGGGTGTTTCTTGATCTTGGCATACATCAACGGCTGAGTCGCACTTGGCTCATCGGCTTCGTTATGACCATGACGGCGATAACACACTAATTCAACCACCACATCACGTTTGAACTCGTTACGATAATCAACGGCTAACTGCGACACAAAAGCAACGGCTTCGGGATCATCAGAGTTAACGTGGAAAATCGGTGCCTGAACCATCTTAGCGATGTCAGTACAGTATTCCGTCGAACGAGTGTCCGCATGGTTAGACGTCGTGAAACCCACTTGGTTGTTCACTACGATGCGAATACTGCCGCCGACTTTAAAGCCACGGGTTTGAGACATGTTGAATGTCTCTTGTACTATCCCTTGACCTGCAATTGCAGAGTCACCGTGGATAGTAATAGGCATGACTTGTAGGCCATCCTTACAACCGCGACGATCTTGACGGGCACGTACAGAGCCAATCACCACAGGGTTAACGATTTCAAGGTGCGATGGGTTAAAGGCCAGTGCTAAATGCACATTGCCGCCCGGCGTTTCAAAATCAGAGGAGAAACCTTGGTGGTACTTAACGTCACCAGAACCGTGGGTATCAGCATGCTTACCCGCGAACTCGTCAAACAGTTCAGCTGGACGCTTACCTAATACGTTCACTAATACGTTCAGACGACCACGGTGAGCCATACCGACGACGATTTCTTTAGTACCGGCTTCACCTGCACGATAAATAATTTCGCGCATCATAGGCACTAACGCATCACCGCCTTCTAACGAGAAACGTTTCGCACCAGGGAATTTAGCACCTAAGTATTTTTCAATACCTTCTGCGGCGTTAAGGCCTTCAAGAATGCGTGTCTTAACACTTTTATCGTAGTTAGCTTTACCTAAGGAAGGTTCGAGACGTTGTTGGATCCAGCGTTTCTCATCGGTATCGGTAATGTGCATATATTCAGCACCGATAGAACCACAGTAGGTGGCTTTCAGCGCTTTTACCAAATCCGCGAGCTTCATGGTTTCGCCACCATGAGCAAAAGAACCTGTATTAAACTCACGTTCCATGTCTTCTTTAGTCAAGCCGTGGAAGGCAGGATCTAAATCAGCTACGGGTTCACGTTTCCACAATTCGAGGGGATCAAGATTAGCACCTTGGTGACCACGGAAACGATGGGCGTTAATTAATTGCAGGACTTTAACTTGTTTAGCATCCATTTCAGGATCCGTCACACGAGCAGAGCTCTTATGGCGTCCTTCTAACGCTAAACTGCGAAAATAATCACGTACTTTTGAGTGAGCAGCTTCAGGCGCATCAACAGAGGCACCGTTCACAGGAGGGAGATTATCAAATACCGCACGCCAATCATCAGCGACTGACTGTGGGTCTTCTTGATAGGCTTCATACATCTCTTCTACGTAGGTCGAATTTGCACCACTTAAGTGAGATGATTCGAGCCAGGCTTTCATGATGCCTTGGTGCATTTCTATTCCTTTCAAACTTTATACACGTGCTTAGCCATAGTATTAAATATGCAGTCTGTAGAGATTACCTTCGACGCATAATTTCTGCCGCCCCTAGATGTCCAGATATACGGCGCGTTGTCTTCCATTACATACGCAAAAGAGTCACCTTCTGCTACCAGAAAGTGACTCTTCAAGAGCTATATTATTATTGGTTTCAGCTCGGGTTCTCGCATTACACTGCTCGCTTCAACAGCATGGACTTAATATGACCAATTGCTTTAGTCGGATTAAGACCTTTTGGACAAACGTCAACGCAGTTCATGATGCCATGGCAACGGAACACGCTATAGGCGTCGTCCAGCTCAGATAAACGTTCTTCTGTAGCTGTATCGCGACTGTCGATCAAGAAACGATATGCGTGAAGCAGACCGCTTGGACCGATAAACTTATCAGGATTCCACCAGAATGATGGGCAAGCCGTAGAACAACAGGCACACATGATACATTCGTACAAACCATCTAAATGAGCACGCTCTTCAGGGGATTGTAAGTGTTCACGAGCAGGTTGTTTCTCATCATTGATGAGGTAAGGCTTGATCTTCTCATACTGCTTATAGAACTGAGTTAAATCAACAACTAAGTCACGAACAACTGGCATACCTGGTAATGGACGTATTTCTAATTTCTTACCTTTAAAGGTTGAAATTGGGGTAATACACGCCAGACCATTCTTACCATTCATGTTCACGCCGTCTGAACCACACACGCCTTCACGGCATGAGCGACGGAATGACAAAGTCGGATCTTGCTCTTTCAACTTGATCAGTGCATCGAGCACCATCATGTCAGAGCCTTCAGCCACTTCTAAGCTGTAATCCTGCATATACGGTTTAGTATCTACGTCAGGATTGTAGCGATAAACTGCAAATGTCAATTTCATCTTTGCAACTCCTAGTAGGTACGTTTCTTCGGCGGGAATGCTTCACGTAACTTAGGTGCCATGTTCACTGCACGACGATCCATCGTTTCAGTGATTGGGTCAAATAAGCTGTGGCATAACCAGTTCTCATCATCACGCTCTAAATAATCTTCACGTGAGTGAGCACCGCGACTTTCGGTACGGAAGTTAGCCGCATAAGCCGTGGCGATTGCCGTTGCCATCAAGTTATCTAACTCTAAACATTCAATACGTTGAGTATTGAATTCACGAGAGTTATCAGACAATTTAGCATTTGCAAGACGTTCACGAATCACTTTCAACTGCTCTAACCCTTCAGCCATAGCATCGCCACGACGGAATACAGAGAAGTTTAATTGCATACACAGTTGCAGATCCTTACGGATTTGCGCTGGATCTTCGCCATCTTTGTTGCTTTCCCAACGATTCAGACGCGCCAGAGAGGCAGCAATATCCGCATCACTTGCGTCTTTTGGATCGTCAGTCTCATCCAAAGCTTTACCTAAATGCTGACCCGCTGCGCGGCCAAAGACCACTAAATCAAGCAGTGAGTTACCACCTAAACGGTTTGCACCATGTACAGATACACAGGCAATCTCACCCACAGCGAACAGACCAATAACATCTTGTTCAGTGCCGTCTTCATTCTTACGAATAACTTGACCACTGACCTTAGTTGGTAGACCGCCCATCATATAATGACACGTTGGTAGTACTGGAATTGGACCATCGGCTGGATCGATATGGGCAAAAGTACGAGACAATTCACACACGCCTGGTAAACGTGCTTCTAATGTTTCTTTACCTAAGTGATCAAGCTTCAGTAAACAGTGTGGGCCTAATGGACCGTCTAAACCACGACCTTCGCGGATTTCAGTCATCATTGAACGTGCTACCACGTCACGTGATGCCAAATCTTTCGCGTTAGGGGCATAACGCTCCATGAAACGCTCGCCGTCTTTGTTCAGCAGATAACCGCCTTCACCACGACAACCTTCAGTCACAAGTACACCCGCGCCGGCGATGCCGGTTGGGTGGAATTGCCACATTTCCATGTCTTGCATTTGCACGCCAGCACGCATTGCCATACCAACGCCGTCACCGGTGTTGATATGCGCGTTAGTCGTCGAAGCGTAAATACGCCCTGCACCACCGGTCGCAAGAATCGTTGCTTTAGCTTTGAAATAAACGATATCGCCCGTTTCAATTTCAATCGCAGTACAACCCACAACGGCGCCATCATCGTTTTTAACGAGATCTAATGCATACCATTCTGAGAAGACTTGCGTCTTATGCTTAACGTTTTGTTGGTATAAACAGTGAAGCAAAGCATGACCAGTACGGTCGGCAGCTGCCGCAGTACGCGCAGCCTGCTCGCCACCAAAGTTCTTAGATTGACCACCAAATGGACGTTGGTAAATCGTACCATTTTCGAAACGAGAGAAAGGCAAACCCATTTGCTCAAGTTCAATCACGGCTTCAGGACCGGTTTTACACATGAACTCGATCGCTTCTTGGTCACCGATAAAATCGGAACCTTTCACGGTATCGTACATGTGTTGTTCCCAATGATCTTCATGGGCGTTACCTAACGCAACAGTGATACCACCCTGCGCAGATACGGTATGAGAACGGGTTGGGAATACTTTTGATAAAAGCGCACAGCTTTTACCTTCTTTGGAAATCTGCAGCGCTGCACGCATACCAGCGCCACCGGCACCGATCACTACAGCATCAAATTCGCGTACTGGAATACTCACTTAGACACCCCACACAATAACAATGCCGGCCGCTAAATAACAAAATACGGTAACGACAAAGGTGAACTGTAAAACACCACGTAACGACGTGCACTTAACGTAATCTGTCAGCACTTGCCATACACCAATCCAAGCATGTACTAATAAGGCTACCAGCGTCAGAAGTGTAAACACTTTCATTGGCAGAGCACTAAATAGGCCATGCCAGACGTCGTAGGTGAGAGGGGAACTACATGCAATAAAGCCAACCAAGAAAATGGTGTAACAGGCGAGGATCACTGCACTAGCGCGTAGTAGAATATAGTCATGAACACCACTGCGTCCAAAACTTGCTGCATTGGTTACCATACCCAGATCCCCGCTATGATTGAAAAGGCTACCGTTAAGGCAAATACAGCTTTCGCTGATGCGGCACCCGATGACAATTCTTCCCAACGACCGGTATCCATTACTAAGTGGCGCAGGCCACCAAACAAGTGATAGGCCAGTGCAGTCATAATGCCCCACAGGATAAACTTCATCACGAAGTTATCGAATAGAGACTGTACGCCAGCGAAACTTTCAGCTGATGCTAAAGATGAATTTAGCAACCAAATGAGAATGCCAACTGCGAACAGCATGATGACACCGGAAACACGGTGAAGAATTGACACAATCGCTGTTGCAGGAAAGCGAATGGTCTGCAGATCTAAATGGACAGGTCTTTGCTTTTTCACGTTCTGCTCACTCAGCTCCATTGAGCATTTTTTTTGTTATGTGAACCGCTTTTGTACAAACTTTAAACAGGATGTTGATCACTGCAAAAGTAAACACAAAAGCAAAGTTTAAACAAACAGTTAACTATCTGAGCACGCACTCATTTAACATGTAAACAAAGGGTGCTTTATAATCGTTGTTTGCGGCCCTTATTGGGCGAGGCAAGTATACTCGCGGCAAATGTCAAATACAAACATCACAGAATGCAAATTATGTTTTTTTGACTATTTTTTACTGTAAGTGCCAGTTACAAATAGAAAAGTAAAGGCTTTTATACCATGGTCTAACAAATTTAAACGCTTATTTAAATTGAAATGTGATCTAGAATGGCTGTAAAGTAATGGCGGTTTGACATGCCGCACTCACAGATAAGAACTAAGTAAGGAGAACGGGGTATGGCTGATTTAAAAGCCAAATTAGAATTACCAGGGAACGACTCGATAGAATTGCCAGTAAAGCAGGGAACCGCTGGTTTTGACGTAATCGATATCAGTAAACTTGGCAGCAAAGGTTACTTTACTTTTGATCCAGGTTTTCTTGCGACTGCCTCCTGTGAATCTGCAATTACCTATATTGATGGTGATCTAGGTATATTGTTACACCGTGGCTATCCAATCGATCAACTTGCCGTTGACTCCGATTACCTAGACCTGTGTTATTTGCTGCTTTACGGTGAACTGCCGACCAAAGCGCAATATACTGAGTTTGTACATACAGTTAAAACCCACACTATGGTTCACGAGCAGCTAGCCTTCTTCTTTAGAGGTTTCCGTCGTGATGCTCATCCAATGGCCATGTTATGTGGTGTGACGGGTGCATTATCTGCATTTTACCAAGACTCTCTGGATGTTAACGATCCACGTCACCGTGAAATCGCCGCTTATCGCTTAGTCTCAAAAATGCCTACGATAGCAGCCATGTGCTACAAGTATTCTTCAGGCCAGCCATTCGTGTACCCACGTAATGACTTAAGCTATGCGGGCAACTTCTTAAGCATGATGTTTGCTGTACCGTGCGAAGAATACGTCGTGAACCCTATTGTTGAGCGTGCAATGGACAGGATCTTCATTTTACATGCAGATCATGAACAAAACGCATCGACTTCAACAGTACGTTTAGCCGGTTCTTCAGGTGCAAACCCATTTGCGTGTATCGCAGCGGGTATCGCATCTCTTTGGGGCCCTGCACACGGCGGCGCTAACGAAGCCTGTTTGCAAATGTTAGAAGAAATCGGTTCAGTAGACCGTATTCCTGAATTCATTGAACGCGCTAAAGATAAAAATGATCCTTTCCGTCTGATGGGCTTTGGACACCGTGTTTACAAAAACTTTGACCCACGAGCCAAAGTGATGCGTGAAACCTGTCATGAAGTGCTGAAAGAACTGAAAGTACAAGATCCACTCTTGGATGTGGCAATGGAGCTTGAGCGCATTGCACTTGAAGACGAATACTTCATTTCTAAAAAGCTGTATCCAAACGTCGACTTCTACTCTGGCATCATAATGAAAGCTATTGGTATTCCAACCAGTATGTTTACTGTGCTGTTTGCACTGGCACGTACTGTAGGCTGGATTGCTCACTGGAAAGAAATGTTAGATCAACCAGGCCACAAAATCAGCCGTCCACGTCAGTTATATACTGGTGAAACTGCGCGTGATTTCGTCGCACAAGACAAACGCTAAGTCCCACGACTTACGCATTAAAAAGCGCCTAAGGGCGCTTTTTTCATTTCAAATAATCCTCTTTTAAACTTCCTTCTCCTGACAAAATACATTGTTGCAATTGCGCACTTGTGTAATCTTAATTAACCGCGTTTAGTTATTCTCATCACTTTTTAAACCTTTTAGCTACATTTAGTAAGAATCACAAATCACACTTAGCTAAAAACACGACTAATAGACTGAAATTAAACAAATTTAAAAATTGGCATGGTTTCTGCTAACAACTGACATCACAATAAAGACAACAGGTAACATTCTTATGGAAAAGTCAAAAATTGCTCAATTCACCCTGCCACTGCTAATGATTTCGATGCTAGCAGCCTGTGGTGAGGAAGAAGTGGTCAAAAAAGAAGAAAAATATGCCATTCCCGTCGAAACCACTACAGTGATGCAAGGAAACGTTTCATCTTTTTACAGTACAACTGCCACCTTAGAAGCGCCACAGGAAGCCAATGTAGTGAGTCGTATATCAGGACTCATTGAATCTCTCGCTGTTGAAGAAGGTGACCGCGTTCAAAAGGGTCAAGTACTCGCTGTTATTGATGCCAAAAGACAGCAATACGATTTAGACCGCTCAGAAGCCGAAGTCAAAATCATCGAGCAAGAATTAAATCGTCTGAAGAAAATGAGCAACAGAGAATTTATCAGCGCGGATTCAATGGCCAAACTTGAATATAACTTGCAAGCCGCTATTGCTAAAAAAGATCTCGCCGAACTGCAAGTAAAAGAAAGCCGCGTCCTTTCCCCTATCAGCGGCGTCGTAGCTAAACGTTATGTGAAAGCTGGCAATATGGCGAAGGAATTTGGCGACTTGTTTTATATAGTCAACCAAGATGAACTCCACGGTATAGTTCATTTGCCAGAGCAACAGCTTGCGAGCTTAAAACTCGGCCAAGAAGCACAAGTGTTTAGTAATCAACATAGCAAGAATGCTATCCACGCCAAAGTGTTGCGCATAAGCCCGATTGTGGACCCACAAAGTGGCACCTTTAAGGTGACACTTGCTGTGCCGAATCAAGAGGCGCGCCTTAAAGCTGGCATGTTTACCCGGGTTGAGCTCAAATACGATACCCACGAGAACGTGATTACTGTTCCCTACAGCGCCTTGATTAACCAAGACAACAAACAAGCGCTTTATGTTATTGATGGTACCAATGCGAACCGTCGTGAAGTCGAAATTGGCTACCGTGAAGGTGATTCGGTAGAAGTGATTACAGGTATTAACCCCGGTGAGCAAGTCGTTACCCGTGGCCAGCAAAACTTGAAAGACCAATCCTTAGTCGAAGTGATCACCCCACTCGATCTTGCTTCCGCTAAGAACTGATAGGAGCCTTTCATGTCAATTATCAGCACTTCCGTTAAACGGCCAGTCACGGTATGGATGTTCATGCTGGCAGTGATTTTATTCGGTATGGTGGGATTTTCCCGCCTAGCGGTGAAGTTACTGCCAGACTTAAGCTATCCCACGTTAACCATTCGCACTATGTATGACGGTGCGGCGCCAGTAGAAGTTGAACAGCTCGTCTCTAAACCGATTGAAGAAGCCGTTGGCGTGGTCAAAGGCTTACGTAAAATCAGCTCTATTTCGCGCTCCGGCATGTCAGATGTGGTGCTTGAGTTTGAATGGGGCACAACAATGGATATGGCGAGTTTAGATGTACGTGAAAAACTCGACACTATCGCTCTGCCGCTCGATGTAAAAAAGCCCTTATTACTTCGTTTTAACCCCAATCTCGACCCCATTATGCGTCTTGCGCTGTCGGTGCCAAATGCATCTGAAGCCGATCTCAAACAAATGCGCACCTATGCAGAGGAAGAGCTTAAGCGTCGTTTAGAGGCGCTATCTGGGGTCGCCGCAGTGCGTTTATCTGGCGGCCTAGAGCAAGAAGTGCATATTCAGCTCAATCAAGAAAAACTGTCGCAGCTCAATCTCAATGCCGATGATATTAAACGTCGTATTAATGAGGAAAACATCAACCTCTCTGCGGGTAAAGTGATCCAAGGTGATCGCGAATACTTAGTACGAACGCTAAACCAATTCAACTCATTAGATGAACTCGGCCAAGTGATCGTCTATCGCGATGAGCAAGCTTTAGTCCGTTTATTCGAAGTTGCTACCATCACAGATGCCTACAAGGAGCGTAGTGACATCACCCGCATCGGCAGTCAAGAATCGATTGAACTGGCCATTTATAAAGAAGGTGATGCAAATACTGTCGCTGTCGCCAAAAAACTGCGCGATGAACTCGTCAAAATCAATCAAGACCCTAAGCAAAATAAGCTCGAAGTGATTTACGATCAGTCTGAGTTTATCGAAAGTGCGGTCAGCGAAGTCACCTCTTCTGCGCTGATGGGCAGCTTGTTATCTATGCTAGTGATTTACCTGTTCTTGCGTAATATCATCCCGACACTGATTATTTCTATCTCGATTCCCTTCTCAGTGATCGCCACCTTTAACATGATGTATTTTGCCGATATTAGCTTAAATATTATGTCATTAGGTGGTATTGCCCTTGCCATCGGTCTCTTGGTCGATAACGCCATTGTGGTATTAGAGAACATAGACCGCTGCCGTAGCGAAGGCATGAGTAAATTAGAAGCCGCTGTGACGGGAACTAAAGAAGTGGCAGGCGCGATTTTTGCCTCAACACTCACCACTCTTGCGGTGTTTGTGCCGCTAGTATTTGTGGATGGGATTGCTGGCGCCCTCTTCTCAGACCAAGCGCTAACGGTCACTTTTGCGCTGTTAGCATCGCTATTAGTCGCGTTAACGTCCATTCCAATGCTGGCATCACGTGAAGGCTTTAAAACCTTACCCGCGCTGATAAAAACGACACCTAAGGATAAACCCACCACTAAAATGGGCAAGCTTAAACACTATAGTGCGACTGTGTTTTCCTTTCCTATTCTATTAATTGTTAGTTACTTACCCAGTGCACTACTGACCTTAGTGTTGATTTTAGGCCGCTTCTTCTCATGGCTTATTGGTCTAGTGATGCGCCCGTTAAGCTCAGCATTTAACTTTGTCTACCACAGTATTGAGAAGGTTTATTACAAGCTTCTGGCCTCGGCGCTGCGCCAACAGAAAGCAACGCTGTTACTCACGATTGCGATAACAGGCGCTTGTATTAGCTTGTTACCGCGACTTGGTATGGAGCTTCTTCCGCCAATGAATCAGGGCGAGTTTTATGTGGAGATCTTGCTACCGCCGGGTACGGCAGTGAGCGAAACCGACAAGATATTACAGCAACTTGCACTGTCCATTAAAGACAGAGCCGAAGTTAAACATGCTTATAGCCAAGCCGGTAGTGGCGGTTTGATGACTTCGGATACTGCCCGCGGGGGTGAAAACTGGGGCCGCTTGCAAGTGGTGCTTAACGACCACAGTGCCTATAACGCAGTCACTCAAGTATTACGTGATACTGCGCGCCGCATTCCTGAACTTGAAGCGAAAATTGAGCAACCTGAGTTATTCAGCTTTAAAACGCCACTGGAGATTGAGCTCACAGGTTACGATTTAAACTTACTCAAACGCAGCGCAGATAGTCTCGTCAAAGCATTATCCGCATCGGAGCGTTTTGCCGACGTGAATACCAGTCTACGTGATGGTCAACCTGAACTAAGTATCCGTTTCGATCATGCAAGGTTAGCGGCCCTAGGAATGGATGCACCAACGGTTGCGAACCGTATTGCCCAACGTGTTGGTGGTACTGTTGCCAGTCAATACACAGTGCGTGACCGTAAGATTGATATTCTGGTGCGCAGTGAACTCGCGGAGCGGGATCAAATCAGCGATATCGACGCCTTAATCATCAATCCGAATAGCAGTCAGCCTATTGCATTAAGCGCAGTTGCAGAAGTTTCATTGCAATTAGGCCCATCTGCGATTAACCGCATCAGCCAACAACGTGTGGCTCTCGTATCAGCTAACCTCGCCTATGGTGATTTAAGCGATGCGGTTGCACAGGCGCAGCAGATACTATCGCAACAAGTGCTACCCGCATCGGTTCAGGCCCGTTTTGGTGGTCAAAATGAGGAAATGGAGCACTCATTCCAATCACTCAAAATTGCCCTTATCTTAGCGATTTTCTTAGTGTATTTAGTCATGGCGAGTCAGTTTGAATCACTATTACATCCCTTGCTTATTCTCTTTGCCGTACCTATGGCATTAGGTGGCAGTGTACTTGGGCTTTATATCACCCAAACTCATTTGAGTGTGGTGGTATTTATTGGCCTTATCATGTTGGCGGGGATCGTCGTGAACAACGCGATTGTGCTTGTGGATCGGATCAATCAACTGCGTAGCGAAGGTGCTCAAAAACTTGATGCCATTCGCGATGCAGCTAAATCGCGCCTACGCCCCATTATGATGACAACCCTCACCACGATCTTAGGCTTATTGCCGATGGCGCTAGGTCTAGGTGATGGCTCAGAGGTGCGCGCACCGATGGCGATTACGGTGATCTTTGGTCTGAGTTTATCAACACTACTGACCTTAATAGTGCTCCCAGTGCTCTATGCCCTATTCGACCGTAAAGAATACGCAGTAACTGGCTCACATGTAAACGTAGAGGAGGCTCGCCCATGAACCTCACCCGTTTAGCCATTAAGCGCCCCGTAACCACCAGCATGTTCTTCTTTGCTATCTTGCTGTTTGGTCTCGCCTCGAGTCGCCTATTACCGCTGGAAATGTTCCCCGGTATTGATATCCCACAGATAGTGGTGGAAGTGCCTTACAAAGGCTCGACCCCAGCTGAAGTGGAGCGCGATATTACCAAAGTGCTGGAGGAATCCCTCGCGACTATGGGGGGGATTGATGAGCTTGAATCAGAATCCTCCCAAGAAGGCGCCGAAATCGAAATCAACATGAAGTGGGGGGAAAACGTTGCCACTAAGAGCTTAGAAGCGCGGGAAAAAATCGATGCAGTGCGGCATTTACTGCCCAAGGATGTGGAGCGGGTCTTTATCCGCCAATTCTCCACCGCCGACATGCCTGTGCTCACCATACGCATCTCAAGTGATCGTGAGCTTTCAGGTGCATTCGATCTACTCGATAAACAGCTCAAGCGTCCGCTTGAACGTGTTGAAGGTGTCTCTAAGGTCAGCCTGTACGGCGTTGAGCAAAAGCAAATTGAGGTACGCATCAATGCCGACCGCCTTGCCGCCAGTGGATTTTCAGCCACAGATTTGCAACAACGTCTCGGCAGAGAGAACTTTGTGCTGAGCGCAGGTACACTCAGGGCCAGTAATATCGTTTATCAAGTTTCACCTAAGGGTGAGTTTAGAAACCTTGAAGATATCAAAGCACTAGTACTGATCCCCGGATTGACCTTAGGCAATATCGCCGATGTGCAATTTGCCCTACCTGAACGTATCGAAGGTCGACATTTAGATAAGCACTATGCCGTGGGTTTGGATGTGTTTAAGGAATCTGGCGCTAACTTAGTCGAAGTGTCAGACCGTGTAATGAAGGTAATTGAGCTTGCGAAGCAAGACCAACAGTTCCAAGGTATTCGTCTATTTATCATGGAAGATCAAGCCTCTGGAGTAAAATCTTCACTAATGGATTTGCTGCTTTCAGGGTTAATCGGTGCACTGCTGTCCTTTGTGGTGCTGTACTTATTCCTGCGTAATTTGAAAATAACTTTAGTGGTTGTGTCATCCGTGCCTATTTCAATCGGTATGACGCTCGCCGCTATGTATCTACTCGGCTACAGCTTGAATATCCTGTCTATGATGGGACTCCTGCTTGCCGTCGGTATGTTGATTGATAATGCTGTAGTTGTCACTGAGAGCGTACTGCAGGAAAAACAAGGTAAACACCCTAAGGACAATGAAGAGTCTGTCATGACGGGGGTCGATAAAGTGTCTCTGGCGGTATTGGCAGGCACAATGACAACCGCCATTGTATTTTTACCTAATATTTTTGGCGTAAAAGTCGAGATCACCATTTTTCTAGAGCATGTTGCTATTGCGATTTGTATTTCACTCGCCGCGTCGCTATTGGTCGCAAAAACCTTAATCCCTTTGATGTTGACTAAGCTCCACTTCGACATCGCCCCCGAAAAGGATGGGGGTAAATTACAGCGTTTCTACAACAATAGCCTAGATTGGGTATTGCTCAGACCCTGGCGTTCAGGTGTGATTGCTGTAGCGATCCTCGCATCCACCGCCCTGCCGCTATCTATGGTTAAACAGGACCAAGAAGACAGCGAGAGCAATGAGCGAATCTACATTAACTATCAAGTAGAAGGTCGACATAATCTCAATGTTACCGAGGCAATGATCAACCAAATGGAAGAGTATCTTTATAACAATAAAGAGGAATTCCATATTGATTCTGTCTACAGCTATTATGCCTCTGACGATGGCTCATCAGTGATCCTCCTAAAGAAAGATTTGCCTATGTCAGTGGATGAGTTAAAAAAGAAAATCCGTAGTGGCTTCCCTAAGTATTCCATCGCCAAACCGCAATTTGGCTGGGGCAATGACAACTCTGGCGTGCGAGTCACACTGACAGGACGTTCAACCTCTGAGCTGATTAACTTGAGCGAGCAAGTTATTCCTTTGTTGCAAAATATCAAAGGATTGCAAGATGTTCGCTCCGAGCTTAACGGCGCTCAGCAAGAAGTGATTATCCGCATTGATAGACAAATGGCGGCGCGGTTAGATTTAAAACTCAATGAAATTGCCTCAAGTATCTCCATGGCACTGCGCGGTTCACCGCTACGATCCTTCCGCCACGATCCTAATGGCGAGCTGCGCATCGAAATGGCCTACGAGAAAGAGTGGCAAAAGTCACTTGAGAAACTCAAGCAGTTACCCATAGTACGCCTCGACCAAAGAGTGTACACCTTAGATAATTTGGCGAAGATTGAGATCCAACCCCGCTTCGATACTATCAAACACTTCAATCGCCAAACCTCGCTGTCGATTGGAGCTAACTTAGAAAACCTCACCACAGAAGAGGCGCAAACTAAGATCAAGCAAGTGATGGAAAATATCCGTTTCCCCGATGGTTACGACTATTCACTCCGTGGTGGCTTTGAGCGCCAAGATGAAGATCAGAATGTGATGGTGACTAATATGCTCTTGGCTGTCGCGATGATTTATATTGTTATGGCGGCGTTGTTTGAATCTCTACTGTTACCGACAGCGATTATTACCTCGATCCTATTTTCCATCACAGGTGTATTCTGGGCGCTGTTTATCACAGGCACCCCTATTTCTGTGATGGCAATGATAGGTATCTTGATTTTAATGGGGATAGTGGTGAACAACGGTATCGTTCTGGTGGATCAAATCAATCAGATGACACCGGATCTCGACAAATTGTCTGACACCATTCGGGAGGTGTGTATCACCCGTTTGCGGCCAGTGTTAATGACAGTAGGTACAACAGTACTGGGATTAGTCCCACTGGCGATGGGTGATACCCAAATCGGTGGCGGCGGCCCGCCATATTACCCCATGGCCATCGCCATTATCGGTGGCTTATCGTTCTCGACAGTGACTAGCTTGTACTTAGTCCCCCTGTGCTATCAAGCATTTTATCGGATGCGTCACCGCGCAGCGATTCGCTTAGGCCAAGCCGATCACTTTGCCAAAAAACTGTTACCTTGGACGGTTTAGTTGTCTTGGATAGCTGATGTTCTTGAACAGTTCAGCAATCTTCGACAACTTAATATGCCATTGAATTTGTAATAAAAAGGCTGCTGTGCGGCCTTTTTTGTTTTACAAAATTACGCTCTATACTTTTACTGCGGTAAAACCCTAAACTGGATCATAAACAATTGCTCAAGACCGGGATAAATTTCTGCAATCACATCACGTAGCTGCGGCAACGTCATATTCTCTTGCTTAGCATGAATGTCTGAGAGCTCAGTTAAGGTCACTGGCACGACATCAATAATATGGATATCACAAAACCAGCGGTCGGTTTCGAAGGTTGAAACGGGAAGCGTTTGACCTGCAATCACATGGGATTCCGTTTCATCACGCAATGTAATGGTTTTAGTGCCACTTAATATATCGTGCTCAAAGCGCTCAAAAAAAGTGATTTTAGTTAATAACACACATCTTCCTCGGCTCAGGATATGAGCAATAAAATAACAGTAGAGTTAATTTTTCAAACTCATAATGCTAGGCAATATAATGGCTTTTGATCCACACAGACAGTCTACACCGCAGAATTTGCAGCATTTGTCGTGTGAAATACTAACAGCGCCGTTTAAGTCAAATTGTTATGCTAACGCCATTTAGCAAAACTAGTTCCCAAAGAGTAGCCGTTGTTTTCGACAAAATTCAGCAAAACATGGTCAGTTCGCTCAGATTGAGTTAGAATCCCGCCTCAATTGAGCCCTTGGCCTCATATTCCTGCGCGTAGCGGGTGCGAAACGAAATTAGAGACGTCATGAACAAGAAACAAAAGATCATCAAGAAAATAGCTAAACGCGCTAAGGCCAGACTGAATAAAGTCGACCCAGTGACTATCGGCTCACCTGCAAAATCAGGTTACATCTCTAAGGCTGATCGCGCAAAAATGGCGGCATCTGAAGCCGCGACTGAACAAGTCGAAGGCCAACAAGACACGCCAAGTATTGAAGAATAAGCAGTAACGAAGAATAAGAAGTTCAGCAGAATAGTCTTTTAGCGGCGTATTTTGGCATTGTTAGCTTAATTAAATGAAGTGCAAACGCCGTTTCAAACAAAATGCCACAAGCAATCTTGTGGCATTTTGTTTTTCAGCATTCCTATCATTAAGCTTTCTGACTGCTCCTCATTATTAAGAGCTCATCTTTATCTGCGTTCTTGCCCACAGCTTCTACACGGCGCAGCTAAGCCACATAACGTCAATTAGGCTTTTTACCCTCGTCTAAATAGGGTAATACGGGCTCATTCTCTTGCTCCTCCGTTAATTGCGCCATCTGCACGCACGAGGATGAAAGCGGATTGGTCGCACTCGGTAAGTTCTGTGCAACACAATTAGCGATTTCCTCTTCCTCACTCAGTACAACATTACGGGGGATAGCATTCGCAGCATCAAGATTAGGCGCGGCTGAAAACTGTGCCTGCGCCGCCACTTTATCCACTAAACGATAGGCAACCCACACACCTAATGTACCAAACAAGATAGACCCTAAAATTTGCCCAATCAGTACACCGTAAACACCGCCCCAAAGTGCACCAAAATACACAAAAGGCACAGTGCCTAAAGTGGCTTTACCTACGTTAAATAGCGTGGAATATTTGGCCTTGCCAAGGTTATTAAAGGACGCATTCGCCACGAATAAAATCCCCGAAAAGATAAAGAATACTGCGATATAACTGCAGAAAAAGTGAATAAGATCAGCGCTGTCACCCTTCATATCAAACACACTGACCAAATGTGACTTAAGCATAAACAGCAGCAAAGACATTACCAGCACATATACAGTACAAAACTGAATCGCCCGCGTTAAACTCTCACGTACTCGGTCAAATTGACCTGCGCCAAAGTTTTGCCCAACAATAGGTCCAATCGCGCCGGACAGTGCAAAGATCATCCCAAAAGCCACAGGGATTAAACGCCCCAATACTGCCCAGCCTGCCACATAAGCATCACCGAAATCGGCGATCGCTCGGGTCACAAAGGCATTTCCGATGGGAGTTGCCACATTGGTTAACATCGCAGGGCCTGCAATGGCAAAGATGGGCTTAAGATCGGCGACAAAATGTGCCTTATCAAAATGGCCTAACAACTTATGCTTAACCACCACACCGCGAGCGGCAATCACAAATACCGCCACCCGCGCTAAAACGGATGCCAATGCAGCGCCTTCAATCCCCATGGCGAACATGAAGATAAAAATCGGATCGAGTACAGCATTAACGCCGCCCCCCGCTAAGGTCGACATCATAGATAACTTTGCATCACCCACGGCGCGCAAAGCCCCGCCGAGCGCCATCGCAAGACAGATAAAAGGCAAGGAAGGCACGAGAATATACAAATAGCTGGCAGCAAGCTCTGCCGTATGACCATTCGCGCCCACTAAGGCAACTAGCTCAGGAATGAAGATGGTGACCACAGCCGCCACCAGCACACTGATCAGTGTCGTCACAACCGCGCTATTGAGTAATAAGCGCTTTGCCAACACCACCTCTTTTGCGCCAATCGAGCGAGACACTAAAGCCCCTAATGCAATCGATAAACCAATTCCAATCGATGTGGTAAAAAACGAAATACTCCCCGCATAGCCCACAGCCGCCGCAAGTTCATGCTCTCCCAATAGGCTCAGGAAAAAGATATCCAGTAAATCCACGACAAATAAGGCAGAAATCCCTATCGCGGCGGTCGAACTCATCACTAAGATATGGCGTAATATGGGGCCTTCAACAAACTTGGCTTGCGTCATACGTGTCTTTTACCTACAAAAATAAAAAGTGTTCGCCGAAGTCATCAGGAAACGCCTTTATCAACGGGCACATCTAGGCTATCTAGCTCACATCCACAACGACTACAATACATTGCATCAATATCATGACCTGTCTTATGGCATTGATTGCACGAGCGTAAATCTCGATGGCGCCCTACTTCTTGGGATATCTCGGCGGTTAAAATCCCCGTTGGGATTGCGATAATCGAGTAACCAATCAGCATAGTAAAAGCCGCAATCGCCTGACCTAATCCGGTTTTCGGGGTAATGTCGCCATAACCGACTGTAGTAATAGTCACAATTGTCCAGTACACAGATTTAGGGATTGAACTGAAACCATTATCAGGCCCTTCAACCACATACATTACTGAACTCAGTACCATAACGATCAAACTGACCGAGAAGAAAAACAAAAAAACCTTACGACTCGACTGCATCATCGCCCTAAGTAGAACATTTCCTTCACTCAAATAACGCAGTAATTTGAGTACGCGGAAAATCCTAAACAGCCTAAGTATCCGGATGACTAAGGTAAAGTTAGCACCAGGGATCAGCAACGCCAGATAACTTGGCAATACCGATAACAAATCCACTAAACCATAAAAGCTGCGAGCATATAACACAGGATGAGTCGCGCAGTACAAACGTAGGCCATATTCAATCGTAAAAATAATGGTGAATACCCATTCCAACACAGAAATAAGCTGGCCGTATTCGCGATGGAATATCTCTACTGTGTCGAGGAACACTAAGCCGACACTCAACACAATACACACCATGAGGGCGATATCAAAATAGCGGCCAGCGGGAGTATCAGTGCCAAAAATAATGGTACGTAATTGACGTTTTAACGGGCTTTCGGATTCGATATTCTCAGACATACAAACTTTTACTTCCTTGCAACAAACTGACTAACACAGGGATTACAGCATAAATATGCCACGAGTCTGCCATGCAATTGCACCTAGCTCAAAATTATCTACTCACAGTAGGATAAAATTGCGGTATGATGCCGAAAAAAGCCAACAACCTGTGTTTATTTTCGAGGACTTCATGCGCGCCACCCTACTTTCCACATTGACATCTCTCACTGTGACTATCGCGGCTCTCGTTTCACCCGAATTACATGCCTCTGGCATGGGTAAAGTGGATCTGGTGGTGATCACTAAATCCGAATCCAGTATGGCTTTATTGCGCGATGGCAAAGTGCTCAAACAATATCGTATCGCCATGGGTGACCTACCCGCTGGACACAAATTAAAGGAAGGCGATCAACGCACACCACAGGGGCGTTATACCCTAGATTATAAAAAGCCAGATAGTGCTTATTATAAATCGATCCATATTTCCTATCCTAATGAAGAGGATAAACTCAGAGCCAAAGCCTTAGGCATTAGACCCGGAGGCATGATCATGATCCACGGCCAAAACCCTAAGTCGTCACTGCCGCCAGAACAAGCACAGCAATACAACTGGACTGACGGCTGTATCGCGATTACCAACGCCGAAATGGATGAAGTGTGGAAAGTGGTCGATGAAGGAACACCAATTGAGATTTGGCCGTAACCTTAGCCAATATCCAGATGGCAAAATGCCAAATAGATAATTGAACGATATCAAACACGCCCAGCTTAATGGGCGTTTTTATTTAACCATTAAAAGCATGATGTTAGTTGTAATATTCTCAGTCATTTACTTAAGGGATAAAAACTAACGCCAATAGAAATGCCTTGGAGTATTTATGCCTAAATTCAACGAGCCTGTTGCGCCGCACAGTGCAAACCTCAGCTATGAGCAATTAATCCAAGGCTGGCCAGCCTTTGAAGCACAAATTGTCGCTTTCCTTAAGACCTTAGATTTAACAGATAAAGCACTGTTTTGCGATCACGTGGCATTACGCGTTAACTCTATCGCCAGTGCCAATGCACTGAAAGACGCCTTTAGCCGCATAGGTAAAATCATTTCAGACAACATTATCAATGGCCGTACGATTCTGATCATCGAGCTAGACACGCCACTCACACTCGGTCAATTTAGCATTGCCTGCGTCGAGCTTCCCTATCCTAGTGATAAAGTTTATCCACAGGAAGGCTGGGAGCACATAGAATTAGTTATTGATTCTAAAGCCAAAGATTACAATACCTTGAGCCAAGATTTACTGGTCTTATGTCCAACACTCCGCCCTTTACTCAACCAAGGACTGAGTCCATTGCCGCAATCTGAGCAGACAGCTGAATCAGAGCAGTCAAGATTACCAGACTTGCCATCCCAAGCTGAGATTAAGGTCAAGATGAGCTCGCCCAAAGGCGATAAAGAACGTTTAGCCAATCCAACTATCGCCTTTAAACGCGGCAATGTGTGCATTAAAGTACATCCCCATGGCATAAAAGCGGTCATCGCGAGCGAACAAGTATATGAATGTTAAGTCAGACTTAAACTCAGGCAGATAAAACTGAGCTTAGATTTTCATCGGCACTTGCCTTAGCTAAAACCTACGACAGTACCTGAGTTAACATCTGAGTTGATGACAATTTAATCAGATTCAATATTCTCGTTATTTTTAGGTCAGTTTTTTGGTAGTTTTGTCAAAAATCGCCAAAATTAAATCTAAAAAACAGCATATTTAGCGTAACTTAGGACATATAACTTGCAGATGCCATCAGGCACAAATTATCGTGTCCAGTAGATGGATGCTATGTGCAAACAGAGGAGCGCCAATGAAGCCACACAAGAACGAAGCACAAATATTGAAGTTCGCCATGGAAATCGGCGTGGGCTATGCCAAAAAACGCGGATATGCAGACTTCGACAAAGGCATCTCACCCAAAGACAAAGTGGAATGCATTTATCGTTTATTGGTCACCGACAACTTGATTCAGCCACTGGCCAAAGATAAAGAAGATGGGCCAAACATGAAACACAAACTGATTTTATGGATCACCCGCCAACTGCCTGCTGATCATCCACTGTTGAAGTAATCTTTTTAGACGACTCGGTTAAAAATGATTATTGGCAAGCAGACATTTGAAGCTAGCCTAAAAAGAAGCCAACCCACTAAGTGTTCACGATAAGGATCACCATTAAATGGCGCATCATTGCGCCATTTAAGTGAGCCAGAGTTGAATATCGAACCTAGCCCTTTTTGGCCGCTTTATTGGCCTTCTCATTCGCCAGCACTGTTGCCATTGGCGGCACTATGGTCGTAGGGTCGAGACGCATTTGATACCAGTTCACTCGCCAATCTAAGTGTGGACCATTTGCACGGCCTGTTGCGCCCACCTCTGCAACAGCTTGGCCTTGCTTAACCGCTTCACCCGCGTTGACGTACAGCTTACTCAAGTGCAAAAAACTCGAACTCACGCCATAACCATGGTCGATCACCATAGTCCCGCCCGAATAAAACATGTCAGGCACAGAAAGACTAATAACACCATCGGCGGGTGCTACCACGACAGTGCCGGTTTTCGCCGCCACATCCACCCCAAAGTGTGGATTACCGGGTACATCGTTATAAATACGTTGGCTACCATAAACCCCGGAAATACGCCCCGTCAGCGGCCAAATAAACGCCTGTAAAAATGCAGTTTGCTCACTAAATGTTGCCCGTGCCGCTTTCACCTGCGCCGTGTCTTTCGCCGCTCTTTCCTGCGCGACAGGATCGGGCTTCATAATCTTCGAGCTAATGCCCTTTACACTTTGAATGTCGTACTCTCGCTTGGTTAAGGTTAAAGGCTTAACCTCAGTCAAACCATCGGGATAAACCAAGGTTAGCTGCTGGCTCAGTTCACCGTCGCGATCAAAACCAAAGGCAAAATGGCCGTCTGGCGTGACCTTGATGGCTTCACCATTTAAGCTAATCTGAGTGCCCGCTGGCGCTTGACCCCGCATTAATGCGCCTTGCTCTAACTTACCCTGTAAACTCACCTCAGCTTGTACCTGAGGCGCAATGAGCACTAGGCCCAAAGTGAATAATGCCGATAAGCAGCGCACTGGATTTGAACTTAGGGGGGCTCCACCGTGAGATAAAAATTGCGATACTTTATTTCCCAACATCTTATTATTTTCCAGCATCTTAGTTTCCAATATCCTAGTTTCCAACATCTTCAAAAAATACTTATCGATGGGCAATAGGGATCAAGACCCACTCAATACATTCATCGCGACAAAAAACGCAGCCGAATTCAATCAATGCCACGTTAACCTAACGCACCATAAAAATCGATTCTGCAAACCCACATCCCTGTCGTAATCTCAGTTCAGCCTATGCTAAAAACACACAAAAAAGCCCCGATAATCTACCGAGGCCTATTAAATCCGTGATTAAAAGGTGAATAGTTTAAGTCCATTCACTTATATCAGCTCGTAGTGCCTATCCCTTAACGACGATCGCGCCCTTGCCAACACCTTCAAACGCCACCACTTTAAACTGACTTCCTGGCACTTTAGCGACTAATGTCGTGGCAATATAATCGGCTAACAACTCAACCGTCGTGTCGTGGGGAATTAAATCACAGCATTCCTTTGGCATTGCCAATTGGAAATCCCCTTGGGGCGCTTGATAGTGAAAACCATAGTGGCTGTCATCGGTTATCCGCGTTTGCGGCGAAAGATTAAGGGTCTTAACTGAAACCAAGTCCTCTTCACTGCCTAAATAAATATCGTGCCAACGTTTGGCCCAATACTCATCCCACTTAGGTGCTGGACTGCCATTTTCATAAACGTGAATAGGACTACGATGCCCATGGGCGATACGCTGACAATTACCATCGTGTTTACGTAAACCATGGCTGTAATGGTAATAAGGCGTATCGAGTATTTCGTGTCTTAAGGTGAGTGTGATCCCTTCGACATTCTTAGGTAAAGCTTCACGCAACGCTTTCTGTAAAAAGGCATTCACGCTGGGAATATCAATCTCTTCGGTCGGCACTAAGGCAAAGGCTTGGGAAGGACAGGCCAAATGAATTTCACCTAGCTGACTATCAAAATCCATCCATACTCTATCGCCCTGCTGTTGCCATCGCACACTGCTGCAGGCCGTAGGCACTAATAAACGATGATCGGCCACCGCATCTATGGTCTGCTTGATCGTACGTTTGACTTTAGCAAAATCGAGTACCATGTTTTGCTCGTCTAATCCGCCCTCTAACAGAACATCAACAATCCAACTCTCCCCCACCATGCCGCGCTTTGGGCACAAATAGGAAAAATCGATCACAGTTAAATCTTTGACAAACAATTGCATTAACGCTCCTCGGCAGAAAAACAGTCCACCTATATAATTTTATAGCACCGCTTGGCGATTGCCGAGCATGCTAACTTGAGGCACTCAACACGAGTTAACTCAACATGAATGGAGATTCTAATCAATTCCGTCTGTTGTCGCGACAAATGAATCCACTCGGCCCAATATTTTGTATCAGATGTTTGTATCAGATGTGTGTATCAGGTAGTCGAAAATCCAGCAATTCGACTCATTGCAACCATCAGGTACCGATAGGCAGAAAGCAACAATGCATCGACCTTATCGATTAACAGATAAAGCCTTAACAGAAACATCACTCAACCTAGCAAAATAACAACGTAAAAACAGCGAATTAGATCGCAAAAGCTTAATCCGCAACAGCGATAGACCCAATCGAAACAAAGCATTATCACTCAGCATCATTAACCGCTAGCATCCCTGTTAAACCATACAAAAACCAAGGTTATACAGGGAGAAATAAGATGACCAAACTTACATCTATCGCCATTTTCATCGCAGGTATGTTAGCCAGTACCCATGCTATCAGTGCAGAACCCATCGAAGTCATTACAGCAGCCAAGATCACTGAGCCTGAAAAAGTTGAATTAGGTAAAATGTTATTCTTCGAACCCAGACTGTCTAAATCTGGCTTTATCTCTTGTAACTCTTGCCATAATTTATCCACTGGTGGTGTCGATGCTCTGCCAACGTCCATTGGTCATCATTGGCAGGAAGGCCCAATTAACTCGCCCACAGTGCTTAATGCCGACTTTATGCTGGCTCAATTTTGGGATGGTCGTGCCAGTGATTTGAAAGAACAAGCCGCGGGCCCTATCGCCAACCCGAAAGAGATGGGCTTTACCCATGAACTCGCAACTGAAACTATCGCCTCTATGCCTGCCTACCGAGCGCACTTCGCCAAGGTCTATGGCGATGAAAAAGTCACAATTGACCGTTTAACCGATGCGATTGCCACCTTTGAAAAAACCTTAGTTACCCCTAATAGCCCCTTCGATCAATTTCTTCTGGGCAAGCAAGAGGCCATAAGCGCGAATGCCAAAGCGGGTTACCAACTCTTCAAGGATAAAGGTTGCGTGAGTTGCCATAACGGCCCCGCTGTCGGTGGAACTATGTATATGAAAATGGGACTCATCAAACCGTTCCACACCAATAACCCAGCAGAAGGTCGTAAGGGCGTCACTGGTAAAGAAGCTGATAAATATGTGTTTAAAGTGCCTACACTACGCAATATTGAACTCACCTATCCCTACTTCCATGATGGCAGCGTCTGGACCTTGGAAGAAGCGGTGAATACCATGGCAGACATTCAATTAGGGCAAAAACTCTCTGACCAAGAAGTGAAAGAAATGGTCGCCTTCCTTGAGTCCTTAACGGGCGATCAGCCGCAAATCACGCTACCTATTTTGCCACCATCGAATAAAGATACGCCACGTCCAGTGCCATTTAGCTCCAATAATTAACATAGGCGACGAGTCACTGACTAAGAAGTACTCACTTAGCTGTACTCACTTAGCATAGACACTAAGTCAGCGCGACTTAGTTAGCAAAAAGGCCGAGAGTAAAAACTCTCGGCCTTTGGTTATTCTTTCGCTTAAAAACGATGGATTAATTAAGTGCTATTCGCCTTTAAGACGACGATCAAGCTGATCTTTTAAGTTTGCTGGCACACCTTTGATTAAAATCGTGTCCGAGATGGGATCGTAAATCACCCGTTGACCTAAGTGGCCGCCATCAAAACTTAACGTTACGCCGCCACCTGTACCAGAAAACTTCTTCAATTGGCGCAGGGTCGATTTATCGGCCGGAAACTCTTCATCGAGATCATAACTGCCGCCACGGGCAAAATCATAGAAGGAGTCCATACCTTGATCGGCTAACTCATCGGCCAAGTCTTTGATCTCAATGTCAGCGCCTTCATCGAAACGCTCACTGCAATATTCAAACACTTTATTACGGCACTGCTGACGCTCGTCTTTCGTCAACTCACTACTGGCAACAAAATCTTCAACCGCATTCATTAAGGTTTTGTTTTGCGCCTTAGTGTTGACGCCTTCTACACAGCCCATAAAGTCGAGGAAAAAGTCGGCGACTTTACGTCCCGCGCGGCCACGGATAAAGGAGATATACTTGCGAGAATCCTTATCGGCTTGCCACTCGGTTAAATCGATACGTGCCGCGAGTTGGATGTTATTTAAATCCAAGTGGTTATTTTGCGACAGTTCCATATCGTCTAATACTGTCATTGACGACTTCGCACTTAATAAAGCCACAAACAAATAATCGCTGGTGATGCTGGTATAGCAAGACATCAACAGGAAACCGCCTTGACTGAAGTCGTACTTTGACAATTCTTCTTGCAGCAATTTACTGGCTTGACCGGAAAACTCCACAAACCCTAAATCGCCGCCACGGTATTGAGTTAGCGCATTGGCAAAAGCAGGATTCGCCTCACCGTCGTCGCCGTGAATACCAAAATAGCCAAAACCTTTACCGGCCTTTCCCGTATATGTCTGATGCAACTCGTCGAGCATCACCTCGACCGCCTGACCGTTCAGCAGAGGTTGAGGACGCAAACGGCAGCGTAATTGCCCCTGACTGTCCTGAGAAATCTCGTGAATAATTGCGTGTTCGATGTTAATACTCATAAGCCCTGATAGTGATACTGGGATAAATCCGCTATTATATGCCGCTAATCCATTCCAAAGTGAAACATTTTTTGATTATGGCAATCCAATCGAAATACTCAAACACCCAAGTTGAATCATTAATCGCCGAAATATTGGCTGTGTTAGAAAAGCATAAAGCACCGACTGACCTGAGCCTGATGGCATTGGGTAACTGCGTGACTAACCTGCTAGAACGTAAAGTGCCCAGCGAATCGCGTCAAGCCGTGGCCGAACAATTTGCAAAAGCACTCGCACAATCGGTTAAATCCCAGTAAGTTAACTGGGTAATAATCATCAAAAGAATATAAGATACAAGGCCTTTTAGGAATAAGCGGATCACTATGGTCGAGCGAAAAAAGCAAATGAGCCGCGATCGGGTTTCCCGGCTCATCAACTGGGGGCATTGGTTCGCCTTCTTCAATGGCTTATTAGCCATGATAGTCGGAAGCCGATACCTTGGCAGCGTGGGTTATCCAGAAACTTGGTATGGCTGGTTTTATCTGAGCGTCAGCACTATTGGTCAGTTTAGCTTTCTCGCCTTTATCGCCTATTTGATCTGCCTATTTCCACTAACCTTGATATTGCCCTATTCAAAGATATTAAGAGGTGTCGCGGCGGTGATCGCGACCCTAAGTCTTTGTATCTTATTGTACGATACCATTGTTTACGCCGATTACGGCATGCACTTGAGCCCCTTCGCCTTCGATTTAGCTTGGGCGGATCTCAATGCCCTGCTCCGTGGTACTTCTTATATCGTCACCCCGTTGGCCATCATCGCCATTGAACTGACCATGGCCAATTTTTTGTGGAAACGCATAGAGAAGATCCAAAAACTCAATTTAGGCAATAAAGTTATCACCTTAGTGTGTATCTGTTTTATCAGCAGCCACTTGATCCACATTTGGGCCGATGCCGCCGATATCACCGAAATTACCCGTTTCGACGATACTTATCCTTTATCTTATCCCGCGACTGCTCGCTCCTTTATGGAAAGTCACGGTATCGATGGTTCATACCAAGGCGATGACGTCAATCACAACACCAGTGTACTCAGCTATCCAGAGCAGCCACTCACCTGCCAAGCCGACACGAAAATCAACGTGTTGATGATTACCATCGACAGTTTGCGGGCGGATATGGTCGACGGTAAAAGCATGCCATTCCTACAACAATACACTGAAAATAATCAATCTTTTACCCAGCATTTCAGCGGCGGCAACCAATTTAGAACAGGCATGTTTTCGCTACTCTATGGCCTGCAAGGCAGTTATGGCGATGCGCGAATTTTTAATAGCACCAGTCCTTTACTGACCAGAAGTTTTCAACAAGCAGGCTATGAATTGGGGCTTTTCCTCCCTGAAACCAATCTCAATTTGCGTTCATCACAGGCGATGTTTAATGACTTTAATCCTGTCGTAGCCAAAGAAACCAATGGCAGCGCCGATGCCGATTTGCACACAGTGGCCAGTTTTAACGAGTGGCACAGCATCCAACATAAACCTTGGTTGGCGCTCGTTAACTTAAAAGCGCCAGAAAATTTTGATACTCCCGTAGGTTTTCTGGGTATCGAAACAGTGAAAGCCGATACCGACCTTATGCCAGCGCAAAAAGTATTGTTTAATCAATATCGCCAATCTCTGTATTTTGTCGATCAACAACTCAAGGCGATGCTGGCCAATGTGTCCAACGACACCTTAGTGATTATCACTGGGGTCAATGGCAAAATGTTCACCAGCAATAGTGATGAAGCTAATCGCAACCTGTCACCACAGAGTGTCAAAGTGCCATTAGTGATCCACTGGCCGAATACGGGTGCTTCTAAGGTCAAATACCGCACCAGCCATTACGGCATTGCGCCGACTTTAATGACCCACGTGCTAGGTTGCACCAATAACACGACAGATTACAGCGCTGGCCGCAGCCTATTACAACCTGACAAAGAAACGTGGATCTATATAGGTGATAGCCGTATTTTTGCTATCTATCAAGAAGCAGAAGTGACAGTGATTGACCGCCACGGTAAATATCGTATTTACGATGAAAACTATGAACATAGGCTCAATAAAAAAATGAGCGCGCCTGAATTGATTGAAGTGATGCGTGAAGGTCGACGTTTCTATAACCACTGAGCTTCATCATCTTAGTTAAGAAAGCCCCATTCCTACAGGATTGGGGCTTTTTTATTCCCTGGCGACTGGATGAATACGAAATGCACGAAGCTTGGATTTAACTGCGTGGGGCTGCGTGGCCATTATCTTGAAGCTAGTCTCTTATGATGGACCTTACCTGCCACTAAAGCCAAAAGCCGCTATCGCTAGATAACGGCTTTTTAAGGCTTAGGTTTAAATCAACTCAAGTCACTCTACAATCAATCGGCTTTAACCGTAGAGTAGCGTGCTAACCAATGGGCGTAAGAAGCGGGTAATACCCAAGATGGGCGCGCAATTTTCAAGGTTTGCGCCGCTTGATATGGCCAATGTGGATTCGCTAAAAACGCTTTACCTATCATCACTAAATCCATTTGTTCATCTTCAATGGCCGCATTGGCTTGATGTGGATCATCCATACCCCAAGAAGTCGCAACGGGGAACCCCACTTCTTGACGAACCCGCGCTGCAATAGGCGCCAAAAATGCAGGACTCCATGGAATATTTGCCGTTGGGGTCGAGAAGCAAATGCTGACGTTTAACATATCGAGCCCCGCTTGCTTAAATTGCTTCACCAAGGTTATCGATTCCGTCAGTGTTTCTTCATCTTTATGGTCGAATTCAATCACGCCAAATCGCGCCGTTAAGGGTAAATGCGATGGCCAAACGTCTCTTACCGCGGCAATGGTTTCTAACAAAAAGCGCCCCCGCCCTTCGGCACTGCCACCATATTGGTCGGTGCGTTGATTGGCATAGGTTGAAAAGAAACTTTGGGCTAAATAACCGTGGGCGAAATGCAGTTCTAACCATTCAAATCCTGCCGCTAAGGCACGCTTTGCTGCCGCCACAAAGTCGGCTTTAACCCGCTCAATGTCCTCAATCGTCATAGCGGTAGGCACTTTAGGTAAGTTTGCGCCAAATGCGACAGCTGATGGTGCAATCGGTTGCCAACCTCGCGTGTCATCATCAGCAATATGGTCATCCCCTTCCCACGGGATATTGGCACTCGCTTTACGGCCTGCATGACCAATCTGAATGCCTGCAACAGCACCCGCATTTTTAATCGCACTAGCCACTTTTGCTAAGCCTTGTGCTTGTTCGTCATTCCATAACCCAAGGCATTTGGGGGTGATACGGCCTTCAGGAGAAACCGCAGTGGCTTCAACCACAACAAGACCGGCACCGCCACGGGCAAGGCTAGTGTAATGCACCTGATGCCAGTCGTTGATGAGTCCATCAGTGGCTTGGTATTGGCACATGGGCGCAACGGCAATACGATTTTTGAGGGTAATGTCTTTAAGTTTAAAGGATGAAAATAGATCGGCCATGGTGTTTCCTGTGTCTATTAAGATCAAAAGGTATTTGAATACTGAATGACGACAGACTAGTCTTATCGTGCCATAATTAAAAGCACATACAGATTATAGATTTGATAAATTTTACTTATGATAAATCCACAGTGGTTACACACCTTTAGCGTGCTAGTCGAGAAAGGCAATTTCACCCGCACCGCCGAAGCCATAGGTATCACCCAAGCGGCCGTGAGTCAGCATATCAGTCGCTTAGAAGAAACCTACGGCACACTGTTTTTACGCCGCACCCGCCAGCTTGAAATCACTCCCATAGGGGAAAACCTGCTGACCTACGTTAAAGAAGTTGAATGCGCGCAAAAACGCCTACAACAGAAACTTATCCATGATGACGCCAATGCCGGTGATATTAGCCTTATCACTCCAGGTAGCATTGGTTTAACGCTTTTTCCATTATTAATCGAATTACAACAAGCCTTTCCGGCGTTAAGCATTCGCCACCGTTTTGCACCTGACAGTGAGATAGTGGCCTCAGTGTTGGCCAATGAACATGAAATCGGCATGGTAACCTTAAAACCTTCCGATCCTCGTATTCACAGCACACATTTTACCGAAGAGCCGCTTGAACTTGTGGTACCGGCGAGCCATAAGCAACATGAATGGACTGATTTACAACGGCTAGGGTTTATCTCCCATCCCGATGGTGAGGCTATGGCGACTCGGCTGCTTAGCCGTAAATATCCAACCCATCCCGGCATTCAAGAGATCCCCTGCAAGGGATTTACCAACCAAATCAGCCTCATTCTCGAGCCTGTCGCAAAAGGGCTAGGATTTACGGTTATACCGCAATACGCCCGCAAAGCCTTTGAACGACAAGAAGATATCTATGTTGTGGAATGTGGCAGCCAAGTTGTAGACACCATTTGGCTTATCCACCGCGCGGAATGGCCCTTGTCACGCAGAGCCCAAAAAGCGATCACATTTTTAAAGGGGAAAATATAAAACCCCATTAAAAAATGGGGTTCGACACACAAGTTGCGACACAAGGATAGTCAGCGTTAGCAACGGATACATAAGACTCAGAGGCTATTGATTAATATCCAATTCATTATGGATCAATACCACGCACTGGGAAGCAAACAACATCTTAGGCCCTAGGCTAATCTTTTGCGCGCCGAGTCGTTTCAAGGTATTAAAACTTTTCTTCGGCATAGGAATATGATCGGTCAGCAAAAAGCACGGATTCCCCACAAACTCTTGCTCACGGATTGAAGTGCCCTTCTTATCCATCATAAACAATTGATAATCCACCGCGAGGTCCTGCACCAGCTTTTCAAAACTGATGGTACTGACACTGATACCCTCATCAACAACACGGGTTTGCTCCTTCGTCATGCCCCGAGAAATATCTAAGGCTTTGGCAATTTTAATGAGCAAAGCTTGCTCGTGAAAACCACCAATATGGCAAATATTTCGAGTATCGAAGCAAATAGTGCGGGAAAAATCATGGGTACTTTCTAGCACCAAATAAACGACAACATCGTTTCGATGGGACTGAGCCACAAAGATAGTGTTCATCAGGGTATGAGCTAAAATCTCGGTATGCGCCTCTTGGCCGACAGAAGCCAAAAACAACTGACTGTCAGTAGGTGCTGATCTTGCTCGTAAAACAAACGCGCGCATAGGTAAATGTCCTACTCAATAATGTCTTAAATGCTAAATGGCGGATGCATATAATTTGTGAAATTGACGATTTCGCCTTGAAAATTTTTGCCTTTTGCCTTTTGCCTTTTGCCTTTTGCCTTTTGCTGTGCCAAAGCCAGCCTAATCACTCGAACTTGAACCTTAGTCGCTAGCAGCGTTAGTCATATCGGCAGCGAAAAGGTATAAAAAACAAAACCCGTATAGCAATGCTAACACGGGGTTTTGTTTTACTTAACTGCTGGTTATTTTAATGATTAAAACAAACTAACAATTAAGCATCTAATTTGGTCGGTATGAGAAGATTCGAACTTCCCCCCCTGACACTCTATAACAGTGAACAGTTTAATCATAACCTGCTAAATTTAAACATAAATCATGTAATTTTGCACGTTTTAATTAGCTCAACAATTTATGTACACTTACACGTAAATGCGATATCAAGGCTACAAGTACAACAAATTGAGAGTATTCAAACAAAATAACATCCCATTAGTTGTAATCAATATCGGATAACAACCAAAGGGATCTAGGGAATACCTACAATCCCTGCATTTTCCCGATTCAGCAATGTGCTCTGGCGTGGTGACCGTACGTGCAGGAATCACCAGGACATAGTTAAGGAGGTCCTAAACCAGCTTTAACTGGCCAAGAAAGAACGAATATTGTTCCTCCACGACCCGATGGCTGGCAAACCACGTGGCAGCCGTGAGCTTCAGCAATTGTTTTAACCACTGCGAGGCCAAGCCCACTGCCACCACTTTTTCGAGAGCGAGACGGATCAACTCGGCGAAATGCCTCGAATATGTAGCTTGCTGCTTCATCAGGAATTCCAGGGCCTTCATCTTCTACGGTTAGATAACAACTTGCCCCGAGCAGTAGAGTTGCACAGTCAAAGTGCCAGGTTCTGCATGCTGGCGCGTATTTTGAACTCGGTCAAGGTCAGATCCAGTGCCTCCTGCTGACCGTTACAGATTACGCTAGCCTCGTGACTGTCTAAATCGATTTGGAACGGACCAACGCGCAACATTTGGGTATTTATGAGCGTGTTAGTGCGGGCGCGTCGCAATACCGCCTGCACCCTAGCCACCACCTCGGCCTATCGGCAAAAAATGCTATCCTCATCGTCGAGTTCGCCCGCCAATTGCATGCCGAGGACCATACGCTGATAGATGTTGCAGTGACCGCAGCACGCCTGCGTCTACGGCCAATTCTGATGACCTCATTGGCATTTACTCTCGGAGTGGTACCCTTAATGCTTGCGAGCGGTGCCAGCGCCGAAACTCAGCATGCAATCGGTACTGGCGTATTCGGTGGCATGCTCAGTGGTACCTTGCTGGCAATATTCTTCGTACCGGCGTTTTTTGTCTTTGTCATCGGCACACAAGAGCGCTTGAGTGCCTGGCTTGCGCGGCATAATACTGCCAAATAGCCTCACCCGCTTTGATGCTCTGTAGGAAAGTCTACCAACACAATCCTATTGAGCATTAAAGCTGATCAATATATGTGTAATAATTTTAAACGCTGGAAATGTAGGTTCAGTGATAGTAATCGTTACTGCGTATCCGGCTTAAGGTTCCGACGTTCAAATCTGTAATTGGTTCTCTAAGAAATGGTGCGATGCTGGACTCGCCTACAGTGTATTATTCGATTCATGGAAAGAGTAAGTACATTTCGCCAATATTCCCGCGCTATCTAAAAAGATGAAGCCATCGAAAAGTGAGCAAAATCCGTCGAATCTAATTCTGCCGACAAATAAAAAAGAGAGGCTACATTAGCCTCTCAAAAAATAGCAGGGGAGTACTTTAACTCAAGCAATAATTTTATTGCTAATATTTACGATGAATAAAACTTGAGATGTTGTGAGAGACAATAACGAGTCTCTCACTGATTTAGTGTTACTTTGTATTTAGAGCATGTTTGGCAGCATTTGTCCCTGCAATTTTACCGAAAATTACGGTATCAGCGACAGCGTTACCACCCAGTCGATTATACCCATGAACACCACCAGTCACCTCTCCCGCCGCAAATAAACCTTTGAGCGGTTGGCTTTGTATATCGAGTACTTCAGCTTTAGTGTCAATGGCAACTCCTCCCATAGTATGATGGATGCCAGGAGCAACTTTTACGGCATAATAAGGAGATTTTTCTATTGATAGCGGCATCTGCTCACGGTTAAATGCCTCATCTTTACCCTGTTTGAAATAATGGTTGTAGTTTGTGATAGTTTTGTCTAAAACACTTGGGGTCATTCCTGTTATTTTTGCAAGCTCTGCAACAGTATTGGCCTTTTCAAGCATTTCTAAATGATCATACCCCTGAACCATTTTAGCTTTTTTATATAATTCATTATCAAATACTAGCCAAGCATATTGTTCAGGCTGTTTTAGAATGGCATCGGAGGCTTTATCTCGAGTCGTTAATTCATTGATAAAGCGATTGCCTTCTTTATTAACCATTATGGCCCCGACACCTCGAACCGTTTCTGAAATTAATATACGGCTATCTTTTCCTACTGTTGGATGTGTCTGGATCCAATCAATATCAGTCATACTTGCACCGACTGCTTTAGCAAGTTCAATACCATCCCCAGTTGAAGTGATATTATTTGAACTTGTCATGCCTTTAAATGTAGGGCGATAAAAAGCAATCATTTCTTTGTTAAACCCATAACCACCTGTGGCTAAAACAACTGACTTAGCTGCAACCATATAGTGACCAGAGTGTTTACCGTGGATGACAACACCCACAATTTTTTGTTCATCATCAACAACCAGTTTAACAACTTTGGAGTTGAGTCTTGTATCAACCCCTTCTTTATCCGATGCTTTTCTTAGTACATCAATAATATGTGGACCAACACTTAAACCACCAGATGGACGATGTGTTCTATCGACTCTAGCACCGCCAGAGCGTTTTAAATCATCCATATTGGCGCCTAAAGATTCTAACCATTTAATTCCATCAGCCGATTGCTCCGCTAATATTTGTACCAATTTAGGGTCGTTAGCATATCGACCGCCTTTCATGGTATCTTCGACATACCATTCGATTTTATCATCGACTTTATGATCTTTTTGCTGAACTGTACCCACAGCATTATACCCGCCTGCGGCGAGCATAGAGTTACCACCACTAAATGGTGCTTTATCAAGCAATATAACGTTAGCCCCCGCCTTTTTAGCTGCAATCGCAGCATTAAACCCAGCACTACCGGCTCCAACAACAATCACATCCGTTGTTTCTTTAGGACCTGCAGCTATCGCTTTATTTATTGCTTCATTATCCCAACCTTTGTCCCACGGTTCTTTAGATTTTGCTTTATTAAAAGGCATGTCAAGCCCTTTAAATGAATGACATTCATTACAATATAACTTTGGTTGTTCATGTCCTTTATGACAAGACGTACAATTAATATCACCTAAGTGTGAAGAATGTGGGTCAATTTCTAGTTTAGGATTTGCTAGTTTCCCATAATCACCATGGCAGGATTTACATTGTTTATTTTCAAATGTCTCGCTATCGCTCACTTTATTAGGTGCTGTATGACAGGTTTTACAACCATTAACATCTTTATGGAATGATGCTAAATCATTTTTATTATCAGCAGCCCATGATGACGCAGTTAAAATCGAACAGACAATAATACTCAAGTATTTTATCTTCATGCAATTCTCCAGTTTTTGTTTTGGTAAGATTTGGCGTGATGATAGTTTCTTAATTTTTTTAAATAGTGACATAGAGCAATAAATTGAAATCATTAAATATAACTTAACACACTTTAAGTTATGCTTAACTCGATGTTTTTGTTGATTAGATGTGATCTAAAGCGGAGATGTGTTTGCTTAAATCTCTAATATGGCATTGCTTTTACATTCTAAAAAGGTGATGTCGATGAAAAATGCTAAATATATTGGTTTTAGTTTTATTTTAATTTGTTCAACTCCAGCTTTATCTGAGCCATTAGATTTTTATGGAAGACTGTGGCTTGGTGTGGCCAACTCAAGTAATGGTCTTTCTGGTAACGAAAAAGTTGATGGATTTTCCCTTGAAAATTATGCATCGTATTTAGGCGTTAAAGGTGAGTATAGTGTATATGATAATTTTAGCTTGTTATATAAATTTGAAGCTGGGATAGAAAGCTTTGATAACGATGACTCTAATATTTTCAAACCGAGGAACTCTTACTTAGGTTTTAAAACTAACTATGGTTCGGCTGTTTTCGGAAGAAATGATACCGTTTTTAAAAGTGCTGAAGGTAAAGTAGATTTATTTAATATTACCTCAAGCGATATGAATATGATCATTGCAGGTAACGATAGATTAGGCGATTCGGTAACATTAAATAGCGCTAAGGTCGCAGGTGTTACTATGGGTATCAGTTATGTTTTTGATAAGGATTTTAATCAAAAAAATCCAGAACTTTCTGATAAACAAAACAATTATGCAATTAGCTTGTCCCTAGGCGATGCAGCACTTAAAAAGAATAGTCACTATATTTCAATAGCCTATGCTGATGGATTGAACCAGTTAGAGGCAACAAGACTGGTGGGTGGTGTTGCTATTTCATCCGTAAAATTGGGGGCTATGTACCAGCACTCTGAGTCAAGTATTTATGATGATATTAAAGGTAACTCCTATCTGTTAAGTATGATTGTTCCTATTAATAAATATGATATAAAATTTCAATATTTAAAAGATGATGCTGGGCTGGGTAAAGTGACAAAAAATGCCGGAGCAGATCTAAAAACACTAAAAGAGAGTGATGTAAGTCAATATTCAGTAGGCGTTGATTTTAAGGCTCAAAAGGATTTGACTTTTGGGGTAGGTATTTCCTATTTTGATGGTGACTATACTGACGTCAAAGGACATACTGAGTTTGATGACACTCTCATTTTTGTATCTACAAGATATCTATTTTAACCTCTATAGATAAAGCGGCTAAATAGCCGCTTTATAAAAATCAGATATTTATCATGTTAATTATTTATCGTTTTAAACTATTATACTGCTAGTATAACTGATTTCCCCCTCGCGGAGCATTTGATGCGGATAACATTAAGACAATTGATGATCTTTAAAGCCATACATTCTGAGAGGCAGATCTCAAAAGCGGCAAAAGTACTTCATATGTCAACGCCTGCTGTAAGTATGGCACTTAAAGAATTAGAAAGTTCTTTAGGCTGCAGATTATTTGAGCGAGTGGCGGGAGGTTTGGTTGTAAATGCGCATGGAGAAATAATATTACCTTATGCTAATGAAATGCTATCCAAGGGAAAAGAGTTAGAAAATATATTTTCATTCCCTGAACATGGCATTAAGGGGACGTTAACCATTGGGAGCAGTAAGACTGCTGGTAACTATGTATTATCTAAAAAAATTCCATTATTTAAGAACCAATATCCCGATGTAAAAATAAAACTAGTCATTGATAATAGTTTAGTTATTGAAAAAATGGTTTCAGAAAAAGAACTAGACTTAGGCTTTATTGATGCTAAACCCGCGAGTAAAAATCTCATTTGTGAGCATTGGTTACAAGATAATCTTTGCATTGTGAGTGGTGTAACTCATCCTGCTGCAAATGGTTTAAATACAAAATCTTGGCTTAGTGAACAATTGTGGATATTCGACCATGAATCATCGTTCTCTCGAATTCGTGCAATTCAGTTATTAAAAAGCTTAAATATCCACGTTCGTGATGAAATCTGCATGTCAACCATTGGCTCTATTAAAAGGGCAATTGGAACAGGTATAGGTTTGAGTGTATTACCCCTATTAGCGATTGACGCTGAATTAGCAAGAAAAGACCTTATTTTATTACCTGTGGATGGATGGGATTATAAACGAACTTATTGGTCAATTCAGCGTGAAGGAGAAGAATTATCTGCATTAAGCATGAGTTTCCTAGCCTTTAGTAAGCTACTGTAAAATAATGTATACCAGCTATTCTTACTAGGTGAATTTAATTGATATCATCAGATCTTGGAATAGGATTTTTTTTAGTCTTTTTACTATGTGGTTTATTTTATACACACACATCCTCTATTACACTTTTTAAGAAATTTTATCGTATTTTTCCACTGATGCTAATGTGCTACACCTTACCTGCCATCTTTAGCTCGCTAAATATTATTGATGCAAGTCATAGTCAACTTAGCGAAATGGCAAAAACACACTTAATGCCCGGTTGTTTATTTTTGCTGATTTTAGGTACCGATTTCTTTGCTCTCAGTTTAGTGGGAAAAAAACTTCTCGGTATGTACGTGCTAGGTGCTGTGAGCATCTGTATTGGCGGTCCATTAAGCCTATGGTTAGGCTCTATATTTTTTCCGAACGAACTCGTCTGGCAGGGAGATAATGCTGCCTGGAAAGGCATGTCAACACTGATGGCAAACTGGCTTGGCGGAACCGCCAATCAATTGGCTGTAAAAGAAATCCACAGTGTCGGTGATGCCGTATTTGCGGTAATGATGGCTATTAATATTCTTTTTTCCGGTATATGGATGGTTATATTACTTTTCATTGCAGAACGCCAAGATAAAATCGATGATTTCCTGAAAGCTGATAAAAGCTATAGACCGATATTTTGCACTGACATCAAACGTAAAGTGATAGGAAAACAAACAAGCTATTATTGGATTCTGATATTGAGCTTGACTTTTTTCATTGTAATTCTCTTTAGTGAAAAATTATCATCTTTCCTTGCAACAAGAATCGCTAATAGTTTCCCACACTTATTTAAATACAATCTTACTTCTGAATTTTTTTGGTCAGTATTAATTGCAACTTTTTTAGGATTATTATTTTCATTAACAAATGCAAGACATGTGTTAGTCAAGGAAACTCAGCAGGCAGCTCTTTTTTTTATCTATATAATGATAATGTTGATGGGGTTGAACTTTGATATTAGCGCATTGAGCACCGCGCCCTATTACGTTTGTATCGCTCTTATTTGGTTCTCTATACACATTATTATCTTATTTATTTTTACTGTATTTTTTCGATTACCTATCATGTACTTCGCGATCGCGAGTCAGTGTAATATTGGTGGTGCGGCTTCTGCACCAGTTATCGCCAGCGCTTTTCACCCAAGGCTGGCTTCCGCTGCTTTATTGATGGCAGTTTGGGGTTATACTTGGGCGTCTTTGTTGGCGTGGTATTTGGGTTTTTTAATGCAGTTTATTCAACTATAAGATGGGAACAAAAGTGTGTCCAACTAATTTTTTTGCTCCCAATAAATGCCACTTCTGAATCTTCAAAGCATTACCCAAAGCTTTCAGAAAATTTCTATTTAACAATACAACTTATACATCCCCCCCTATCAATCAAACCTCGGGGTGATTCAACACTATGATAAAGTCGCAGCTACGCGCAGCCTGCCCATATTTATTATGTTTTTTCATGATTCAAGCTAGGACACTTTACCATGCATATACCTAAGTCTTTTGGCATGCTTAAAAAGAACTTTAAAATTGCATAAAAATAAAAAAGCCTGCAAACGATTAAGTTTGCAGGCTTTTTAACTCTTATAAAAAGAGGAATTTGGTCGGTATGAGAGGATTCGAACCTCCGACCCCTGACACCCCATGACAGTGAACCGTTTAATCATAACCTGCTAAATTTAAACATAAATTATGTAATTTTGCACGTTTTAATTACCCTAATAATTTATGTGCATTTACATGCAAATGCGAAATGTGCAGCCTGTGTATTCAATAGCTTACACTGTATTTGACCGTACAATTTGCACTATTTTTAGCACAAGCAAATCTAATCTATTTTTTTAAACGAATATTTCATGCTGAAAATATGAACAGCGAACGAATTATTTGCAGGCATACCTAGCCTGATGACTTTATTCAGGCCAACGTCGCTCCGACTTTATCTAGAAGCATAATAAAGTTTGATCAAAAACTAGATTGCTATGAAGAGCCGCAACACACTAGTTTGATAAATTATCCGTAAAAGAAACCATTCTTCTGAGTTGAATTTGGGCACAAGTATAAAACCTACTGAAACAGAGCTTTGTTGATTTCAATCACCGTTACCCCCAACACCATTTGTACAAGACAGCGCACTACATGCAGCGCAACTCATATGATCACGATAATGTTGGTCGAAGAACTTAATCGTTCTGGCCTCTAAAGAATCATATAATTCTGGGGTTAAGGGCATTTTCCACTTATATTGCCCCATCAATTTAGCCAAATGTCGGTAACAGGTTTCGCGACGATTAGAAAGGTATTCTGGCGCGATAAGCTGGCTCTCAAATTGAGTTAACGCCCCGGTTAAATAAAAGGTGATGCCCTGTACTAACTCCTTTACCTGTAATGGTGTCGCCTCTAATTCCCCTTTTTCTACTGCTAGATTGAGCGAGTCAGTAAACCAGCCCCAGAACGCATTAATGCGCTTTTTAAAGCGTTCGACTTTTTCATCACTGGCAAGTTGCCATACCATAGTATTAACAGAAACAGAACGTAACGTTGCAAAGCTTTTGCTGCGTTTTATCGTTTCAAAGGTAAATAGAATTGGCAACAATACTCGTTCTTTAGCCGTTAATTCAGGATTTTTATTAATAAAAATTGGCAAGTGATTAGAGGTTGCACTTCTTAGGAACAGACAAACTAAAACGTCTTCTTTTCGTTCAAAAAATTTGTACAAGGTGCCAGTAGAACAACCGACTTCTTTAGCCAGTTGAGAAAACTTAAAAGAGACGATGCCTTGCGACTCAATCAACAGCTCAGCTGCATCCAGTATTTGATTGCACCTTAAAATAGATAGTGTGTCAGAAGGACATTTCATGCACTAAACCCGAATAAAACGCTAAGTAAGCGTGGATTATGCGTTGTTAACTTATACCTGTTATAGGGTAAGGATGACTAATCGGGATAAAGCTCACGCAAGTGAGCATTTTATTTATGTTCTTTGTGAGTTACCTCAAGCATACATTGCAACAACAAGTTTTTTTCAAAGATTAAAATCCCTTCACTTACATTTTTGTTGCAAAAAACTTTCATTTTCAAAAAAGATTATTCTAGACATAACTCACGAATAAGTTTGCCACTCCAAAAAAGCCGTGACTTAGTTCACCTTTAGCCTGCCCCATAGCCTCTATCTTGCTTGCATACTGAAGTAGAGGGTGAACAACATGCATAATAGAAGAAACTTTTTAAAACTGGGTGCAGGTGCAGCTATTGGCGGTATTGCAGCCGCACTGCCAAGTGCAGCATCAGCTAATGAGTGCGCATCAAACATAAAATGGGATGAAACACGCGATGTTATCGTCGTGGGTTCAGGTTTCGCGGGTTTATCTGCTTCACTCAATTCTAAACGCCAAGGTCTTGGTTCCGTACTTGTATTGGAAAAAATGCAAGTCATTGGCGGTAACTCTGCGATTAATGGCGGTTGGCTAGCCATTCCCAAAAATCCAATCCAATTAGCCCAAGGCATTCAAGATGATTCGCCAGAGGAACTGGTTAAAGATCAAATCATTTCTGGCCGCGGTATGCAAAATACTGACATGTTGCGCCAAATGGCTAATCGCGCACTGGATGCCTATGACCTGTGTATTAATGCAGGGGTAAAGTTTCGCGAAGGATTTAACCAGCAAGTGGGTGGACATAATAAAGCACGAGCGATTCGTACCCAACACGGTGTGGGCGGCGATATCACCACTAAACTTTATGAAGTGGGTAAAAAAGAAGGAGTTGAATATCGTCTTCAACACTATGTTGAAGATTTCATAATGGATGGTCAGGAAATTATCGGCCTCAAAGTTCGCCAAAATTATCGTTTCCCCGATCTCAAAACCGGCAAAACAATCTATATCAAAGCTAACAAGGCCGTTATCCTTGCCCACGGTGGTTTTTCTCGAAATTTAAAACTGCGTGAGCTGGTTGATCCATCGCTTGATAAGACACTTGATTGCACCAATGCGCTAGGAGCGACTGGAGAAGTCACCCTTACAGCCATGGCACACGGTGCACTGCCTATACATATGAGCTTTATTCAAACTGGCCACTGGGGTTCGCCTGATGAAGGCGGCTTCGGTTGGTCAAATGCGTTACTGTCGATTGGTTTCCATAAGGGCATTTCCGTCAATGTTCTTGATGGTAAACGGTTTATGAATGAACGTGCCGACAGAAAAACCTGCTCTGACGCCATAATGAAAAACCGTAATGCAGATGGTTCCCCCGCTTATCCTGTCGTGTTTTTTAATCATGATGACCATGTTGGCGATGAACGCGTCACCCGTGCCGTGCGTGACCAAATTGCCTGGAAAGTCGATAGCCTAGAGCAATTAGCTAAGCAGTTTAATATCCCACTAAATGAGTTAAAACAAACCGTTACTGAGTACAACCAACAAGTACCTAAAGGTGTTGATCCACTCTTTGGCCGCATGATGGATACGGCTGTACAGCTAAAACCTCCCTTTATTGTCTCGCGGATCTGGCCAAAAGTGCATTACTGCATGGGAGGATTAAAAACCGATTTAGGTGCCCGTGTTATGCACAGTCAATCGTTAACGACAATTAAGAAACTGTATGCAGTTGGCGAAGCGACCGGTGGTACACATGGTGGAACACGTTTAAGTTCAACGGCATGCCTAGAGTGCTTGACGATGGGAATTATCGTATCTGAAACCATCAAATCTGACATGCAGGCTTAAATATTATGAATAAATTACTACTCACACTCCTTATTGGATTCGTATTTGCTGGCAATGTAAACGCCGGAGAGCTGGTAAAAATGAAAGGCAGTACTCAAGGCCGAGTAAATCATGAGTCTCTCTATCAAGAAGGCTGTAAAAGCTGTCACCAAGGTTCAGGTAAGCAAAATGCTACCGACGCAGCGTGCGTTGAATGTCACGGTGACATAACCAGTATCCCCGTTGACGAGAAAAAGCTACCGATCCCAGAGGCTCATCCGCACAAATCGTTGCACTACAACGAAGGTGCAAGCTGCTTAGCCTGCCACGCTGAACACGAAAAAAAGGCCCCAGTTTGTGCTGAATGCCACCGTACTTGGTTCAAAGAAATGTAAATTAATTATTAAAATTCAAATACTAAAATAAAAGGTAACGATGATGAAACAATCCACTCGGTTTATGTTGTCCATGGTTGCAACTGCAATGGCCATGTCGAGTTCAGCCGCTTTTGCTGCAGAACAACAAGAAGATGGTATTAACGTTGGCGGTGCAGTGCGTGTTAACTATGGTTATAAAGATTATGACAAAGCCTCAAAAGACAAAGGCGGCGATTTTAATTTTGATATGGCCGCAATTAAATTTGATGGTAAAAAAGGCGACTTCGGTTTAGCCGCAGAATACCGTTTTACTTCAGGCACTAACTATATCAAGTACGGTTATGGTTACTACAACATTGATCCAGACTGGCAACTGCAATTTGGTATCAACAAGGTCCCCTTTGGTAATCGCGAGTTTATTTCTAACAGTTGGTGGTTTGGTCTACCTTACTACTTAGGTTTTGAGGATGATCATGATATCGGTCTTAAAGCCACTTACGAAAAAAATGGCTGGCATACTGATTTAGCCTTTTACAAAAATGCTGAATATGGTGCGACCGAGAACAAGCGTTATTCGACCGATTTGTATACCGGTACCATCAATGGCACTGAGTATCACAATGAAGAGACTAACCAGTTAAACGTGCGCCAAACTTATACAACAGAATACGAAGGCGGCTCGACTACCTTTGGTGGCTCTGTGCAGTATGGCCAAATCTACAACAGCGAGACGGGCAACAATGGCGATCGCTATGCCGTAGCATTGCATTTAGACAGCAGCTACAAAGGCTGGAATTTACAAATGCAAGCCATGCAATATGAATACGATGCTGCAGATGCTATCGACTCCAATAAAATTGGCGTGTCAGTAGTGAGCTGGCAGTATGAAATTGCTTCTAAGGGCCAAGCCTATAACATCAACATTGCCAAAACCGTGAACACAGATTGGGGTAGCATTAAGTTCTACAACGACTTTGGTTTAATGACGCCAGATGTTGATGATGATAGCTACGATAACAGTATGCAAAACGTCACTGGTATGGCGATTTCTGCAGGTCCTACCTACACAATGATCGACTTTGTTATGGGTAAAAATATGACCTTCTCTACTGCCAATAACGACCATGTTGGATTACCGGAAGTCGGTAATGATTGGGATAAACGCATTAACATCAACTTTGGCTATTATTTCTAACTCTCCATTCTAACTCTTGTTTGTAATAATCAAGTCGATCGGGACGTTCCAGCGGTTTTGATCGACCCTTCTTTTTATGCCCTATTTATTAGGGCATTTTTTATTTTTCAATGTGATTTAGCCAACCATGAAGCAACACACTTTACTCGCCTTATCCCTATTTTTTATTCCGTTTTCACCACTCTATGGAACAGAGTTACAAATGGGGGGATTTATTAAGGCAAACGCACGTTATGTTGAAGGTAATCTGAAGTTTCAAGACAGTTGGACAGGTGGAGGTTCTTTCGCGGATAACACTAAACGTACTCAATTCAGTGCGCAAGAAAGTCGCGTAAATATGACCATCACCTCAAATGAAGTTCAAGCCTTTGCTGAAATTGACTTTGTTGGCTCGGCACAGGGGAATCCGATCATTTCCAATTCCTACAGCCCCCGCCTAAGGCACGCATTTATATCCTACCAAGGCGTAACGGCTGGGCAAACTTGGTCCACCTTAGTCAATACCAGCACCTTTGCTGAAACAGCCGATTTAGGCGGGCCATTAGTTGGTCAAGCCATGATAAGACAAGCGCTGGTACGCTATGACACAGCCCATTGGCAGTTTGCCCTAGAAAACCCCTACACCTACGGAACTCAATCACCAGAACAAGCAAGTGCACAAACTAAATTCGCCACAGCACTCACGTCAACAGAACCGCTATGGATTGATACCAACCATGATTATCTGCCAGACATGATCGTTCGTTACAACCAATCGGGTGACTGGGGTAATGTGTCGATATCAGGTTTACTAAGATATTTAGACTCCGCCGATACAGCCCAATGGGGTGGTGGTACATCAATAGCGGCAAAAATACATTCCATAGGGAAAGATGATCTTCGTATTCAATTGCACTATGGTCATTTAGGGCGCTATGTAGGAACCGATGCAGCTAGAGATATCACAGATGGGCAATTAGAAAATTCTTTATCCGTCATGTTCGCCTATAGGCACTTTTGGACCCAACACACACGTTCAAGTATCTTTTATGGGCACACATCCACAAAAGTAGAACAAACAGATCGTAGTCATTCTGGGGTTAACTTATTCACCAATTTAACCCAATCACTCACTTTAGGCGCTGAAATAGGTCGTTATCAAATGCAAGACAATATCACTTCTCTTGTGCCCACAGTATCCCAGCCCAGGGCAACTCAGGGAGCCTCCAACTATGCACAAGTCAGTCTGCAATTCTATTTCTAATGCTAGGGTCGCAGATAAGATTATTCGCGAGCAGAGTCACGAATAAGTTTGCCACTGAAAACATGACGTGATCCATTTCACCTTTGCGGTAGACCAATCTCTTTATTGTTAGTGACAGAACAATAATACCAACACAATACCGCCATTTTAAAAATTAAGACAATAGGATAGATAATGATGAAATTAAAAATGCTTTTTGGAATCGCCGCATTGGCATCAACGGCAGCTATGGCGCAAGGCCCACAATGTAACCATGCACAACTTCCATACCAACAAATGACACCGGTGCCAGCGGACAGTACTCCTTATGTCCCACAAGATACTATGCCTGAGCAATGTCGTAACCCAGAAATTGAAGCTTATATTACTGATTGGGAAGCAGGCAAAATCGATTTTAATACCATTAAACCCAACGACAGCATCGCCGCGGATCAACGTTTCTGTAAAACCTTGGATGATAATGGCAATGTCCTAGAAGCAAAAAACTGCGACCCTAAAAACTCTCCCGTTGGCTATATTTGGAAAGAATTGTCTGACAGCCCAGTTGTTATCGGTATTACTAATGGTGGCAAGTCAGATCATGAGCCGCACTTTCATGGCCAACCTGAGTGTTATTACGTCGTAAATGGCACAAGTAAAACATTAGCAAACAATAAATTTGAAACCCTAGCTAAAGGTCAATACTTCTACATACCTGGGGCTCATATCCACAACACGCCAATTTTAAACAAAGAGGGTTTAGGCGTGTTCTACTGGTATCCGAATAATGCTCACTTTGATGGTTTTAAATACTATTGGCGCAAAGATGTGAAAAACTTGAGAGTGGCTGAAGAAGCCTTTGATCGTGTTGATGCCATTCGTAAACGTGATCTTAACCTAGGCCCATACGGTACAAACGAAGCATTCTTTAAAAAATAAGCCAAATTGAAATAAACCACCTTCCTAAGAAGGTGGTTTAGCCCTCTTTGCTCCGCTTATATCGCCACTACCTCATCCTCCGAAGTAAAAAAATGGAGATATAACATTGGCGCATAAAGCAAAGATCAAAGGATCACAAAATCGATCTGTCGAAGTTGGTATATCCGAGCACACCTATTTTTGAGCTTCGGAGAAAGTAAGGAGAATAATTATTTATAATCAACACCATATATAGCGTTCAATATTATGAACGCCCCCTAAAAGCCCGCTAATAAAACAACAACCAAGCCCTCTAAAATCCTCATATGTAGTGAAGCACTGCGCGTCACCGAACCCGCAATCAACCGAGCCGGAAGGACCCGCGATGATAATAGTTCGCATCTACATCGTGTTGCGAGTGATTCTCATCACCATAAGGTGTCGCGTTCTGCTTCAATCAAACCGTGAGCATCGGCGAGGCACGAAATCCGCCCATCTGAAAATCAAAATTCCTCATAATTGCACATGATCATCGCTCCATTCCTATCCATGCAGGATGACTAATATAGGTAAAGAGAACGAGTCAGGCACTCGGTTAAAATGAGCCAAGGCCTAGACAGCTACTGTTCACATAAAACCGTCAAAAACCGTTTAAAACCTTGGCTTTTACCCTCTTCACCCTATCGTCAATATTTAACACCAAAGCAACAAATGCACGCTATTGCATCCTCCACTAGGGTTGATGCAATGACTCGTCTGTAGCCTTACTGCTGCATGGGCTAGAGTGCTCCCAACTTTTTGAGGCTATCTAGGGATTATCTAGGCCGCATCGAAAAACGGTTGAACCATATTGGTGCAACACACTGAGCAACACCCATTGAATAGAAACATATCAATAACAATTCAGATTAAGGCAGCATGAGCCTAAAAACGAGTTCAATCACCCAGAAACAGTGTGCAGATCATCCCAGTTCGCCTGCTTTCGATGACTAAAAACGGGGAGCGGATAACGCCTTCGCAGGATGAGGCCGCGACCGAAACAGTGAGCCGAATAGAAGGATCCATTTGGGCGCCATCAATTCACCCAGAACTACCAAAAAACTCACCTTTTGCCCTACCCTTTACGCCCTCAAGTGTTAACACAAAAGCAACAAAAGCGAGTCATTGCATCCTCCTCTAGGGTTGATGCAACGACTCGCCTGTAGCCCTACTGCTGCATGGGTTTGAGTGCTCCCAACTTTTTGAGGGGATCTAGGGATTATCTAGGCCGCATCGAAGTACTGTTGAATCCCAATGGTGTAATACACCTATCTCAAAACAACACACATGTAACAAATAAGACTAAGGAAACGTGCGGTATCCGCCACTCGCCATCGCTGTACAACACGCCTATATATGCCCTATCAATGCCGACTTCACCCACAGACATAAGCGAATACCTGAATGACTAATGCATCTGCAGGTATTAAGCAGCTAACGAACGTAAGCATTCACCTTGATGCTAGATATCAGCCCTATCCATACCCTTATCCCAACAAGCAATTAGCCAGCGTGAGATTAGCGACACACCTGCAGATCAACACGGCAGGATCATAGGACCAAGTGGAACAACACTCTTAGATACCAGCCATGATCGACCACCGCATTAGTGCATTACTGCCCACGGCTCATGATTTGTATTGGGATTAGATAAAGCTGACGACTAGGCATGACGCGTAAGGTGCTCGGGTGACACGTCTGCAGGTGAAGAAAGTGGTCTAAGAACAGGTCAAACAGAACGCACGATGCAATTAGATCCGACAGGTAGCTTTAGCTCACTTCTGCCCCAAAGCTTGCCACGGCTCGAAGGCTAGCTCTTGCTTAGTCTGATAGTTAGATATACATAAAGTAATGGATACCCAAAAGTATGACCTGACCATGAGGGAGTTCAAAAATCGTTACAGTGAATCATACTTGCCTAGTCTGATTCACTGGCTTGGTATGCTATTTGAGAGAACGATTTCTGGTTCGAGAGCTCTTAAAATCGCTGTCATGATTTTATTATTTTTCTCGTTTTGTAGCCGCTTTTAAGTCACATTAAAAACTTGTCATATTGATCTTGTTAATTAATAATACGGGCTGGTCGGCAGTTCACCTAGGCATCGCCGCTACGAAAAATCGTAGAGCTAAACCTGCCGAAACGTTAAATATAAAGGTACTTTGTATATTGTGTGCCTATGTCGTAGGACGGCGATCGTGACTCTGTTTGCATTGCAAATAGACAACTTAATTGTGGGCACCCATAAACGGGTATCACTATGACGAAACAAATCATCCCTTTTAGCTGTGAAGATATTTCGACGCTGGCTAAATATCTGCGTAATCAATTTAAAAATTGTGAAAGGTTTCCTTCGCACCTTGAAATGCTCAATATTCTTGCCCAGTCGGCAGGACATGCCAATTTCCAACATTTTCGTGATGCTGCGTTAACTACAAATAATGCGGTCAAATTAAACAAACCCAAACAACTTGATATTATGATTCCGCGAAAGCTACAACCTTTCATGGACTCAAATTACATCCTTAGAGCGTGGCCAGCTAAACGTGCCCTTCAAGATCAAAGTTTATGGTTTTTTTGGTGCCGTTTTCAGTACCAACAATCCTACAGTGAACAGGACGTTAATAGCGTAATTAAGCGTTTTCTTGGATTTGCTGACTTCGCGCTTATTAGGCGAGAATTGTGTAACCATAAGCTGTTAAAGCGCACCGGCGATGGTCGGCATTATTGGCGAGCAGCAGCAACACCACCTGAAGAACTCATTTCACTTACCGGAATTTGGCAGGATTTGGCAGGTTACTAAAGCAACATTCTTCATTAAAAACCACCAATCCAGTTTTAACCAAAAATCAATGACGAGTTATAGATTAACGCTAAGGTATGTTAATGAAATTTCAAGTGATAAATGAGCAAGAACCAACAATTTTTAACGCGCTGATTGAAGGTGTTAGAGAACATATTCATGAGCAAATAGGAAATGAAGCAGCACAGCCGTTGATGCTGACCGCTAGAGATGAAAGTGATCAACTTATTGGTGGCATATCAGGTAGAACCATATACAGAAATTTTTTAATTGATGTTGTATGGGTTGCTAAAAAGCATAGAGGTGCAGGCTTAGGACGTGAGTTGATGCTCATGGCTGAATTAGAAGCTAAAAACAGAGGATGCCTAATAGCACAATTGGACACCTTATCAATTCAAGCACCAATTTTTTATCAAAAAATAGGTTTTGAACTTGCAGGTGTCATTCCTGAATTTTCTGGCAGTCCAGCAAGATATTTTCTAATGAAAAAATTTAATGTTTAGTTTCAGTGAATTACTCTAGAATAGACAGATTCACGCGTATCATGCTGGCATTTGCGCGAGCTTCGGGCTCGCGAGCTCTGGTCCATACTCGTGTCAGGCCGAACCGTTCTGGCACGTTTATGCCCCAAAATGATTTTTGTTCCACATCAGCACTTTGCAAGTAATCCGCTAGTTGAACAAATTTTAGTAATGCTTCAAAGTGACCAAAGTAACGGTGGCAATTCAATTTTGGATAAATTATGACTCGTAGATACCTCACTATTGAAGAAGCGAATTCCGCGCTGCATCGCGGAAAGTTAATTGAGATATTCCTCGGAGGGTTCACACTCAATGATGAAAGGTGCATTCGTTGGGCTTCCTTTGCAAAGACGGAGAAAGGTATTAGCGGTAGTCTTTGGGAAGTTTATGACCAAGGTTCAGAAGATTACCTAGATATCTATACCTTTGACTCTCCAACAGGTGAGTACTATGAGCCGGCCAAAGTGGTACACTCTGAAAATATCGAGAATGCGACTAAAGAGTTGGGTATAAGTTCGCTCAATTTTGTAAACCAAGGCGTTATTCAAGATGAATATGGCTCTTACCTTGTATCACACACATAATAAAGCCAAGCATCTTTGCGCGCTGGACCTCGCTGCGCTAGGCGGCTGTAGGCGGCGTTAATCCATAGAAATTTTAATCCAAACTCTACGAATTAGAATAAAAAACCTAGCTCGCTTTTGTCCAGAAGTGTGATGTCGAGTGGAGATTGAGCGCTTGGAGCTCACGCAAGACTACTCAAAACCTCGCAATTCCCCTGATCTTTTTAACCTGATAAAATTAACATAAGGCCAACAAAAGCGAGTCGTTGCATCCTCCTGTAGGGTTGATGCAATGACTCGCCTATAGCCCTACTGCTGCATGGTCTAGAGTGCTCCCAACTTTTTGAGTGGATCTAGGGATTATCTAGGCCGCATCGAAGCACTGTTGAACCATAACGGTGTAATCCCCCTATCACCACACAACATATAAGTAACAACTACAGCAAAGAAAACGTGCGGTATCTGCCACTCGCCATCGCGATACAACACGCCTATATCTGCCCTATCAAAGCTGACTTCACCCACAGACATAAGCGAATATCTGAACGCCTAATGCATCTGCAGGTAAAGCCGCTTACAAACGTAAACATGCACATTAATGCTAGGCATCGGCCCTATCCATCCCTTTATCCCAACAAGCAATTAGCCAGCATAAAATTAGCAGACACACTTGCAGTGTTAACACGCGGCAGGAACATAGGAACAACACTCTTAGATACCGGCCATGATCGACCACCGCATTAGTGCATTACTGCCCACGGCTCATGATTTGTATTGGGATTGGTTAAAGCTGACGACAGGGCATGAAGCGTAATGTTATCGGGTGACACGTCTGCAGGTGAAGATAGTGGTCTAAGAACAGATCAAACTGAACGCATGATTAAACTGGATTAGTCATGGACTTAACCTGTCAATATTCAAATCACAATGCAATTTGATTCGACAAGTTGCTTTAACTCACTTCTGCCCCATTATGAGTTAGTGCGAACTACCCATGACACCCGTACAACCCGCAACATAGACCGTGTAGGATAGAAACAAAAAATAGTCGATGTGCGACCATGTTTCGAAACCTAACGTTTGGTTAAGGGGCGGGGCCCGTCCCAGTGAACGAAGCGAGCGATTTGAACCACTAGTTAGGGGCCTTTACGCTTGGTTCGGAATGTAAAGTACATGGCTGCAAATGTTACTGGCCACCACGTAAAAATTAATATCAAGGCTTCTGCGATATGTACATTGCCTTGGCTGTACTTTGTGAATATGAAGTCAGTTATTGATTGGAGCACGATGCCGCCATTCCAGAGGCGAGCCTTATGAGCAGGCCATGATAAAAAACGCCATAAATTTCCATGCGCTAAATCGTAAGAAAAGAAAGCAGCAACCAGTAATACTATTGTTGCCAATAAGCTGAACAGTAACAGTAAATTGATTCTTATCAGTGGCATATAGCAAAGGGGCCTAACGCACCACACACAGGCAACGAGGCGCAGCGGGTTGGCCTCCCAGCGGCCGCAGGCCGCAAGTGATGCCTATTATTATGTTTCATTTACTAGGGCCGCTTTTGAACCCACATTATTAATTACCGATACCCGAGATAAGCCACCTACAAAACGATCAAATGCGGCTGGCTCAACCTTAAATGAGAATGAAGCTACAAAACATACCTTTTCTCGGGGATAACGGGTATCTCTGGATACAATTTGTATAGCCGCCAGTATGCGCCCAGAATTATCGGCGCAAGAGAACACAATATCGAAATGAGACAACTGATCACTCTCACCAGAGCAAAACCGAACGCTATCCTCTCGTTTCTTGGGAAAGCCAATTAGTTGAGTGCAAAACTCTTGAAATTGGTCTTCATTAACGTAGCAATCGGCTATACCGGCAAATCCGCTACTTTCGCCTTTCACTCTTAGTTTCAGCAGATCATCTATTTCGGATAATCGCTCAAATTCCAAATATTCACTCATGACTGTCCTGAAACATAACGCCAAGTTCAGTGGTGGCCGGAACGGAGTGCTTACTTGCACATTGTGCAAGTAAGCGCACAGTGTCGGGCATCCACTACAACGCCTGATTATGCATTTACATGCACTCTATTAAGGATGTGTCGCAAATTGCCCCACCCTTGCCATTGTTTTCTTTCTGCCAAGACGAATAAGCATTGTCAAAAGATTCAGGATAAACACCGCCTTTATTCAGAGGGTCTTTAACACTGGCCTTCAATACTTTTTCTGTGATTGCCATATGGCGAACTAGGCGCTCGACTTGCCAAGCAGCATTGCCATGTTTTCGACCAATCACTTCAATATGAAATACACCGGTAGTCGCTGCGCTCTCAAGGTTATGAATGATGACCCACCGACTCATATTTTCGGTAGATTCAATAGTCCAGATTCCGGCCTTGTGTGTAGCTAGATCTGAAGCAAATGCGCTACTTGCAAGCAGGCCAGAGATCAACCATAAAATTCTGTGCACATAAACCTCAAAATGCATAACGCCTTTATAACGGGCAGCCTGTGGCGAAGCCACGCTTTAAGCTGTCCAGCCACGAAGTGGCGTTCGTTGATAAACTTGTTATAGGTTTAGTGGATAAAGTGTAAATGACTTATCTCCTTTTTGATTTACTAACCGATAATTTCTTTGAGCA